>CAKTWD010000008.1 GCA_934630485.1 uncultured Eggerthellaceae bacterium | reverse complement strand
AAGCGAATGACGTCGACGATGGTCGAGTTTTTGGCGATGCTGCCCTCGTGCGACGCGGTCTTTCCATCGCGCGCCAAAGTCATGATTGAGGGGACGGTCAGAGTCTGCTCCTTTGCGTTGATGTCTGCATGCGCGGCGACGAGCGTTTCACCGTCGTAGCACTTCTCGAACATGACGATGGTTTCGCCTTTCAGTTTCGAAGGGTCGATCTCGATCTTCACGTCTGCGGTTCCGGAGGTAGCGCCGGCCGTGAAGCTTGCTTGGGCGCAGATCTCCGTTCCTTCTTCCGTTTTAAGGGCGCCTGCATCGGCGATCGTTCCGTCTTCGGAAATGCTGGCAAGATGCGGGGTCGCCTGCAGGGTGTAGGTTTTCCCTTCGATTAGATTTCGGTACTTCACGGTGTCGATGATGGTCGCTTTGCCAAGAACAGAGGGGACCTCGCTGCTGTCTGACTCGTTGCAGCGCGCCGTCGTTGCGATCGTGGGGAACGAGATGGATTGACCGTTGTCGGAGATGTCTGCATGCTCGGTTAGCACGATGCCATTATCAGTCAGTTTTTCGTAGGCAACGACGGTTTCACCTGCAAGATCCGGAGCTTCGAAGCTAAAAGCGACGGACACTGTCCCATGGCTCGATTCCGGCACGAATAGCTGAGACGAGCGGATTTCGAGGCCGTTCTTATCAAAGGCGATACCGGAATCGGTGCCGTCTTTGCTTCTTACGTGCAGCTCTCCTTCGATAGAGTAGGGCTTACCGGGCGCCAGGCCCTCAAAGGAGACCTCGTCGACGAGAACGATTTTGCCCTCGGCCGAAGGCGTGGTGCCCTCATTCTTGTTGTAAAGATTGGTTTTGATCGAGGGGAACCAGACGGTTTGCTTTTCGTCGGTGATGTCTGAATGCTCTGCCGCTACGTTGCCGTCGACCTCAAGCGTCTCGAAGGCGACCACGGCGGAGGCATCGCTGGCGGAGGTGTCGAAGGTGAATTCGACATTGGCGGCACCTTCGGGAGCGGAAGCTTCGAAGGTCGTTTCGGCGGTCACTTCGTTGCCGTTGACGTCACGGACGGCTCCGGCATCGGCTTTCTTTCCATTGGCATCTTCCTGCATTGCATGCAGTGTTCCTTTGATCGTATAGACCTTTCCGGGAGTGAGCCCGTCGTAGGTGACTTCGTCAATGAGGGTGACCGACGTGCCTTGTGCGCTGGTGTGTCCCCCGTTGACCGTTGTGAGCTCGGTTCTGATGGAGGGTCCGGGGTTGTCGTCGACGGTTCCCAGGTCGAGGTTCGCCTTATCGCGCGAGACCGTGATGGCGAAAGAGACGAGAGCTTTGTCGGTGTTCGCCTTGCAAGGGATCTCCTTGACGATGTATGTGTCGTAAGGGAGCGCGCCAAGCGAGTCGTCGGGTCCTACGGCGATGTCTGCACGACCCGAGAACCAGATGCCTGCGCGAGGATCCGGCTTGACGTCGACGATGCCGATGTCGCCTCTCGAGTCGACCTTGGGGGCGATTTCGATGTCGGCGATCCGGTCGTTCGCGTTCGTCTCATGCGTATGGGGGTTCCAGCTGGCGGAAGTGTCGACCATGCCGTTCTCGTCGGAGACCACGACATGCGCCTCGCCGGTGGTCTTGCTGGTGATCAGGAACGGAACGTCGGCAAGTCGTTCCATAGTACGGCCGTCGACCTTGCTGAACGAGAAGTCGCCCCTCTTCACCTGATCGGTAACGGAATCGGAGGCATCGGTGAGGTCGTAGACTGCTTCCTTGCGAATCTGAACTGTTTTGCTCCACGAGCGCGAGTTCGCGTCCAGCAAGTACCCGTCAGGGGCTTTCGTTTCCGTGACGATGTAGGTGCCGAAGGGAAGGGCGTTCTCGGTCGTGCGTGCGCAGCCGTTCTCGTCGGTCTCGATGGCTGCTACCACGCTGCCGGGCAAGAACTCGATGCCGTCGACCACGACGGATGCCGCTGAGTCGTTCACGATGCTGAAGACCGCCCCTGCGAGCGTTGCGGATCCCGAGGGAAGATGCCTGCCGTTCTCGCGGTCGATCTTGCCAACGGCGATTCCGCCGCGTTGAACCTGCTCGGATACGGAAGGGGCGCTGAACGTGAAGACGCTCTCTTCGGTGCCGCTTCCCGTCACATTGACAAGATGATCGGAGGAGTCGCTGATCAAATAACCTTGAGGAGCCATGACCTCGCGAATGATCAGCGTTCCCAGGGGCAGCGCAAGCCGTCCATCGGTTGTGGTGAACGGGGAGTCGCCGGAGACGAAATAGGGTTCGGTTGAGATTATGCTGCCGTCAGGACCGTGCACGGGAAACGTGCTGTCCGGTGAGGCGGGGTTGATTCGGCCGCTCTCGTCGGTTTGCATGGTCCAGACGCGCTTTGCGGCGCCTGAGTTTGCTGCGGCTTCGGCTTCGGCGCGCGAAGAGTACTGGCCACCGTAGAACGAGAACTCGAACTGCGCTTTCGCGAGCGATGCGTCTCCTTGCGCTTCGTTGCGGTCGGTGTCGCTGTCTGCCTTCGAAGCAAGAAGGGAGACTGGGTTGCTTTGCGGGACTTCCTTCACTTCTTTCGTCGTGATCTCCCCGCTGTTCACGGTTGCCTCGTAGATGGTTTCGTCGAGCGCGAAGCCAGGCGAAGGGGAGATCTCTTTGATGTAGTACGTTCCGCGTTTGACATGGTCGACCTGCGCTTTGCCAGCGGTGTCCGTGGTCATCGTCGTCACGGCATCAACGCTGTCTTGAGCTTGGGAGCGCGAGGGATAAACGCCGTAGACGGCTCCTTCGAGCGAGTAGTTCTCGTTTCTGTTCGTCATGTCGGCATTGGCCGAGCTTTTTGTTAGCGCAAGAGAGCCCGTCGAGGTCACGCCGCGGTAAACGGTGAATTTTGACCAATGCCCCTTGCCGTGCCCGCTGGTCATGTTCCATATGCCCGGCAGCGTTGACCCTGGGTTCGCATCAAGGCCCTGGAGCATGGTTCCTCGGTTGCCGTAGATGTCCGCGAACGAGTTCGTGAAGGCGTGATAGACCATGACGATGCCGTCGACACGTTCGCCGATGATGCCCATATGGGTGGGTTCGCTGACGCCTGCGCTGTAGAAGAAAATGACGTCTCCCGGCTCCATGCGTTCGTCTCGAAGGCCGCCTCCCGCGCCTTGCATCACGAAGCTGCCTTGTGCGGCGAGCTCGTTTTCGAAGGTGGTGGTGTAATGGGTGTAGTTCGTGTTCCCGCAGGTGCTGAACGCCCAGCTTGCGTAGCCTGAGCAATCCCAGCCGGATTCGTCGGAGCCTCCGAACAGGTAGGGGACGCCGAGTCCCCTTTCGAGAAAAGGCTTCAACTCGTCCCATGTCGTGTTGCTGGCGGGTGCCGGCTCGTTTCCTGCAAGCGCCATCCTTGGCAGCGCCAGAGAGGGAGCGGCCAGCATGAGCATCAATAGAATCGCGAGGATGCAACGGAGGGTTCGGAATGGGATTGATTGCCGAAGCGTGTTTTCCGCCGAACTCCCGATTCGGTTACTTGAAATCATGTATGCCCCTTTCTTAGGTCGGATGTTTCGAGGGGCAGTGCTTGCGGGGTTCGTTTAGCGTTCGATAGGTGCGAAACGCCGCCATCTCGTAACTGGTGGGAGGCGTACGCTACACGTTCGTTCTGTCAGCCGTTCAACCGCTGTCGAACGTCTACATGACGGTTTTAGGCATTTTCCCTGACAGGGATTTCCTGTTTTCAATCGAAGATTAAGCGTTGGTTACCAACTATTTCGCATCTTGTGTTTGCCGCCGCAGGGCGCTTTTCGTTGCCGTACAATGAGGTGCGTTTTTTCGAGAGGCAAGCGATTGGCCGAGGGCTCGCTTGATTTGTGATCCTCGTTCAATGAAAAGCCTGCCGAGCATAAATCGATTCGTTCGAAGGGGACGCTCATGTGCGGCATTGTCGGCTACACCGGGGTTAAAGATGCAAGCCCCATTCTCATTGATGGACTGAAGCGCCTTGAATATCGAGGTTACGATTCCGCTGGTATCGCGGTGGAGGAGGCGGGCGGCCTGCAGGTTGTCAGACGTCGTGGTCGCGTGGAGGCCCTCGAACACACCGTCTCTCATTTCGATCTTAAGGGGACGTGCGGCATCGGGCATACGCGTTGGGCGACGCATGGCCGCCCTTCCGAGGCCAATGCGCACCCTCATGTTTCCTGCGACGGGCATATTGCCATCGTTCACAATGGTATCATCGAGAATTTCGCTGACTTGCGTGACCACCTTGAAAACGAAGGGCACTCGTTCGCGTCGAACACCGATACCGAAACCGTCGTTCACTTGATTGAAGACTGCTACGAAGGCGATCTTCTTGATGCGGTCCGTGAGGCAACCACGCAGATCGTGGGTTCGTACGGCCTTGCTGTCGTCGATGACCGCGAACCGGGCGTCATCGTCGCCACGCGAAAGGACTCCCCGCTTATCGTTGGGGTGGCAGAAGACGGCTGCTATCTGGCTTCTGACGCTATCGCGGTTATCGGTGCGACACGTGACGTCGTCGTTCTCGATGACGGGCAGTTCGCGAAGCTGACTGCGAATGGGGCCGACTTCTTCGACTCGCAGGGGGAACCGATCGATGTGAAGCCTACGCACGTCACATGGGATATCGATGTCGCCGAAAAGGGCGGTTACCCCGATTTCATGCTGAAAGAGATTCACGAACAGCCGCGTGTTATCCGTGACACGCTTGCTGGGCGTCTGGTCAACGGAGCGCTTGAGATCGATGAGCTGGACATGAGCCCTGAAGAGCTTGATCTTATCGATCGCGTTTACGTTATCGCGTGCGGGACGAGCTATCACGCCGGTTTGGTGGCTAAAGAGCTTATCGAGGGATGGGCCCGCATCCCGACCGAGGTCGAGGTGGCAAGCGAGTTCCGCTATCGCAACCCGATCATCACGCCGACCACTCTGGTTGTCGCCGTCTCTCAATCGGGCGAGACTGCCGACACTTTGGCTGCGATTCGCGACGCGAAGGTGAAGGGCGCCCGCGTGTTCGGCATCACCAACGTGCTGGGAAGCCCGGTTGCCCGCGAGTCGGACGGTGTTATTTACACGAAGGCCAACAAAGAGATCGCCGTTGCTTCAACGAAATCGTTCCTTGGCCAGGTTGTCAGCTTGACGCTTTTGGCAATGCTCCTTGCCCAGGCGAAGGGCAAGCTCAAGATGAATCAGATTCGCCTGTTGTTCCGCGAGCTTGCCGATACTGCCGAGCAAGTCGAGCAGATCCTTTCGTGCACGGATGCTGTAGATCAAGCGGCGGCTGCCTGCAAGGATGCTTCAAGCGCCCTGTTCATTGGACGCGGCATGGGTGCTGCGGTTGCCCGCGAGGGTGCACTGAAGCTGAAGGAGATCAGCTATCTGCATGCCGAGGCCTATCCTGCTGGTGAGATGAAGCACGGACCTATTGCTCTTATCGACGATGGTTTTCCCGTTATTGCCATTGCCACGAAGAGCCCTGTTTACGATAAAGTTGTTTCTAACTTGCAGGAAAGCCGTGCCCGCGGTGCGAAGATCGTCGTCGTTGCAACCGAGGGTGACGAGGACATCAAGAACCACGCCGATTACGTGATCTATATCCCCAAGGTTCGCGATGCTCTGTCCGCCATTACGGCGAGCGTGCCGCTGCAGTTGCTGGCGCGGTCGATTGCCGTGCTGCGTGGATGCGATGTCGACCAGCCGCGTAATTTGGCAAAAGCGGTTACAGTGGAGTGATCATGGCCCAAGAGGAAGAGTGGGATTACGAGATCGAAGACGATCTTAAGGACGAAGCGGCTTCAAATAAGTCAGCGGACGAGTTCGCCGATATGGCGTTGGGCGAAGTGACGCTCGGTTTTGCGCGCGATCGTCTGTTCGCGTCCGATGGGTTGGTCGAACGAGGCAAGGACTCGCAGGGCGGCGCTTTGCCGTCGGCGGGTGCGGTCGAGGGCGACTCCGCTGAAAGCGTTGAGGCTCAGGAGGCGCTTTC
Organism: uncultured Eggerthellaceae bacterium; assembly: GCA_934630485.1. Lineage (GTDB taxonomy): Bacteria > Actinomycetota > Coriobacteriia > Coriobacteriales > Eggerthellaceae > UMGS1502. The sequence continues at coordinate 23,742 of CAKTWD010000008.1, read as the reverse complement.
TTCAGGGATTGATGAACTTGAGCAAGATGAGCGTGTGTTCGATGCGGAGAACGTCGGCCTTGGCGTCGATATTGTCGAAATCGAGCGGATGCGCAAGATCCTTGGTCGCTCGCCCTCGTTCTCGCGATTGGTGTTTTCCGCTGACGAACAGGAATATTGCGAGAAGTCTGCTTCGCCCGAAACCCACTATGCCTTGAGGTTCGCTGCGAAGGAGGCGGTGGTCAAAGCACTAGGCACTGGTTTTTCCGAGGGCATTGGCGTGCTTGACATCGAGGTTCGTCGTAATGCGAAGGGTCGACCCTTCGTCGTGCTGCGTGGTGCCGCGAAGGATATCGCGAAAAAGCGCGGTGTGCGCGACATCCCCTTGTCTCTTTCGTACACGCATACCGAGGCTGTTGCTTGCGCGATGGCCATCACCGAAAGCTCGAAAAAGGCAAGCGAAGAGCGCATCGACCCTATGGAAGAACTGACGCGCAAGTTCAAGGAAACTCGCAGCATGCTGGACGATCTTTAGGACTCCCATGGGTATCATCGCGAACAAAGTGAAAGCCGCTAAAAAGGACGCCGAGCATGGCGCCGACGATCGAGTGGCGGTTGCCAGGTCAAGCAGTTGGAACATCGATGGCGCGCCGATCTTCGCCGCGTCGAACGACGAGCTGGTTTCCTTCCTGCCGTTTCCTCGAGCGGACACCAACAAATACACGCGCGGGAAGCTGACGCTTGTTGCGGGCAGCAACCGCTATCCTGGCGCAGCATGTCTGTCTGCCGTCGCCGCTGAGCGCATGGGCGCGGGTTACGTCGAGATCGTCGTGCCCGCTTCGTTGAAACCCCTTCTCGTCTCGGCAAGCCCTTCGCTGGTGATTTCCTCCCGAAAGGGATGGGATGCCTGCGATCTTTCGGTTGTGACGCCTAATCATCCGCAGGCGCTGTGCATTGGTCCCGGGTTCGATTCGGCGGAAGCGGAGTCCGAGGCACTCGTTTTCGCGGCGCTGAGGAACGCCGCTTACCCGGTTCTTGTCGATGGTGGCGCGCTTGACGCCTTGACCACCAAGAAGGGGCGACGTTTGCTGCGCCGCAGGTTTGAGCGTGGGTTGGAAACCGTTGTCACGCCCCACCTTGGGGAGGCGGCTCGCCTTGCCAAGCCGTTTTCGCTTGATGTCAGGAACCCCGCTAGGCTGGCGTCGATGTTGTCGCTCGCATACGGTTTCACCGTTGTGCTTAAAGGACCCGATACGTTTGTCTCGGACGGCGAACGCACGTTTGCGATAACCGAAGGAACCCCCGATTTGGCGAAGGCTGGCACGGGTGATGTTTTAGCGGGTATGATCTCGTCATTGGCCGCCCAGGGCGTGCCGCCGCTTCAAGCTGGTGTTCTTGGGTCAACCTTGCATGCCAAAGCGGGCCGCGCTGCGGGTAGGCGCTTCACGTCGTTCGGCGTGCGCGCCGAAGATGTGGCCGATTGCATACCTCAGGCGATCATCGAACTGATTGGTTAACCGTTTGGTTCGGTCTCGGTCGCTTTCGATTTTTGAAGGAGCGAAAGATGTCAGACACGCCGACCCTGTTCGACGACGAATCGGTATTGGATGAAGCTCAGGCGAAGGAGCGCATCGAGGCGCTGCGCCGCGAGATCGAGCACCACACCTATTTGTATTACGCGAAGGACGCCCCCGAGATCTCGGATGCGGCCTTCGATTCCCTCATGCGCGAATTGCGCGACCTCGAACAGGCTCATCCGCAGTTCATCGATCCGTCTAGTCCAACGCAACGCGTTGGCGGTTACGTGGGCGAGCAGTTCGCGCCGGTACGCCATGAGCAGCGCATGTACTCGCTGGACAACGCGATGAACCTCGAAGAGCTTGATGCATGGATGGATCGCGTCGTCGAGTTTTTCGGCGAGCTTCCCGAGCTTGCCTGTGAGTTGAAGATCGATGGTTCGGGTATCGCGCTGACGTACGAGGACGGGCGGCTTGTCCGCGCCGCGACGCGCGGCGACGGAACTACAGGCGAGGATGTCACCGTCAATATCCGCACGGTTCGTGACGTGCCTTTACGCCTTCGCGATCAGGGCATGTCCGATGTCGTGCGCGAAGGGTCCTTGGAACTCCGCGGTGAGGTGTACATGCCGAAGTCGAGCTTCCAGGCGCTTAATAGGCAGGCCGAGGTAAACGGCAAGCAGCCGTTCGCCAACCCGCGCAATGCGGCGGCGGGAAGCTTGCGTCAGAAGGATGCAGCAGTGACAGGGCAACGCGATCTGTCGACGTTCCTCTACGCTATTGCCGATGAGCGTGCCATTGCCGCCGAGGGTCAGTTTGAGATGCTTGAGTGGCTTCGCACCGCCGGTTTTCACGTGAACCCTGACGTCATTCGCACGAATTCACGCGAGGAAGTGCGCTCTTTCTGCGAACGATGCATTGAGAGGCGATCCGATCTTCCTTATGAGATCGACGGCGTTGTGGTGAAAGTGAACTCGTTTGCCAAGCAAGAAGCCATGGGTTTCACCGCACGCGCGCCGCGCTGGGCAATCGCCTTCAAGTTCCCGCCCGAAGAGAAAACCACCATTCTGAGTGACATCACCGTGCAGGTTGGGCGTACGGGCGCCCTTACGCCGGTTGCCGAGCTTGACCCCGTTGTGGTGGCGGGCTCGACGGTGGCCCGCGCCACGTTGCATAACGAAGACGAAGTCCATCGTAAGGATGTGCGCATTGGCGACACCATCATCGTGCGCAAGGCGGGCGATGTCATTCCCGAGATCCTGGGCCCCGTGCTGTCTCTTCGTCCGAAAGACGCAGCGATTTGGCACATGCCCGAGGTTTGCCCCAGCTGCGGAAGTCCGGTCATTCGCGACGAGGGCGAGGTGGCTCATCGCTGTATTTCCATCGATTGTCCCGCTCAGGCGCTTGAGCGTTTGATCCATTGGGCATCGCGCAACGCTATGGATATCGACGGTATGGGCGAGGAAATCGTCGGCAGGCTGGTAGAGTCGGGCCGTCTTTCCGATGTGGCGGATTATTACACGCTTGACGAGGTCGAGCTTTCTTTACTCGACATGGGTCGCGTCAACAAGGAAGGCAATGCGATCCGCCTAGGATCCACGATCGCGAAGAAACTCGTTGATCAGATCCAAGAGAGCAAGAATCGCGGCTTCGCGCGTGTCTTGTTCGGCATCGGCATCCGCCATGTGGGCAAGACCACGGCCGAGGCTATCGCGGCACGTTATTCGTCCATGCAGGAGCTTCGCGAGGCAAGTGAGGAGTCTCTGGCGGCTGTGGAGGGCATCGGCCCGAAGATCGCCCACAGCATTTACGTGTTCCTGCGCACGCCCGATAACGTTGCAGTCATCGATCGTCTTGCATTGCGCGGTGTCGTTATGGAGAATGCGGCGGCCGACGAGGGGGAGAAGCTCCCTCAGACGCTTGAGGGTCTGACCTTCGTTCTTACTGGTGCCTTGGTTCAAAGCGGGATGACGCGCGATGAGGCCAGCGCGCAGCTTAAAGCGCGCGGCGCGAAGGTTTCGTCCAGCATCTCGAAGAAAACGAGCTTCCTGATTGCGGGTGAGGCGGCGGGAAGCAAATACGACAAGGCGGTTTCCCTGGGCGTCCCTGTTCTTTCCGAAGACGACTTGTTGAAACTGATTGCAGGCGAGCTTCCTCCGACGCGCGAATAGGCGCATGCGATCTGATATTTCTGGTGGGCGCTCGTGCCTGCGGGAATCGGGTCCTTCGGCTGCATCCGATCGCGGGATTCGAACTTTCCAGCCGCATCTCGCCTTGTGACTGCATCTGCTCACGGCGCCCGATCTAGTGACTGCATCCCCGTACTTGGACGGCATTTTGCTGCATGAAGAAAGACGGACGCCGTTTCGGCGCCCGTCTTCGTTTCGCGGTTCGATTCGTTTAGCAGCCTGATCCGTCGAGCCTGCATGCCTCGCCGTCGGCGGGCTTCGACTTCAGCCCCACTTCTTCGGCGGTAAGGGTGACCGTTCCGTCTTCTTTCACGAAGCAGGGGATTCCCAACCAACCGTTTTCCTTCGCTTCATCGAAAACGGGGTTGTTGTCGCGAAGATGCATGAACTCCTTTAGGTTCTTCACATGTTCGCCGATGTTGATGGACTCGAACTCGTCGGAGCGGTTTTCGATCTGATGGTGGACGTACTCGCAGTCGGGGCACGAGGGCATACCGTAGATTTTGATCATGAGACAACCTCCAAATCGATGTCAGTTTTTGGCCACGGCCGCGTTTTGCCGCAGTCGGGCGATAGCTGTAGTATAGCGCGCAGGAAAGGAAGGGGAGCTATGTCGGAATCCGGTGCATGCAAGAAGTGCGAAGTCGCCATGGGCTTCCATAAGGTGAAGATCGATCCAACGGCGCAGCTGTCTTTGCACTGCACGGTGGTGGGGGACGTCAACATCGGCCCGCGTTGCACGGTGTTCTCGGGAACGCACATTCGCGGCGATGTGGCTCCTGTTTCGATCGGGCGCGAAGTTAACATTCAAGAGGGATGCGTTTTCCATGTGAGCGAAAACACCCCGCTTGTCATTGGCGATCATGTCACGGTGGGCCATAGAGCGGTTCTCCACGGCTGTGTTATCGGCGATAACTCGCTGGTGGGTATGGGTTCTATCGTTATGGACGGGGCCGTTATCGGTGAGAACTGCCTGATAGGCGCGGGGTCTTTGGTCACTCAGGGCAAAATATTCGAACCCGGCAGCCTGATTCTTGGCTCGCCTGCCCGTGTTGTGCGGATGCTTTCGGAGGACGAGATAGCGACGATGATCACAAGAGCGAGCGATTGGTACTGCGAAGTGGGCTCGGCGATGGTTGATGACGGGGTGATGCTGCGCCCGTCGCCTGATGCAACCATATGGCCCGAGCGCGATTGAGGCGCCTTGGCAAGTTCAACCGCATCGTGAACCCCGGCCTCCATTTCTTGATCCCGTTCATCGAGCGCCGCGCCGCCAACATCAATCTGCGCACGCAGGAAGCCCGCTACTTGCTTAACGGCAAGACGAAGGATAACGTGACCATCGGCACGGCCGTTTCGGTTCAGTTCCGCGTCGATCAGATGCCGGCTCAGTCGGTTGCGCAGTCGGGCGTCTACCGTAGCTACTACATCCTGAGCAACCCCATCGATCAGACGGAAAGCTATATCGCCGATGCGCCGCGCTCCGCGATCCCCGGCTACACGCTTGACGAAGTGTTCGACAACAAGGACCTCATCGCCCAGAACGTGAAGGATTCCGTCACCGAGCTCATGGCGGGCTACGGCTACGACATCATCACGACGCTTATCACCAATATCGAGTTGTCCAAGGACGTTGAGCGCTCTATGAACGCCATCAACTCCGCTCAGCGCGATCAAGAGGTTGCCAAGGCGCTTGCCGAGGCCGAGCGCACCAAGACCGTCGTCGCCGCAAGGGCCCAGGCTGAGGCTATGGAGCAAACGGGCATTGGTATTGCCAACCAGCGTAAGGCCATTGCCGACGGCATTGCTGCGTCGCTTGACACCATCAAGTCCTCGGGCGTTTCCGCACAGGAGGCCAACGATCTTTTCGCCTACACCCAGTGGGTCGAGATGATGGGGTCTTTCGCCGAGTCGGGCAGGTCTTCGACGGTCGTTCTTCCGTCCAATTTCGGGGGCAAGTCCTCGATCCTCCCCGATCTCCTTGCCGCTCAAGCTGCCCAGGGTGCGGAGGGCGTCGCTTTGACACAAGAGTAGCGTTTCGCCTAGCTATCCAACGGAATACGCGCGCTTGCGGCCAAGGACCTAGGTTCGTTCAGGCGCAGCCTCGACAAGGACGGGGTTGCGCCTTTTTGCAGTTCCTGTAGTAGATCTCGCCTTGTGTTCCTTGTGTGCTAAAATCTATCGCTGTTTATTGCGCTATTGGAAGGAACCGCATGTCAGGTCATTCAAAGTGGGCTACCACCAAACATCGCAAGGCCGCTCAGGACGCTAAGCGTTCGGCTTTGTTCTCTAAGCTCGCCCGTAACATCACCGTTGCAGCCAAGGAGGGTGGCGACCCCAACCCTGACAACAACGCGTCTCTCGCCGCCGCAATCGAGAAGGCCAAGGGCTACTCGCTGCCCAAGGACAAGATCAAGACCGCTATCGACAAGGCGTTCGGCTCCGGTAAGGATGCTGCCAACTACGAAACCGTGACGTACGAGGGTTACGGTCCCGCTGGCGTCGCTATCTTCTGCGAGGCTCTTACCGACAACCGTAACCGCACTGCTGCCGATGTCCGCGCCGCTTTTGCTCATCATGGCGGCAACCTGGGCACCTCCGGCTCGGTTTCGTTCCAGTTCGACCGCAAGGGCCAGATCATGGTCCCGAAAGAGGTTGAGACCGGCGACAAGAAGAACCCTGTTGCCCCGAACGGCGCAGCTGCCGACGAGGACGAGTTCATGATGGCCGTTGCCGAGGCTGGCGGCGATGATTACGAGGACACCGGCGACGAGTGGATCGTCTACACCGGCGCTACCGACCTCATGGCTGTTAAGAAGGCTATCGAGGCTCAGGACATCCAGACCAAGGGCGCCGAACTCACCATGATCCCGAACACCCCTGCGACGGTTTCCGTTTCCGATGCTCAGAAGGTCATGCGCCTTATCGACAAGTTGGAAGAGCTTGAGGATCTTCAGAACGTTTACCACGCAATGGATATCACCGACGAGATCGCAGAGGCTCTCGACGCCGAGTAACCTTCCGCTTTCAAACAGGAATCCAACACCCGTCGCCTTTCTTTTGGGCGGCGGGTGTTTCTGTTTGAGAAACACAAACAAATGTTCTATAATTGCAAAAACGGCAACACAAGGGGAGGCATGACGGTCGAACGGGTCATACTGGGCATCGATCCCGGGCTTGCGAACACAGGCTGGGGAATCGTCAGGCAGTCGGGGTCAAGGCTTGCCTGCGAGGCTTACGGCTGCATTAGCACGCTTGCCTCATGGCCGCTTGTGCACCGTCTTGGCAAGATACACGAGCAAATGTCCGCCGTCATCGATCGCTTTAATCCGCAATGTTGCGGCATCGAAACGGTTTGGTTCGGTCAGAACATCACCGCTGCGTTCGCAACGGGCCAAGCTCGAGGTGCGGCCTTGGTCGCTTGCTCTCAGGGCGGTCTTGAAGTGGGCGAGTTTTCCCCTCGCCAGATCAAACTGGCGGTAGTGGGAACGGGTACGGCCGATAAAGACCAGGTCACCTACATGGTCAAACAGCTCCTCTCATTAGATAAGGAGCCCCATCCCGACCATGCGGCCGATGCCCTTGCCGCAGCGATATGCTTCACCACGCACGATGGCTTAACCGCGCAGCTTGCGCGTCGATGAAAAAAGGGGAATGTGCCATGATCTCGTTCTTGAAGGGAACCGTCGAAGCTAAAACGCTTACTTGCGTCTATCTTGATGTGAACGGCGTCGGCTTCGAGGTCGGCATGTCCCAAACAAGCTTGTCGAAGCTTCCCGAGATTGGCCAGCGTGCTCAGATTTTCACATACATGCAGGTGCGCGACGACGGCATGTCTCTTTACGGCTTCCTGTCCGCTGAGGAAAAGGCGCTATTCGAGAAACTCATCAGCGTTTCCGGCGTAGGGCCGAAGGTGGCATTGGCGGCTTTGTCCACGTACAGCCCTGAAGCTCTGCTTGGCATTATCTCCGAGCAAGACATCGCGGCGGTCCAGCGCATTCCTGGCGTAGGAAAGAAAACTGCATCGCGTATCGTGCTCGAGCTGAAAGGCTCGTTCGATCAAGATGCCGCTAGCTTGTTTGCCCCCGCCCAACAAAGCGACCAGGCAAGCTCTACTGTCGAGATCGCACGCGAGGCCCTTCTGTCTATGGGCTTTACCTCCGCCGAGGCCGATCTCGCATTGAAGGGGGCCCCTGAAGGGACTAACGACAGCGCGCTGCTACAATACGCGTTGAAGCGACTTGGAACGAATGCATAACAGGTGGTCATGAATACTAAAGTCGAAATAGAAGGTTTGGTGTTCGAATCGCCCGATGCGGGCGGCTTCGGCTCGTCGCGCCCTGGCGTGGGGGCCTCACTGTCGCAGACTGCGCGCGGTTCGTTCGGCGATGCGCGTTCTCGTGCGGTATCAGCTGATTTGCAAGAGGATGACCTTGCGCTCGATCGCAGTCTGCGACCAAAGATGCTCTCCGATTACATCGGGCAGGAGAAGATCAAGGACTCTCTGGACATCATGATTCAAGCCGCGAAGGAACGCGGGGAGACGGTCGACCACATTTTGTTCTCGGGTCCTCCGGGTTTGGGCAAGACGACGCTTTCAACCGTTGTTGCGAACGAGCTTGGCTCTAATATCAAAACGACAAGTGGTCCTGCCATCGAGCGCACGGGCGATCTTGCCGCCATCCTCACCAATCTCGAGGAGGGCGACGTTCTATTCATCGACGAGATCCATCGCCTCAATCGCATGGTTGAAGAGGTCTTGTACCCGGCTCTTGAAGACTACGTTCTCGATATTGTGGTGGGCAAAGGTCCTGCTGCTCGCTCTATCAGGATCGATCTGCCGCATTTCACACTTATCGGGGCAACCACGCGTACGGGTTTGCTTACGGGCCCCTTGCGCGATCGCTTCGGAATCGCATTCCGTCTTCAGTACTACACCCCCGAAGAGCTTGCCCTTATCGTAAGCCGATCAGCCGGCATCCTAGACGTGCCTATCACGCAAGACGGCGCTTTAGAAATCGCACGTCGCTCCCGCGGTACGCCGCGCTTGGCAAATCGCTTGCTTAAACGCGTCCGCGATTGGGCTCAGGTTCGTGGCGACGGAACAATTAACGAAGACGTGGCTGCCGAGGCGCTTTCGTTTTACGACGTCGACCCGCTTGGTCTTGACGCCATGGACAATCGCATATTGCAGCTCCTCGCCGTGCAATTCGGCGGCCGGCCGGTTGGCGTGAACACCATCGCCTCGGCGCTTTCTGAGGACGTCGACACCATCGAGGACGTGTACGAGCCGTTTCTCATGCAGTGCGGTCTGATCGCTCGCACGCCGAAAGGCAGGCAGGCGACGCTACGCGCTTTCGAGCATTTGGGCGTGAAGCCGCCGGAAGGTATGTAGGGGTCGCTCATGTTTCAGCGTGATTATCTCATGAAGCAGCTTCTGGTGTTCTTTCAGGCATTGGCAAGAAGCTTGCAGCAGCGTCAAAAAGAAGACAACCCGCTTCTTGCCGCGCAGACGCTCGAAAACGCCATTTCTTCCGCTACGGATCTTGACGGCGCGGCGCTTCTTTCTTTGTCTCCCGAGTCAATCGCTCAGGTGCTGCGCGTTTCTGGAGTCGACCCTCAGGTAGTATCTTATATAGCTCATGGGCTGCTTCTTGAGTCCCAGTACTTAATGGATGCTTCCGAGCACGATTTGGCTGACGTTCGCAAACGTCAGGCGCTCGCCCTTGCGCAGTCATATGGTTTCGAGTTGCCAAACGATCCAGCCGATTTGTCGCAGCTTGAGGTAACGGAGAAACCCGATGATCTCGATGCTTTCGGGTCGCTGCCCATCGGTAGCCTTGACGACCTCGAAGACCTTTTAGGTTCGCGCTGATCTCGCCCGTTTTTTCGGCGACTGTCCATTCTTGGACGTTCCGCTCATAAAAAAGGACTATCGGCGGAATCTCTCGTGAGAAAACCAGTGCGGGTAGCGTATAGTTAATCCGTTGCCTTTGAGGTGAAGGCAAAGTGTTGTCGCCATACAGCACGCAGTTTTACCCTTCCGACGACATCGGGAGGAGAAAAGAGGATTTAAGATGGCGCAAGGTACTGTTAAGTGGTTCAACCCGGAAAAAGGCTATGGCTTCATTTCTCAGGAGGGCGGCGAAGATCTGTTCGTCCATTACTCTGAGATCAAGATGGACGGCTTCAAGACGCTCGACGAGGGCCAGGCTGTTTCCTTTGAAATCACCACGGGCCAGAACGGCAAGCTCCAGGCAAGCAATGTAACGAAGCTCTAAGTCTGGGAGTCCCCAAGATTTTCTTCTAACAAAGCTTAACGGCCTCGCGAATGCGGGGCCGTTTTTCGTGTGCACAAGAAAGGCTCGGACCGTCGATCGCATCGGTCCGAGCCTTTTGTCTGCTGCAAGGCGATTTGGGTGACGGCCGTTGATTTTGAGCGGCGCCGATCGGTGCCGAGCGCTATTTCAAGAACATGGCATCGCCGAACGAAAGCATGCGATAGCGCTCTTCGATGGCGTGCTGGTACGCATTCATGATGTTGTCGCGCGACGAGAAAGCGCTGACCAGCATCATGAGAGTTGAGCGCGGCACATGGAAGTTGGTGATCAGGCCGTCGATCACGTGGAACTCCTTGCCGGGGTACAGGAACAGGTTAGTCGTTGCGCGGTTGCGCGCGACCAGCGCGCCCTTTCCGTCGTTCGCATTGGCATCCCAAGCGCTTTCTAGGCTTCGCGTGCTGGTGGTTCCCACGGCAATCACGCGACCGCCCGCTGCGTGCGTTTCGTTGATGGCATCGACTGTACTTTGCGGCACCGTGTAGAACTCGGTGTGCATCTTATGCTGCAAGGGGTCGTCCTCGTCAACCACGCGGAACGTGTCCAGGCCAACTTCCAGATCGACGGTCTCCCAGCGAACGCCCTTCTTCTCAAGTCGTTCGATAAGCTCGGGCGTGAAATGCAGGCCCGCGGTTGGGGCTGCGGCGGATCCTTCATGGCGCGAGTACACTGTTTGGTAGAGCTCCTCGTCGCCCGCGTAGTTTTTGATGTAGGGCGGAAGCGGCGTGTGGCCCACGGCATGCAACGCCTCGTCAAGCGAGGGGAGCGTGGTGGTCAGACGCGCGATGCGCTCGCCCTTGGCGGACTCTTCTGCAACTCCGTTTTCGTCGGACTCGGCCTCCTTCGCGGCAGCCCAGTCGACGATTTCGGCGGAGAGAGCAACCTGACCGTCGCTGCCGACGAAGTCGACGACGGCACCACTGCCCGGTTTCAGGCGCTTGCCGGGGCGGACGAGGACTTCCCAAATCGCTTGCTGATTCACGGATTCGGTCAGGCTGTCGTCAAGATAAGCCTGCACAGCGTCGCCCTTCACCTGGCGCAGAAGGAATACCTCAGCTTGGCCGCCTGTGTTGCGCTTCGCACCAAGCAAGCGCGCGGGCAGAACGCGGGTCTCGTTGGCGACTAGCAGGTCGCCTGGGTTCAGGTACTCCTCGATGTCGCGAAAGATGCGGTCTTCAAGAGCACCGGATTCGCGGTCCATCACCAGCATGCGGCAGCCGTCGCGAACTGCTGCGGGCTCTTGGGCGATCAATTCTTGAGGCAGGTCATAATCGAAGTCACTGGTTTTCACGGTTAGTTTCCTTGTGGTTGATGTATTCCTCGGATGACGCGTTGCGTTGTTCCCTGAGTGCTTTCAGGACGGCGCGTTTGCGCTCCTGTTTCTTATTGTAGGCGCTGCGTTCGGCCGCGCGCTCTTTGCGTTTCGTTTCGGCTGCGGCGATCTCGTCTGCATGCGCTGCTCGTTCTTGGGCCTTCTTCTGCGCATTGCGGTGCTTGATGAACTCGCGTGTGGCGCGTCCTTCGGCGATTGAGAAACGGCACCCGCAGTAATTCTGGCGGTACATGCCCATTTCGCGGCTACGGGCCGTGGCATTGTCGTAGAACGGGCGCCAGTCCTCGAAGTAGGGGGCAAGGCCGTAGTGCGCGCAAACGCGGTCGAGCTCTTCGCGAATCACTTCGGTGAACTGGTAGGGGCTTACCGCAAGTGTGGTGGACAGCGTGTCGAAGCCGCCATCCACCGCGGCTCTGGCGCTTTCTTCCAACCGCTGACGATAACAGGCGCGGCAGCGTTCTTGGCGATGCTCATCGTCAAGAAGCTCGGCGACCGTTTCCACGTCGCGCGAGAAGTCGTTGATATTGCATTCGGCTGCGAGCCCTTCGCCGATAACGCCGGCGGTATTTTCCCAGGCGTCAGGATCGAATTCGCCTTCTATCAGGCGCAATCCGATGTCGCTGGCAAACGTGCGCAGCTCGGCGAGGCGCTTGTCGTACTCGGCTTTAGGTGCGATGTTCGAATTGGAGAAGTAAACGGTGATGTCGGTGCCACGCTCCAGCAAGATGCGCGTCGGCTCCAAAGAGCACGGGGCGCAGCATGCGTGCAACAGCATTTTCATCGTCTTTTCACCCCTTCCTTCGGCGTACCGTATACTATCACGATGGATTAACGACCCAGGAGGAAGCGAAGATGGCGCTTTTCGATTACACGATTGAAGCTACAAGCGGGCACGCGCGTGCGGGCAGCTACGAAACCGCGCATGGCGGCTTCAAGACCCCGATGTTCATGCCGGTGGGCACGCATGCCACGGTCAAGGGCATCACGGTCGACCAGCTTCACGAGCTGGGAAGCCAGGTTGTCCTGGCGAACACGTATCATTTGTATATGCGTCCCGGCGCCGACCTTGTTGAAGAAGCAGGCGGCGTTCAGAAGTTCATGAGCTACGACGGCCCCATGCTGACCGACTCGGGCGGCTTCCAGCTGTTCAGCTTGGCGCATATGATGTCCGAGGACGATGAGGGCGTCAGCTTCCAGTCACTTGACTACGACGGCAGCAAGCACCGTTGGACGCCGGAGTCGAATATGCGCATTCAAGAGAAGATCGGTGCCGACATTTGCATGCAGCTTGACCAGTGCATCGGTTATCCAGCCGAGAGGAAGGATGTCGCCGCATCCACGAAGCTTTCGTGGGAGTGGGCCGAGCGTTGCCTGCGCGCTCATGAAAAGCCCGATCAAACGTTGTTCGGCATCGTTCAGGGCGGCATGTTCGAGGATCTGCGCCTCGAAAGCGTCCAGCATCTTCTGCAAATCGAGCAGGAAAGCCTGGCGAACGGCGGCCGCCGTTTCGGCGGTTTCGGCATTGGCGGTTATTCGGTTGGCGAACCGCATGACGTCATGTTCGAGACGTTGGGCACGGTTGCGCGGTCTCTTCCCGACGATCGCCCTCGCTATTTGATGGGCGTGGGCAATCCCACCACGCTCGTTCGCGCCGTTCGTGAAGGCGTTGACATGTTCGACTGCGTTTTGCCTACGCGCACCGGCCGCATGGGAACCGCGTTTTCCAGCCAAGGTCGCATGAACATGCGCAACGCGAAGTACGCGCACGACTTCGGGCCGCTCGATCCCGAGTGCACCTGTCCTGTGTGTCGCAACCATTCGCGTGCGTACATTCGCCATCTGGTGAAGCAGAAGGAGATGCTTGGCGGCATCTTGCTATCGATGCACAACATCCATTTCTTGATCGACTTGATGGCTCGTGCGCGCGAGGCCATCTTGGCCGATGCGTACGAGGAATTCTATCAATCCTGGATGAGCTCTCCAGGCGCCAAGGATTACTGATAAAATCAAAGATTGACTGATTGGCGATTCCAGCCTTGGTAGGCATTCGCAAGGGCTGGCTGATCGCAGAACATCCGAGATAAAAATAAGGCCTGCCAAGCTTGGCGGGCCGCGAAGATTGGTTGGCAACATGGCTCTACCCAAACTCGAGCGCAAGAAGAAAGCGACCGGCACCAACGATCGCCGCAATGTCTGGCTTTTGATCATCACCACGATCCTCCTTGTGGTCTCTGTGGCGCTTTTCATGCCCCCCGATAAGAAGATCAACCAGGGTCTTGACATTCAGGGTGGCCTCTCCGTCGTGCTCACTGCATCGACTACCGACGGCACCGATATCACCGACGCCGATATGGAAACGTCGCGCGCCATCATCGAGAACCGCGTGAATGCGCTGGGCGCTTCCGAAGCCGTCGTCCAGCTTCAGGGCCGCAATCAGATCTTGGTCCAGATTCCTGGTCTGTCCGACACCGAAACGGCTTTGGCCACTATCGGCAAAACCGGCAAGCTTGAGTTCGCCCGCCTTGATTCCTTTACCGACAGCGATGTCGTGTCGAAGATCAATAGCGGCCAGTACGGCCAGGAAAGCACCGTCACAGACGCCTTTGGCAATCAGTTCCCCAGTGGCCAGAAGCAGACGCTGAAGGTTGCGGAGGGGACCTACACGCCGCTCATCACCGGTGAGAACATCAAGAACGTCACGGTGGATCGTGCAAGCGAAACCGCAACCACCTATGCCGTGAACCTGACGCTTGATTCTGCGGGAACGCAGGCGTTTGCCAATGCCACCAAGGAACTCGCGCCTACCAAGGGCAAGATCGTCATCATCCTCGATGGCGAGGTGCAAAGCGCCCCTGCGGTCCAGTCCGAGATTCCCACCGGCAACGTCTCCATCACCGGTAACTACACTCAGGACGAGGCCAAGAACCTCAAGACCATCCTTGAGTCCGGCTCGCTTCCTGTAAGCTTCTCGTTCTCGCAGAGCCAGGTTGTCGGTCCGACGCTTGGTCAGGATGCCCTTGCGTCCGGCGTTGTCGTTGCGCTGCTGGGCTTGGCGCTGGTCATGATCTACCTGCTGTTCTTCTACCGTGGCTTGGGCACCATCACAGCCGCGGCCATGGTCGTGTTCGCGATTTTCTATTTGGGCATCTTGGCTGGCCTTTCGCACTTCGGCCTGTTCAGCCTTTCGCTCTCGGGCGTTGCCGGCATTGTTTTGACGATTGGCATGGCCGCCGACTCGTCGGTTCTTACGGTCGAGCGCTTCCGTGAGGAAATCCGTATGGGCCGCAGTGTTCGCGCTGCCTCCATCACGGGCGTCAGGCATGCCATCCAGACGTCCATCGACGCCGACCTCGTCACTCTGGTAAGCGCCCTGTGCTTGTTCTTCCTCGCATCCGCTTCCGTTAAGGGCTTCGGTCTTACCCTTGCCCTGGGCATCATGTGCGACATCGTCATGATGCTGTTGTTCAAGGCTCCGCTTATTCGCCTGCTTGCGCCGCGCACCATCGCCGCGCATCCTTCGTTCTGGGATGTCAAGGACGGCCAGGTTGCCGCAAAGGTTTACGCCGACCTTGCCGCCGTCGAAGGCGTCAGCGCCGGCGAGGCCGAGATCGGCGAGGCTCTTGACCGCAACGAGACCGAGCGCGTGGTGAAGGAGCGCGGTGGCGACGCTGCCCCGGCGCTGCTCGAGCGCGTTCGCAACGTGAAGGGCCGTTTCATCAAGCACGACATCAATTTCCTGGGCTACAGGAAAATCCTGCTTTCCATTTCTGCCGTGCTCATCGTGTTGTCGTTCGTTGTGGTTGGCGTGCGCGGCCTGCAGTTCGGCATCGAGTTCGTCGGCGGCACGTCCGTTTCGTTCCACGACACCGGCAGCCTGACTCTCGACGACATGCGCACTGCGTTCAGCAACGCGGGCGAGCCCGATGCGGTTATCCAGACCACCTTCTCCGACGGCGAGGATGGCTTCCTGGTTCGTACCACCACCACCGATGCGCAGGCTGCTGCGGCTACCGCCAACACGGTTGCCAGTCAGGTTGGCCTGACTGCCGATAGCTTCGAAGTCACCACCATCGGTCCCGACTGGGGCTCGAGCGTCATCAACGCCTCGCTGATCGCTTTCTTGGTTTCGATTGCGCTTATCATCGTCTATATCGCCATCAGGTTCGAGTACAAGATGGGCTTCACCGCCGTCGCGGCGCTGCTCCACGACCTGATCATCGTGATGGGCGTTTACGCGTTGGTCGGTCGCGAGGTCAACCCGAACACCATCGCGGCGTTGCTTACCATTTTGGGTTACTCGTTGTACGATACGGTGGTCGTGTTCCACCGCATCAACGACAACATGACCGATCTCTCCATTAAGTGCTCGTTCATGACGATGGCGAACCATTCGATCAATCAGGTCTTCATTCGTTCGTTGAACACCACGCTGACCTCGCTCATCCCGGTTGTCGGCATGTTAATCTTCGGCGGCGAGACCTTGAAGGACTTCGCGTTCGCCATGGCAATCGGTTTGGTTGCGGGCGCATATTCCTCTATTGCCGTCGCCTCGCCACTGTTCGCCATGTGGAAGACGCGCGAGCCTCGTTATGCCAAGCTCGCTAAGCGCTTCGGTGATACGGTTGGCGTGTTCGAGTTCGACCGTTCGCAGGGAACCACGGGCGCATCGGTGGCCAATTCGCGTTCGGCTCGTTTGAAGAGCGCCCAGGCCCAAACTGTTAATGTCGAACGTCTTTCGGTGCCCATCAGCGTCGCCGATGACGAAACGATTGATCGGAACATCGCAGAGCTTAAGGCCCTTCAGGCTGAGGAAGCGAAGAACGCAGCGCAGGAGGCGCCCGTTCGCAACGACCACGCTCGCGGTGGAAAACGTAAAGGAAAGAAAAGGAAGTAGGTACATCATGCGTGAGGGAAGTGCACCTAATTTCGCGCCGCCGACCGAAGAGGGCATGGTCATCGCTCTGGAAGACGAGAACGGCGACGTCGTCGAGATGGAGTTCCTGGGGCTTCTGATCCACAACGACCGTCGTTACGCGTTCTTCTTCCCGGTTACCGAAGACGAGCCCGCTACGTCTTCGGGCGAGGTTGTCATCCTTGAGGCGACCGAGCTTGACGAGGATGAGCAGCCCGTTGCCTTCGAGCTTGTTGACGACGATGCCATTTCGGAAGAGGTTTATCAGGCGTTCCAGGTGGCCGCGAAGGATCTTTACGATTTCGCCTAAGCCGCCACAGTGGATCCGGGCTTAGCTTGCATGAGATCTTTGCCCGGCCGCGATTAGACAAATCAATTGCTTTGTGAACGAGGATAAGAACATTTGTTCTTATCCTCGTTGCTTGTTACAATGTCGGACATGATAATCGATGCTGAACATACTCACCCCGCGTCGTTCGACGTGGTTCTTCTGCCTACTTTTGCGCAGGTTGATGCATATCGTCGTGCGCATGCCGGCTCCCAGCTTTTCGGCGTAACGGTCACCACGTTTCAAGGGTGGGCGTCATCACTGTGGGAGCTTGCCGGAGACGGACGAGCCATCGTCAACGACGCGCTGCGCATGATGGCCATGCAAGCCGTTTTTAAGGATGTGCAAAACGAATTCCTTCTTGCTCCGGGCTACGTGCGCCTTGCTGCGAAAATCGCGCAAGCGGGCGCAGGCTTGCCAGAGATGCGGGGTGCGATTGATGCTTTGCGCAATGGCGATGCGCCTGAAGGTGAATCGGGTTCGGGCTCGGTGGCGGCTCTTTCTGAAAACGAGAAGGCCCTCCTTGGCGTTATCGCCGACTATTTCGATTACATAGCAGCGCGGGGCTTCGTCGAACTGGGCAGCGCCGTTGCTCTTCTGTCTTCAAGCCAGGACGCATTTCCGCGCGACCTTAACGTGCTCGTTTGCAAAGCCGCTCCGCTCTCATGGCATCAACAACTGCTTTTTCAGGAAAACGATCGCTTGCGCGTGCATGTCGACGAGGCTCTGGGTGCGGAGGGCGTGATTCCCCTTCCCGAGGGCGTCTCTTGCCATTTCGGGTGCGCTTCGGGGTGTTATGCTCAGCCTGCGTTGGTGGCTGACATCGTCCGCTCGCTTCTTGTCGAGGGCCCTGTTGCTATCACCTGCGTCAATCCTCTCGAAATGTACGACTCCCTTGCGCGAAGCCTTGCGGATGAAGGGGTTAACTGCGCGGTGCGTGCCCGAAAGCCGTTCGTTCAGACGGCATTTGGCAGCGCGTTCGTTTCCATGTTCGACTGCCTTTTCAGCGACCAGTGGACTTCGGCTCTGGTGGATGTCATGCTGTCCCCGTTCTCTGGCATCGATGCTTCCACGGCTCAGAAGGCGGAGTCTCTTCTGCTGAACGATCGCATAGCGGAAAAAGAGCCGTACCTTTCTGCTCTTCGCGCTGAGTTCGAAGAATTCTCGCAATTGGAGGAGCTTGCTTCCGATCCCGATGCCGATATTCTGCTGGGCGCCTTCATTGACAGGACGACGGCGCGGGTTGGCTGGAGCGAGGCATTCAGGGCGGAGCAAATCGAGGCGATGTCGGCACTTCGCGCCATGTACGCCGCAGCTCGGGCATTCGATCTGTCCGTGGAGGATTGCATCAACCTGATTAAAGACTCGGCGATATCCGTATCCAAGCAAGCGGCGCCAGGGCCTGTGGATGTGACCATCGGTACACAGGACGATATATCAACGTTGGATGTCGGGTCGGTTTCAACGCTGATCGTGGCGGATATGAACAACGCCGACTACCCCGTTGCCGACAAGGACAACGCCGCCTCGGCTCTTTTCGCGAAGCTGGGTCTTTACCCTGTTGACTCATCGCTGTCTCAGGCCCGAAGGCGTTTTCGCGCGCTGCAGGGCTTGCCAACCACTCACTTTGTGTTCGAGCGCGCATTGCATGATTTCGATGCGAACGAGACGTATCCCTGCGTCGTGCTCGAGGAATTCCTTGATGCTTGCAATCGTCAAGACCTCGACCTTTCTTGCTGCGCAGCCGAGCGGGGCGAGGAGGATCTCTTTGCAAATGCAGTCGCGGCGCCTTCATCGACGACCCAATCTGTTAGCGAGATGTTGCCCGGCAACGGTCAAGGATCGCTCTCTTCCGGTTATCGCGCTTTCGCGCTGCTGCCCCGTTTTTCGCAAACGGGCTCGTATTGCGCGCCTTCGCCTTCGCAGATCGAGAATTATCTTGAATGCCCGCGCAAGTGGTTCGTGCTCAACCGTCTGAAAGCGCAGGGAAGCAAAGAGGAATGGGGCCCGCTGGAAAAGGGTGTGTTCGCCCATGCGGCGCTCGAGCGGTTTTACCGCTCCTTTCAATCTGAGGGTTATGCAAAGGTTGACGGAGGCAATCTTAAACAAGCCCGTCAGCTGATGGGGCATGTGCTCGATCAGCTTGAAGCCGAACAGTTTGAAATGGAGCCTGGGTCTAATAGGCTTGTTCCCTGTGGACAGCTTGAGCAACGTGCCATGGATGCCTTTAAAAGCCAGATCACCGACTTCCTCGACTACGATGCTGCGTTGCTCCCGACGTTCCAACCTCGTTATTTCGAGTACGTCATTGGACTGCCGGGCGACGAAAGCGCCGACTGTCAGGCGAAATACGCTGGCATCGATTTGGTGGGAAAAGTCGATCGCATCGATGTCGACGCTAACGGCAACGCGGTCATCATTGACTACAAGGGGTCGGTTACCGCAGGTCATCAGCTTGCGTCTTGCGATGCCCTTCATGCGGGCAAGGTTCAGACGCGCATTTACGCGCAGGCGGTTAAGCGGGCGCTGGGGCTTAATGTCGTGGGGGCGTTTTATGTCAGCTACGGCAAAAGCCATGATATCGCTGGATCGTATGACCCTCGCGTCATCGATGCGGCCCACCTTACGCATATCAGCCCCGACAAGTGCGCGTGTTCCCTAAGCGATCCCGAAGGATGGTCGAGGGAAGCGTATGCTGCGGGGTTGGCGGACACTCAACTTAAGGAAGAAGATCAAATAAGTTTGTCTGCTTTGACGTTCTCGAGCATGCTCGATGCGACTGAGGAATTGGTCAAGGTGGCTGTTGAGGGCATGAGAAACGGCTGTGTTCAGGCGAGCCCGTCAACTAAGGACGCCTGTCGTTTTTGCCCCGATTTCTCTTGCGCGAAGCGGGGTGCATAGTTATGGCTCTCAAACCTGGTCAATTGAAATGCATCAACACGCTCGATGAGCCTTTGGTTGTAGCTGCCGGCGCAGGCTCGGGAAAGACCTTCACGCTTACTAAACGCATCGTGAACGCTCTGACCAGCGGCTATGTGGACGATATCGATCAGGTTCTTGCCATCACCTTCACCAAGAAGGCAGCTGGCGAGCTGAAGTCGCGCGTCAAGGCATCGCTGCGCGATGCCGGTATGATCGACCAGGCCTTGAAAGTCGACGAGGCGTGGATCTCGACTATCCACGGAATGTGCTCGCGAATCCTTCGGTCGAACGCCGTTCAGCTGGGCATTGATCCGTCGTTTTCCGTCGCCGACGATGTCATGTTGCAGGAAATGCGCAGGTCCGCGGTTGAAGTTGCGCTCGAGGAAATGCGCGACTCGTCTGCGGACGAGTTCGAAGTGCTGTTCTCGGAATATCAGGCATCTTCTTTCGGCTCTGCGTTCGGGTCAGCGTCGGTAGAGGACATGGTGCTTCGACTTGTCGAGAAGATCCCTGCGCAGGAGGACGGCATCATGCTGATGCAGTTGGGCGATCCTGTCTCTCCCGTGGCGGTTTTAGACAAAGTAGCTTCAGCTCTGAGTTTGATGATGAGCTTGGCGGAGGGCCAGAACGACTCGGCCAGCAAGGCCAAGTTCATTGCGCAGGCTCAGTTGGCTTCGGAAGAGATCGCGCGTTTGGTTAACGAGGGCAGGCTCGACGCTGCGGATGCCCTGAGCGTCATGGGGTTGCTACCGACAAGCTGTAATTTCGGCAAGGCCGATTTCAAAGAGACGGCTAAAAGCCTTCTGGGCGAAATCACGGCTGAAGCGGTTTCGTTGCGTCTTTCTGCGGCTCAGCCGCTTTTTGAAACCATCCTCAAGATATCCAATCGTGCGGCCGAGATATTGGACAAGCTGAAGCATCGTGCAGGTGTTCTTAGCAACGATGACTTGCTGCTATTTGCCTCCCAGGCGATCGCCAACCATCCCGATATCGCAGCTTCGCTCGAAGACAAGTTCAAGCTCATCATGATCGACGAGTTTCAGGATACCGATCAATCCCAGGTCGATATGATCAAGCGCTTGGCTGGTCCCGATGCCTCCCGTCTGTGCGTTGTGGGCGACGCTCAGCAGAGCATCTACCGTTTCCGTGGGGCGGACGTGTCCGTGTACCGCCGGCACCTTTCCGATGTGCAGGCACGAAATGCCGATGACATCATCTATTTGCCCGACAACTTTCGAAGCCATCGCGATGTGCTGTCCTTCGTCGATCGCATTTTCGAGCGCGACGATATGTTCGGCAAGGAATTCATGTCTTTAGCGCCTTCGCGTGACGAGAAAGAGGTTAAGAAGCCTTTTTTGGGTGACGGTGCGCGCATTGTCGTCCGTCATGTTTCGTATCCCTCGCGCGGCGGCACCGAACTCATGCGCCTCTCGTCCGCGCGTGCGATAGCCGAAGAGTTCTCGAACTTGTCGAAGGCGGGCCATTCGGCGGGGGACATGGTCATTCTTCTTGGAACGATGTCGCATGCCGATGTCTACGCCGCAGCCGTTCGCGACGTGGGGCTTTCGTGCGTCATCGCGGGCGGATCGGTTTTGAAGAACGCCCCCGAAACGGCACTTGTCGTTTCTTTGCTTAACTGGCTTGCGAACCCCGCATGCGAAGATGGGCTCTTCGGCGTTCTCTCAAGCCCCTTGTTCGGGTTGACTGCCGACGAGCTCATTGAAGTTGCCACAGCTAGGCGTCCGAACGGTTCCGTAAGAAGACGCGACCTTCACGAAGGCGTTCGCGTTCTGGGTAAAGCGGTCGTTTCCGACTTCGGGGCTCGGGGCATAGACGGCGCGCCGTTGTCATCGCGCTTGGCTCAAGCGGTAACGGTGCTTCGACGTGCTCGTCAACGCGTTGGCGTCAGTTCTGCGCGCAGCATTGTTAACGACCTGCTTGTCGAATCAGGTTGGATTGCGCGCATGCAGCATCAAGGTGAGGAAGGTCGCGCAAGCGTTGCGAACATGTACAAGCTCGTGCGGCTGGTGGGCGAGGCCGAGGAAGCCTGCCCGCGGGGCTCGGCAACGCTTGCGGAGCAGTTCGCAAGCCAAGTTGCCGGCATGGTTCAGGCGCCGGGCGCCTTGTCTGTTTCGGGTGGCAACTTCGTGCGCATCATGACCATCCATGCCTCAAAGGGTTTGGAGTTCCCCATCGTCGCCGTGGCCGAGATGAAGTCGTCGGGGTCGGACTCGTCGGCGTTGCTGCTTGATTCCGTCGACGGACTCGTTTTCGTATCGCTTGATTTGGGCAAATCGGTGTCAGGCATGAAGGGTCCCGTGGCAAATGTCGGCAAGGCTCTTGACGACGCCTTGGATGAAGAGCTGCTGGAAGACGAAATCCCGTCAAAGATGGCCTCTTGCGGCGACATTTTGGAATTGCGTGCCCTTATGCGTAGGCGCGCGATGCTTGGCGAAGCAGAAGAGGCCAAGCGTCTGCTCTATGTGGCTTTGACGCGCGCGAAAGAGGCTCTGATCGTGGCAACGTTCGGCAACCGTACGAAGGACAATGCCAACGGGGCGCCCAAGAATGCGTTTTCGTCGATCGGACCCGCGCTTACTGGCGCCAACGACTGGTTCGCCCCGGGCGTGACCATGCATGAGTTTGGCGGCACGACGTTGGCTCGTGTCCAGCACACGGCCTTGGAGAAAGACGATGCGGGTGATAGTGGATCGTCTTCGCAAAGCTCCAGCGACGATAAGTTTGCTGTGCCTGTTGACAAGTCTCTTTCAGGCTTAAGCGATCGCGTGTTCCTTCACGATCGTGGGGGCATTTTCAGCTACTCGGCCGTTTCGGATGCATCTCATTCGGGCAGTTTGTTGGCAGACCTTGCTTCCAAGCACGCCGTCGAGACCAGTCTTCCCGACGTAGGCGTCTCTGGGGCGCCGGTCGAGGGCGATCCGCTCCGCGACGATGCGTGGTTGGATGAAAAACAACCCGCAGATGATAGGGCGACCGACTTTGGAACGGCGTTTCACCTGCTGGCTCAATACGCCGTTATCGCACGAGGACCCGGGGAGGCGTTGCGTATGCCGCCCGAGTCGCGCATCGACGCCGTCTGTCGTCAGTGCGGGGTTGAATACGGGTCGCGCTTCCGTCTAACCCAGGCGCTCGCCGCTTGGTTCGAGAGCGATCTTGCGCATGATGTCGCGACCGATGATGCAAACTTGTCTGCCGAGGTGCCGTTCTTCGTGGATGTGCCTGACGGGCATGGCGGCAGTGTTTACCTTGAGGGTGAGATCGACTTGCTTGTCATAAGCTCCTCGAATCCGAAAGGCCTTGCACGCGTGGTCGACTACAAGACGGGCGGCAATCTGTCCGAGACCGATGGGGAAGTAAGGGAAAAGCACGTGCTTCAGGCGTCGTGCTACGCGTATGCCCTGTTACGCGCGGGCTTCGATGCGGTGGAGGCGACGTTCGTCAGGGTCGAGCAACGCTCGTTGGATGGCCAACCTCAAATCGTGCGGTATCGTTTCGAGCCGCGTGATCAAGACAGCCTTGCTCGGGCAATTGCTCATGCGCATGCCTTGGCATGCGCATGAGCTCGATTCGTTAGTTCAGAAAGCCGTTCAGGTCGTCCTGTGCGTTGCCCGCGATCTTCAGGGCATATGCCTGCTTGAAGAAGTTGAGCGCCTTCTCGGGAAGGTACTCGGGAAGGACGGGGCCGAACGACACGTTCTTGACGCCGATCCACAGAAGCGTGAGAAGGGCGGCAACGCCCTCTTCGCAGTGCTGCGACACCAAGAAGCTCATCGGCAGATCGTTGACGCTTTTGTTGAACTCGTTCGCAAGGGCGATGGACGTCTGGACGGCTGCGTAGATATCGGCACGCGAACCCAGGTTCACGAAACGGGGCTGGGCTCCCGCCGTTCCCAGATCGAGCTTCGCAAGACGGTCGCCGATAGTGCCATAGCTTACGAAAACGCTGTTCTTTGGCGCGCTCTGCGCGAACTCGGTGTAGTAATCGTAAGCCTCTTCGTTGGCATTGCCGCCGCCAATGAAGAACACATGGCCGATGGTTTGATCCTTCAAACCCGCGATCAGGCCGTCTGCGACTTTTTTCACTTCGTCGTCGGCGTTCGTCGCCTGGCCAAGCGCCTCGCAGACGTACCAGTTCACCTCGCCTACCTTTGTTGAAAGCTCGATGAGCGACCCCGTGGCAGCCTCCTGGCCGCCGATCGTGTA
>CAKTWD010000007.1 GCA_934630485.1 uncultured Eggerthellaceae bacterium | reverse complement strand
GTGTTCCCGGCTGACGAGTTCTATAGCAACGCTTACCACGAAGGCATCGTCGACGAGGTGCCCGACACGGCGTCGTATGGCGAGTTCGAGCTCTTCGAGGACGGCATCGGCATCATCCGCTCGACCATCGACGACTGGAATGAAGCAGTGAGCCTTGGCATCGATGTCGAATGCGCGTCTGCCCTGCGCGAATCCAATACGGTTCTGCGCCTGGTTGCCGGCGAGGCTCAGCGTGATTTCCTCGATCAGTTGGTTGCGCGAAGCCCGCTTTCGGGATGGTTCGAGCCTTTTTACGTGAAGAACGAGTATTTCGGCGGCAATGTCAACGTCACGGGGCTTTTGGTTGGTGGCGACGTGTCGCAGGCCATTGCCAAGCGCGTCAAGGCCGATCGTGAAGCGGGCGAAACCCGGCGCGTGCTGTACGCGATCCAAGAAGTGGTCTTCAACGACGATGGCGTCATGCTTGATGACATGCGTTTGGAGGATATGGTGAAAGCGGCGGGCGTGCCTATTGCCGTGGTATCCTGTACACCGCTAGATTATTTGCGGCAAATCGCCGAATTAGCCAGTTCATAGGCGTTTCCCCGGCATTAAGGGCGGGGACGCGTCCGTTTATATGCAAGAGAGGAGACGACCGATATGAGCCTGCCTTTGGTTGCTGTGGTTGGTCGCCCCAACGTAGGGAAATCAACGTTCGTTAACCGTATCGCCCAAATCGACGATGCTATCGTTCACGAGATGCGCGGCGTCACGCGCGATCGCTCTTATCACGAAACTGTCTGGAACGGCCTTCGCTTCGCTTTGATCGACACGGGCGGCATCGAGATGGGCGATGACGACTTTCAGGCGTCCATCACCCATCAAGCTTTCACTGCTGCCAACGAGGCGAACGCCATCGTCCTTATCGTCGATGGTCGCACCGGCGTTAACGCCGACGACGAAGAGGTGGCCCGTACGCTTCGCAGGTCCAAGAAGCCTGTTTTCGTTGCCGTCAACAAGATGGACAACCCCGCGAAGATGCACGAGGTTTGGGACTTCTATCAGCTTGGTCTGGGCGACCCGTGGCCCGTTTCCGCCCTTCATGGCAACGGTACCGGCGACTTGCTGGATGCCGTTATCGAATCGCTTCGTGAGCAGGGCTATCCCAAGGAAGATGATGAAGCCGCCGACAAGGGCATCAACGTTGCCATCATCGGCCGCCCTAATGCGGGCAAGTCATCGCTTACCAACAAGCTCACCAATGACGAGCGTTCCATCGTCTCGAACGTCGCTGGCACCACGCGCGACGCGATCGACACCACCGTCGAGCACGACGGCAAGATCTACACCATCGTCGACACCGCCGGTCTGCGCAGGAAAAGCCAGATCGACGAAGATGTCGAGTACTACGGTTTCGTTCGCGCCATGCGCGCCATCGACCGCGCTGACGTCGCCTTGCTTGTCATCGACGGCACGCTGGGCGTTACCGACCAGGATCAGCGCGTTGCGGGTTTCGCCGCCGATCGCGGTTGCGCCATGGTCATCGTTTTGAACAAATGGGACGCAGTTGACACCGAAACGAAGATGAGGGTGCGCGAAGAGGTAGAGGAAAAGCTTATCCACGTGAAATACGCACCTGTTATTGCGATTTCCGCCTTGACTGGTAAGAGCGTCGTCAAGGTGTGGGACACCATCGATGAGGCTTTTGCTAACTTCAACAAGACCATCCCCACCAATCAGTTGAATGTTTGGCTGCAGGATATCCGCGAGTTCGGTCATACCGTAAGCAAGGGCAAGGCCATCCTGCGTATGAAGTACATGACGCAGACTGGCACGTGCCCGCCGGCGTTCACGCTCTTCGTGAACCGCCCCGACTTGGTCGAGCCGAACTTCGAGCGCTATCTCGAGAACCGCATGCGCACCAACTTCGATCTGACGGGAACGCCCATCAAGCTCAAGTTCAAGAAGAAGGATTAGTCTTTTGAATGAGATAGCAGTTCTGGTGCTTCTGTTCGCAGCGTCGTTTATCTTGGGGTCGATTCCGTGGGGAGTGATCATCTCCCGCGTTTTCTATCACACTGACGTGCGCGACCACGGAAGCGGCAACATCGGAACCACGAACGCCATCCGCACCATGGGCAAGGTTGGCGGCGGGGCGGTGTTCGTCCTTGATTTCGGCAAAGGCCTGTTCTCGGGCTTTCTCGCGTGGCTGTTCTTCACCTTGCTTGTCGATCCTGCAGGCAGCACACATTCCTTCACGTATCAGACGCTGGCTGCGTGCGCTTTCTTCGGCTGTATCACCGGTCATATTTTCAGCCCATGGCTTGGGTTCAAGGGCGGCAAAGGCGTCGCGGTTGCTGTGGGCTGCATGTTCGCTACGTTTGGCTGGCAGTTCGCGCTTATTGAGCTCGCTCTTTTTGCGGTTGTCGTCATTACGACCAAGTACGTTTCGGCGGGCTCGCTTACAGCGGCCGCCGTGTGCCCTGTCCTGGCATTCATCAGGTTTTCGGGCGATCTCCCTGCGGCGATTCTCTGCTCTGCCGCGGCGGTCATTGTCATTTGGGCGCATCGCGGAAACATCACGCGTTTGCGCGCGGGCACTGAGTCCCGTATCGGTTCGAAGGGTGGTAAGTAAATGAAGATCGCTGTTATCGGCGCCGGTTCGTGGGGTACGGCCGTTGCGAACCTTATCGCCACGAATGGAAACAACGTCAGTCTTTGGGCTCGTCGCGGTGAGGTGGCGCGTGTCATCAACACCGAGCACAAGAACCCCGATTACCTGAGCAACTGGCCGCTTCATAACGACGTTGTGGCAACCACGTCGCTTCATGATGCCCTCAACCGCGCCCATGCCGCCGTCATCGTCACGCCTTCCAAGTTGATGCGCGGAACCGCACGCGCAATGCGTGAGATGATCAGCGAAGATTTCCCCATCGTCATTTTGTCGAAGGGCGTCGAGGATGTTACCGGTCTTCTGCCCGTTGAAGTTTTCGAGGACGAGCTTGGCAACAAGGATCGCCTTGCGGCTTTGTGCGGTCCCACGCATGCGGAAGAGGTTATCCACGGCGTTCCGTCCGCCACGGTTGTCGCCAGCTCCAATGTCGAGACCGCGGAGCTTTTCCGCGACGTCTTCGCTTCCGATTCCTTCCGTGTTTACACGTCCACCGATGTGAACGGTGTCGAGCTGTGCGCCGCATTCAAGAACGTCATCGCTATCGCCACGGGCATCTCGTATGGCCTTGGCTACGGTGACAATACGGCTGCCATGATCATGACGCGCGGCTTGGCTGAGATGGGACGTTTGGTTGTGAAGGCCGGCGGCGACTCCATGACGTGCTTGGGCCTGGCTGGTGCCGGCGACCTTATCGTTACGTGCACCTCGCAGCATTCCCGAAACCGTCGTTTTGGCGAGGGATTGGCCAAGGGTCAGACAGTCGAGGAATTCGAATCGCAGACGCATATGATCGCCGAAGGCGCGCTGGCATGCAAGACCCTGCGTGTTTTGGCTGATCGCTTCGAAGTTGAGCTCCCCATTGCCGACGCGGTCTATTCCATTGTTTGGAATGGCGTTTCCGCATCGGACGTGGCTCAGACCTTGATCTCGCGTTCACTTAAGCCCGAGTTCTACGGCATGTAGCGCTTCTCCATGGCCAGAAGGCCCTGGTTGATCTTCGCCTGATTGCCCGAGCCAAGCGCCGTTCCTGCGGCGGACACCACGCGGTGCGTGGGGACGAGGATCGCCGCTTCGTTTTTCGCGACTGCGGCTCCAACCGACCTATGCGCGTTGTCGTGGCCGATGGCGCGGGCAATCTCGGCTGTTGTGTTCGTGTACCCGTAGGGGATGCGCATCACGCGTTCCCAAACGGCTTTTTGAAACCCAGAGCCTTTCAAGTCAAGCGGAAGATCGAACACGAAGCGCTTTCCGGCGAAGTATTCTTGGATTTGCGTTGCCGCACGATTGGTGAGCATGGTGGGTGATGGTTTGGCATTCAACTGCTGTTTTCCGAAGTACACCCCGCAGATGCCCTTTTCGGTGGCGGCGATGGTCACAGGGCCGTGGGGTGTTTGGTAGTAAAAGCAATGCATAGCCGAAACCCCCCATCGGTGAAGTAAAATACTTTGTTGCTGTCTTCGATACTATCAAATCTGTTTTAGGAGCCGCAATGTTCGAACCGGTGAAAATCGCTCCGTCGATCTTGTCTGCCAACTTCCTTACGCTTGGCGACGACATCCGTGCCATTACAGAGGCGGGCGCCGACGTCGTGCACGTCGATGTCATGGACGGCCATTTCGTTCCGAACCTTACTATGGGTGTGCCCATCATCAAGCAGCTGAAGACCATTTCAAAGCTTCCCCTTGATGTCCATCTCATGATCTCGAACCCTATCGAGCAGCTTGATTGGTTCACGCGTGCTGGGTGCGATTCCATCACGGTTCACGCCGAACCCCTTGACGAGGCGGGCATGAAAGAAGCTGTTCGCATCATTCACGACGCTGGTATTAAAGCTGCGATTTCCGTTAAGCCGAAAACGCCCGTTTCCGTTCTAGAACCCGTCATCGCCGATTTGGAGATGGTCCTTATCATGAGCGTCGAGCCCGGTTTTTCTGGTCAGAGCTATATCGAGGGCTCCGAGGGCAAGGTCGCCCAGGTCGTTGAGATGGCCCGCAGAGCCGGTAACGATAGCCTTCTCATTCAAGTTGATGGCGGCATCGGTTTGAAGACCGCCGATTTGGTTGCGGCCAAGGGTGCGGACGTTTTGGTATGCGGCAGCGCTGTCTTCGGTGCCGATAACCTGGAAGAAGCCGTGGAGGGCATCAGGGGCGTTGCGGAAGAGGCAAGGAAGAAGGCGCTTTCTTAATGAGCATCACCGTCCCCGCTGATTACATTTATCTCGATTGTGCAGCCACCACGCCCCTTTGTGAAGAGGCCGCCCAGGCTATGGCTCTGTATTTCGTTCCCGGGCGCGCGAACATTGCTTTGGGTGGAAACGCGAACTCGCTGCATGCTCCCGGTCGTGCTGCCTTCGAGGCGATGGAACAGGCTCGACGCAGCATAGCTGCCGACTTGAATGCATCGCGTCCCAACGAGATCATCTTCACCTCTGGGGCAACCGAATCCGACAACGCGGCCCTTTTGGGCGTTGCCGTTGCGGCTGCCGATGCGCGTAGGCGCGCCAGTGGGAAAAGCGTTTCCGATTTCACGCCGCATTTCATCACCACGTCCATCGAGCACGAGGCGGTGCTCGTGCCTGCCAAGAAGCTCGAGTCAACGGGCTGGCGTGTCACTTATCTCGATCCCGACAAGCAAGGTTTCGTGAGCGTCGATAGCTTGCAAGCTGCATTAAGCGACGAGACCGTCATGGTTTCCGTTCAAATGGCTAACAGCGAAGTCGGAAGCATCCAGCCGATCGCCGAGCTTGCCAGCGCGACTCACGCAAAGGGGGCGCTGTTCCACACCGACGCCACTCAAGCGCTTGGCAAGATCCCTGTTGATGTCCGCGCGCTTGACGTGGACGCGGCGTCGTTTTCGGCTCACAAGATCTGCGGCCCCAAGGGGGTTGGCGCGCTGTACTTGAAGGCGCGCACCCCTATGAGCGAGTTCCTTGGCGGCGGCGGTCAGGAAGAGGGCAGGCGAAGCGGCACGCAGAATGTGTGCGGTATCGTTGGCTTTGCGGCAGCTTGTCACGCAGCGTGTTCGATGCTTCAAAAGGAATCAACACGACTGGCCGGCTTGCGCGATCGTCTGTATGCGGAGCTTTCGGCTGTTCCCGGCGTCACTCCGACGGTCGACGTTTCTAAGGGGTCGTTCCTTCCCAACATCGTTCACGTTATCGTTGACGGGTTTGAAAGCGAGACCTTGGTTCTTCGTTTGGATATGATGGGCTTCGGGGTGTCGGGTGGCTCAGCTTGTTCTTCGCATTCCCTTTCGCCTAGCCATGTTCTTCGAGCTATGGGCGTCAGTGCGGATCGTGCCTATGGCGCATTGCGCATTTCCATGGGTCGATACACCACGTCAAACGACATCGAGGCATTCGTTGTTGCTTTGAAATCCTGTCTCAACTGGAAGTAACGGTTTGGGATCAACTTTCAATTGTAGGGTTAGAAAATAGCTCCAGAGCATAGTTGAGCGG
This sequence comes from uncultured Eggerthellaceae bacterium, assembly GCA_934630485.1. Lineage (GTDB taxonomy): Bacteria > Actinomycetota > Coriobacteriia > Coriobacteriales > Eggerthellaceae > UMGS1502. The sequence goes on along the minus strand of CAKTWD010000007.1, from coordinate 24,295 downwards.
CTTTATATCTCCTCACACTCTCTATAAACTATCCATATGTTGTTATAGGTTGTGCTTATGGCACAGAAGGGGAAGTGGAAGGGGATTTAGCTTATGGCAGCAGCTGCTCAAGAGGGCAAGAGCTCGAACAAGTACATTCACCTCGTGATCGTGCTTGCGTTCATGTTCTTGTTCCGTTTCGTCCCGCCGATCGGCACCATCACGCCTTACGGCATGGCCATCATCGGCATCTTCATTGGTTTGATTTACGGTTGGTCAGTAGACGCGGACAACCTTTGCTGGACCTCGCTTTTGGCACTGGTGGCGCTGGGTGTCACCGACTTCGGCACTGCGGGCGCTGCATTGGCTTCGGCATTCGGCAACGAGTCCGTCATGCTGATGCTTCTTGGCATGTTCTTCTTGGGCATGTTGCAGGACAGCCATTTGACTGAATGGTTGGCTAACAAGATGCTCGGCGCGAAATTCGTGCAAGGTCGCCCTTGGCTTTTAACCGGCTTCATCGTTTTGGCTCCGGCTTATCTCACCATTTTGGTGAACCAGACCTTGGTCGCCCTGATCATGTTCGTTATCTATCAGTCCATCTTCGAGCAGGCGGGCTACAAGAAGGGCGATCTTTACCCTGCAATGGTCCTCATGGGCTTCATGCTTACCTGCAGCGTTGCATTCTCGCTCTTCCCGTTCCGCGGTTGGTGCCTGATGACCGTTGGCATGGCAACCAAGGCAGGCATCTCCATCAACATGGGCGGCTGGATCATCTCCGAGCTCGTCACCACCATTGTTGCCGGCTTTGGTTGGCTCTTGGTCATGTTCATCACCCCTGGCTGCAAGGTTGACAAGATCAAAGAGATCGACGTCACGCAGTTCCAGAAGGAAAGCGCTCCTTTGACCAAGCGTCAGAAGGCCGTTCTGTTCATCCTTGTTGCCAACATCGTCGGCTGCATCGCCATTAGCTTCGGTGCCGGTAACGAAGGCTTCAGGGCCATTCTCAAGGGCATCGGCGTTTATGGTTGGGTTGTCTTCTTGATCGCTGTCGCAATGGTTTGGAAGGTCGAGGACAAGCCCGTTCTTGACAAGAAGACCGCTCCTGCGTACTTCTACTGGGATCTTATCTTGGTCGTTGCCTCTGCAATGGTCGTTGCCAGCCAGATCACCAGCCAGGCCGCCGGTATCACCCCGCTGATCTCCCAGCTTATGGCTCCGCTGTTCGGTCTTCCCGGCTACGCCTTCCTGTTGGCTCTCGGCATCATCACCTTCATTGCGACCAACGTCGCAAACAACGTCGCCGTCACCATCACCATGATGACCATAGCCATGACGATGGCAACTCAGGCGAACTTCAACCTTCAGGTTGCCCTTATGGTCATCACCGTCTTCGGTGTCGTCGGTCTGCTCACCCCGGCTGGTTCCGTCAACGGTGCTATGATTCATGCGCATGCATTTACTACTACGAAATCTGCTTACACAGCAGGCGCCATCATGATGGTGTACCTGACGCTGGTCATGGCATTCGTCCTGATCCCGCTTGGCTTGAGGTTCATGGGTTAGCTTTTATAGCCGACCGCAAGGATCGTTGTTTCAAGGGAGCGAGCGCACTGCGCTCGCTCCCTTTTTGGCTTATCTGGCAACGGATTTCCTTGTTTCGCGGTATCAGCTTGAGGTGCTTGCAGGCTATTTGGTTCACCTTCGATTAACTTCGCGACGAAAAAGTGGAATCTTGAACGGTGCGGTAATAAAATAAATAGAAGTACTAGCTCGACGAATGGGGAAGACATGCAAGTTGCTCATGAGGATCTGAACCTGCTTTTAAAATTGCAGACCGCAGATATGGATGCTATCCGCACCAAGAAGGAGCTTGCCGAGTTGCCGCAGATAGCCAAGATGTCCGTCCTTTCGGCAAAGCATAAAGCGCTCGATGAAAAGGCAAACCAAGTCGAGGTTTTGAAGCAGCGCGCAGAATCCGAGATCACGCGACTTACCACTGAAGACGGCATGCTTGCTGACAAGCAACGTCATGCGCAGGAACTTATCGACAACGCTGGTGGCGACTATCGCAGCGTCGAGTCTCATTCCAAAGAGATGAGCGGTTTCGCGAAGCGTCGCGAGGAGCTTGACGGCAAACTTTCGAAGCTTGCCGAGGAGCTTCAGAAAATCGAGGGTGTTCAGGCGCAGTTGAAGAAAGCTACCGACATCGTCACAAACGACGAGGCTGCGACACGTGCCAGCTACGAGGAAGCCAGTGCCGGTCTTCGCGGCCAGCTTCAGGAAATTGCTCGCGTACGCGAAGAATATGCCGCCGATTTGCCCAAGGATCTTCTTGATCTTTATACTGAGACGGCTTGCCATACTGGTGGTATTGCCGTGGGCAAGCTTGTGGATGATCGATGCGGCATTTGCCGTAGCCCCATTGAAGGCGGCCGTCTTATCGATTTGAAAGCGCATGCGCCGCTTGGCGTCTGCCCGAATTGCAAACGCCTTTTGGTTATCGAATAGAGGCTGTTCAGACAGATTGGTTCGGACATTGAATTTGGTAAACGAAGAGAGGGAGAGCAAACGCTCTCCCTCTCTTCGTTTTAGAAGACGCTGTAATGCATCTTCGTTTGGTCGATGGTTTCTGATGGGGCAGGTAGGATTGTGTGGTGGGCGTCAGCATCGATGTCAAAACATATACCCGCTGACCAAGTCTCTGAAAGCACAACAAGGAAAGCCCGCATCATGCGGGCTTTCCGATTTCCTTTTGAGGAAACGCTTGATTAAGCGCGGGTAACCTTGCCGGCCTTCAGGCAGGAGGTGCAGACGTTAGCCTTGTGCACGTGACCGTTGGCCTCCTTGATGGTGACCTTCTGGATGTTCGGACGGAACATACGGCTGGAAACACGGTGAGAGTGGCTGACGTTGCGGCCGAAAGACGGCTTCTTACCGCAGACTTCGCAGATCTTAGACATTTTGTATCACTCCATTTACGCAGGTCATACACGATGCGACGCATCGTTGGTTACAACATAGCTTAAAAACTATAGCACAGCGCGCGGTTGGTTCACAAGAATTTTTCATGTATTATACCTGCCTCCATAACTGTCCCATAGGGGAGCCAAGGCCTAGAGGGTTTATACTTTAGAATCGCATTGAAACAGAAAACGCGCGTTTCTCGCGCGTCTGAGAATGCACGTCAGTGCTATCGAAAGGATGTTCCCATGGGTGCACCGATTCCGGGAAAACTGCACGTGGCGAACGATGTTCTTGCCGACATCGTTGGACATGCCGCGCTTGAATGCTACGGCATCGTCGGCATGGCCGCTCCCTCTGACGCCGAGGGCATCGCGAAGCTTCTTCCCGTTGCTCGCCTGAGGCGCGGCGTGGTGATTACCACCACCGAGGTTGGCGTTCACGTTGATCTTTACGTCGTTATCGAATACGGCATCAACATCAACACCGTTTCCCAAAACCTGGTCGATCAGGTTTCCTTTGCTTTGAAAGAGTATGCGCGCGTGCCGCTTGACGGCGTCGATGTGCATGTCAAAGGCGTCAAGGTCCGTAAATAGACAAGCGGTATCAGCTTTCAGAGAGGCTTTTCAACAATGTCAGAAACCTATTCAGCGAATGACATCCTCAACGCGATCGCTGCGGCAAGCAAGGTCCTTTCCAGCCGCAAAGAGGAGATCAACCGCCTGAACGTGTTCCCCGTGCCGGATGGAGACACGGGCACGAACATGTCCCTTACCATTGAGTCCGTTGTCAAGAACCTTGCAGCTTTGCCTATCGGCTCCACGGGCGACGCAGCCAGGAAGGCTATCACCACGGGTGCTCTTATGGGTGCGCGCGGCAATTCGGGCGTTATCACCTCTCAGATCCTGCGTGGTCTGTGCGAGGGCTCGGTCAACGCAACCGAGTTGAACGCCGAAACCATCGACGCCGCATTCGCCAAAGCTGTCGAGGTCGCGTTCCAGGCTGTTCGCAAACCGGTCGAAGGCACTATCCTCACCGTTCTTCGCGACACCGCCGCCGCTGCAAAGCATGCGCGCAAGAAGAAGCTTTCCCCTGAGGAGGCCATGGACGCCGTTGTCGCCGAGTCGTATGCCTCGGTTCAGCGCACGCCCGAGCTGCTTCCTGTTCTTAAGGAAAACAACGTCGTCGACGCCGGTGGTTACGGCTTCGCCATCTTGCTTGACGCTTTCGTGTCGGCCCTTACCGGCAGGGAGGGTCAGCTTGGCGACGAGCTTGCAATTTCTCGCGACGCTGCTCCCAAGGTCGAGATCGAGCAGATCAACGACTGGGAGGGTTCCCAGTTCCGCTATTGCACCGAGTTCTTGGTCCATTCCGACACCATCGATGTCGATGCGGCTAAGGAATTCCTGCCCACTATGGGCGACTGCGACCTTATGGTTGGCATGCATCCCAACTTCAAGGTGCACGTGCACTCCAACCGCCCCGATCAGGTGCTGCAGTGGTTCCTCGAGCATGACGCTCAGGTTTCCGAGGTTCATATCCACAACATGCAGCTGCAAACCGTCGCCCGCACCGAGTCCCTTGCGGCCGACGAGGCGGCTTCTGCCGCCGAGCGCAAGCCGTTCGGTTTCGTGGCCGTCGCAGCAGGCGAAGGCAACGCCAAGATCCTGAAGAGTCTCGGTATCGATGTTGTCGTTTCCGGCGGTCAGACCATGAATCCGTCCACCAAAGACCTTCTTGACGCGGCAAACAGCGCAAACGCCGACAACGTCATCATCCTCCCGAACAATTCGAATATCATCATGGCCGCCCAGAGCGCTGCCGAGCTCGCTGAGATGAACTGCGGCGTCGTTCCCACGAAGAGCGTGCCTCAGGCTTTCGCTGCCATGTTCGGTTTTGACGAGTCTGCCTCGCTTGACGAGAACGTCGAGGCTATGACCGAGTCTTTCGCCGATGTTAAAACCGGCGAGGTCACCACGGCCATCAAGGATTCCAAGGACGCTCACGACAACCCCATTGTCGCCGGCGACGTCATCGGCATTGCGGACGGTTCCATCGAGGCTGTTGGCCATTCGGTGGCAGAAGTCGTGCTGTCCCTGCTTGACGCCATGGAGGCGGAAGACGCCGATACCATGACCATCCTTGCAGGTGCCGATTTCGACGACGAGGCCTTGGATGCCTTGGTCGAGAAAATCGAGGAAAAGTTCGACGATCTCGAGATCGACCAGCATCGTGGCGATCAGCCGCTGTACCCCGTCATTTTCTCCGTCGAGTAAAGCGGCATCGTCCGTTTCTGTAATCTCATGACTGCGAGCCTCCAGACCACCGCCGCCCGCGATTTGGTTTTGGAGGCTCGCCTTGCCTCAACGCTCGTTCTTGACGAGCCGGTCACGCGAGTCAAGCTGGTAAGCCCGGCACGCGCTTCTGTGCTTGCCAAGCTGCATATCAAAACCGTGCGTGATCTGGTGACGCATTACCCTACGCGTTACATCGACATGTCGAGGGTTGCCACGGTTGCCGCTGCGCGCATTGGGGACGTTTGCACCATTTGCGGTCAGGTGTACGACGTTCAGGTGAAGCGACCGAAGCGCATACCCCTGGTCGAGATCACATTGGTCGACGGCACGGGAACGCTTATGCTCACCATGTTTCGCCAGGTGTGGCTTGCCGACAAGCTTAAGCCCGGAATGACCATCGCCGTGGCGGGAAAGCTTGATTTCGATTACGGTTTCAAGCGCATGACCAATCCCTTCCTTGAGGTGCTCGAGCAAGAGTCTGCTGTCGAAGGGGTCATTGTTCCCGTTCACCCCGCAACCGAGAAAATCTCGCCTGCCATGATGCGCCGTTTGGTTTCAAACGCGCTCGACTTAACCAAGGGTGTTCTTGATCCGCTGCCGTTGGATATTCGGCTGAAATACCGACTGATGAGTCGCGGTGCTGCTCTTGAGTGCATCCATTTCCCGCATACGATGGAGGAGCAAGCCGCTGCGCGGCGACGCTTGGTCTACGAAGAGCTTCTGATGCTCCAGCTTGCGCTTATGGTGAGCAACGCGCGAAGGAGCGAGGGCAAGGTCGCTTGCTGCCATGTAATCGACGGTCCCTGCATGAAATCGCTTTGCGGCAGTCTTCCGTTTCGACTGACGAACGGTCAAAACGAGGCTCGCGATCAGATCCTTTCGGTGATGGCATCCGACAGAACCGCCAACCATATGCTGCTTGGCGACGTCGGCACGGGTAAAACCATCGTTGCTGCTCACGCCTTAGCCGCGGTGGCCGACACGGGTTCTCAGGCGGCGTTCATGGCTCCGACCGAGATCTTGGCCGAGCAGCATGCTGCATCGCTCGGCCCGCTTTTGGACAAAGCGGGTGTTAGCTGGGGCTTGCTTACCGGCTCAACTTCGGCGGCAGAGCGCGATGGCTTGCTTGGGCGCTTGGCGGACGGGTCCGTCACGGTTCTGTTCGGCACGCATGCGCTTTTGCAGGACGACGTCGTTTTCAGGGACATGAGCTTGGCGGTTATCGACGAGCAGCAGCGTTTCGGTGTCGATCAACGCGCCACTTTGCTCTCGAAGGGCGAAAACCCCGACGCGCTCTATCTAACGGCTACCCCCATACCGCGCTCGCTTGCCCTTGCGTTGTTCGGGAACTTGACGCTTTCGTACCTGCGCGAAAAGCCCAAGGGCGTCATGCCTCGAACGACCACGGTTCACCCCCGCCAGCTTAAAGGCGCCGCTTATGATGCGGCTCTTGAGGCTTTGCGCCGCGGTGAGCAAGTGTATATTGTATGCCCGCTGGTAGGGGAGGCGGGTAAGGCGACGGGTGCGAAGCGGGGCGACGGATCTTCAAGCGCCTCTGGCTCGTGCGCCGCCGATCGTCATGGGTCGAAGGGCGATCAAAGCACCGATGAGTACGAATTCGCTTCGATCAGCATCGAGGATGAGTCCGACTTGCAAGGGCTTGGGGCCGATGTTGCCGCGGCTCAGTCTTACGCCGAGTTCCTTCAGCGTAAGACGTTCGTTGACTTTCACGTCGAGCTGCTTCATGGGAAGCTACCCGCCGCGAAGAAGCGCGAGATCATGGAGTCGTTCGCGAAAGGCGAGACCCAGGTCCTCGTTGCTACTACGGTTATCGAGGTTGGCATCAATGTTCCGAATGCCACGGTGATGATCGTCGAGGACGCCGATCGCTTCGGTTTGGCTCAGCTGCATCAGCTCCGCGGCCGCATTGGACGCGGTTCGAAGGCCGGCGAGGTGCATTTGATCTCGGGGTCGAAGTCCGACGTCGCGATGGCGCGATTGCGCGCTATGGAGCAGACCGAGGACGGCTTCGAGCTGTCGAACTACGATTTGTCCTTGCGGCGCGAGGGCGATATTCTGGGAAACAGGCAGTCCGGCGCTTCTGGATTGAAACTGGTTAACATCGTGCGCGATGGCAAGGTCATCGAAGCGGCGCACGATGATGCGGCGCAGATCCTTGAGGCCGATCCCGTGCTGGAAGAAGAGGATCATCGCGCATTGGCGCGCGAGATACGTTTGTTGTTCAAAGACGTTGTCGTTCAAGGAGGCTGAATGCGAATCGTTTCCGGTCAGTATCGTGGGCGTGTAATCGACGCGCCCGAAGGGGAGGGCACGCGCCCGACCACCGATCGCGTGCGAGAGGCCCTGATGAGCTCGCTATCCAGCCTGCGAGGCGGCTTGGAGGGCGATCGCGTCCTCGATGCTTTTGCAGGCTCGGGGGCCCTGGGGCTTGAGTCTTTGTCGCGTGGGGCGTCGTACGCGCTGTTTTTCGAGCGCGATCGAAAGGCGCAAAAGGTCATTGAGGGCAACTTGCGTAAGCTCGGCATTGATTCGCGCATGGGGCGTTTGATTCGTCAAGACGTGTTCAAGTTCGCGCCCGCGATGATCGACGCGCCGTTTGACGTCGTTTTCTTAGACCCTCCGTATGCTTATCGGATAGATGACGTGCTCGATTTGGTACGCTCGTTGGCGCAGGCGAACGCCCTTTCCGAAGATGCTGTGATAGTCTATGAGCACGCGCAGGCAGATCGTGCCGAAGTCGATGCCGCCATCGACGTTGTCAGCGACTTTCAGGTGGAAGTAACGAAGAAATACGGTATAACCGCTGTCACCATGATGAGGTTCGAACAATGAAGATAGCTCTTACTCCCGGTACATTCGACCCGATCACGAATGGCCACCTTGATGTGATTACCCGTGCGGCCCAGCTGATGGACGAGGTTACCGTCGCCGTTGCCGCATCTCAGAAGAAAAGCCCGCTGTTCACGCTTGAGGAGCGCGTCAAACTCGTTGAGCAGGCAACCGCGCATCTTGACAACGTCAAGGTCATGCCGTTCACGGGGCTGCTCGTCGATTTCGCTCACGAACAGGGTGCGAACGTCGTCGTGAAGGGTCTTCGTGCCATTACCGACTTCGAGTACGAGTTCCAAATGACCGCGCTGAACTATCAGCTTTCGGAAACGCTCGAGACCGTCTTCATCATGTCGCCCCCCGAGTACATGTACCTTTCCAGCTCGATTGTTCGCGAGATCGCCAGCTTTCGCGGTGACATCGACCAATTCGTTCCGCCGTGCGTGGCGGAGGCTCTTCGCAGCAAGTTCCCGCTGTAGCTGAATGGCTAAGATTCGCACTGCTTCAATCTGCTAGGTAGGGTAGCGGCTTAGGGTGGTGTGTCTGTGCGTGGAGAGGTGAAAATACGCCTGCGACGTGCTGGAATGACATGCTAGAATATGCCTAGTTTGTGATTCGCCGAGTGGGTTCTGGCAAACCTGATACAATTCGGCAAGCTGTAAGCCAATTAGCTAAAGCGCAAACGCAACCAAAATACAGCATGCGTGGAAGGATAATCATGGACGAAACCGGAGTTTTGGGGCTGCTCGAAGAGCTCTCCATCCTTCTTGAGGAGTCGAAGCCCGCTTTCGGTAAAAGCAATTTCCGCCAGGTGGATATTTCCGCCGCTTTCGAGATCATGGACGAGATCCGCGACACGTTCCCGAGCGAGTTCTCTCAGGCTCGTCAGATCGTCCGCGAGCGTCAGAGCCTCTTGGACGACGCCGAGGCCGAGGCGAATCGCATGATCGAGGATGCCCGTGATCAGGCTATGACTATTGCCTCCGAGCGCGAGATCGTCCGCATCTCCCAGCAGCAGAGCGACCAGATCTTGGCCGACGCTCGCGAGCTCGAGCGCCAGACCCGCGCTGGTGCCGAGGATTACGCCGACGAGGTGTTCGGTCATGTCGAGCAGAGCCTTGACACACTGCTCACCAACGTTCGCCGTTGCCGCGATCGTTTGAACGCCACTACGCAGAACCGTTAAACGCGGTTTGGGTTCGGTTTCATGAACGACGCAACTATAAAGATCCCGGCCGAGCTCTTCGCTATCGCGGAGAGCTCGCATTTTGAAGGCCAGCTCAAGCTTGATGTCCTTATGGCGGGCTTCGACGAATACCGCTTCTCGACTCCCGTAACCTGGGATGTCGAGGTTACCAACACGGGTGATGCACTGCTTATCATGGGTCGCGCTTATGGTGTTGCTACCACCCAGTGCGCTCGTTGCTTGGAAGATGTCGAATACGACCTCGATGGAAGCATTGAGGGCTATTTTCTGATCAACGACGAGTCCGCTGTGCCCGACGATATGGAGGGCGACGAATTCGACGTCCTTCCTGAGAACCATATCATCGACTTGGCTCCGCTTATCGAGGCGGCTCTTATCGTCGATGCCCCCGAGATCCCGCTTTGTTCTGACGATTGCAAGGGCCTTTGCCCTGAGTGCGGCGCCAACCTCAACGATGGTGACTGCGGTTGCAAAAACGAAGAGCTTGAAGAATTCGAAGAGGCTAAGAACCCGTTTGCGGCCTTGAAGGGTCTTTCATTCGAAGAGTAACCTTGCTTAGGTCAAATGTCTTGTTTTGGATGCGCGTCTGCCGTTCGTTCGGCAGGCGCGTTTTTCATAGCCAGGGTCAATGCAGACGCCGCTTTTTGGCGGGCGTTCCTGGTTTTCGAAGGTTCTTGCGGCTGTTGAAATCATGCCAAAAAACCGTATAACTGCGTAATATTATGCAACCAGATTCAGGTGGCAAGAGATTGTCTTCGGTCGGCGGCATGGTATTTCTTGATAACAGGTAAACCTCGTCTGACCTGCGAAAACAGTGCAACCTTTAACCGAGCTTAACGGACGTTTCGCCCTTGCTAGAACCTGCGCTGGGCACTCGGGACTAAGATGGCACCATCATCATTGATCACGTCAAGATGGGAGAAACGAAATGGGTTGTTTGCTGGAAGGTCGTGTCGCAATCGTTACGGGCGGCGGCAAGGGTATTGGTTATGGCATCGCTAGCAAGATGGCTGAGCATGGCGCTAACATCTTCATCACCGGCCGCACCGAGGCTCGTCTGCAGGAAGCCGCTAAGAAGCTTTCCGCCGAGTACGGTGTTGAGTGCAGCTACGCTGTAGCTGACGGCTGCAAGGAAGAAGAAGCCGCTGCCGCTATCGCCAAGTGCGTTGAAGAGTTTGGCAAGCTCGACATCCTGGTCAACAACGCCCAGGCTTCGAAGTCCGGCGTTCCGCTGGTCGATCAGAGCATTGAGGACTTCGACCTTTCCATTGACACGGGTCTCCATGCTGCCTTCTTCTACATGAAGCATGCTTACCCTGAGCTCAAGATGACCAAGGGTTGCGTCATCAACCTGGCTTCTGGCGCTGGTCTGTTCGGCCGCATGAACCAGTCCAGCTACGCTGCTGCCAAGGAAGGCATCCGCGGCATGTCCCGCGTTACCGCAACCGAGTGGGGTCCTGACGGAATCCGCGTCAACTGCCTGTGTCCGCTTGCCATGACCGAGCAGCTCATTCAGTGGAAGGAAGAGTACCCCGAATCCTTCGCTGGTATCGTCAAGTCCATCCCGCTGGGCCGCTACGGCGATCCGAAGGACGACATCGGTGGCGTTGCCGTCTTCCTGGCTTCCGATCTTGCCCAGTACGTCTCCGGCGAGACCATCGTTGCTCAGGGTGGTTCGGGCCTGCGTCCGTAAGGTCTTCCGTTCGCGGAATCGATTCGCAAGCGACTCGACATCATGTCGGGTCGCTTTTTCTATCCGGGAAAACACCTACTTATGCCGCTGAACGGGTCTTTTGATCGTCTCGTCATTGTATAAACCTATATCACAGCTCGTTGTTGCGCAATATAATTAATTTGGTTTGTACTATCGGATTGATCGAAATGGATAGGAGTTGGGATGAAGCGATCACTAGGCAAAAAGCCGCTCTCGCTGGTTTGCTCCGTTGCGCTGATCGCCTCGCTTAGTTTCCCGGTGGCTGCATTTGCGGCTGATGGCGAAACCGCGGCAGGGCAGGCCAATGACAATACCGCTTCCGGTCAGGCGCCTAAGGGAAATGATGAGGTTCAAGATCCCGTTGCCATGGTTGGCGGCGTGGGTTACGCCTCGCTTGAAGAGGCGATTGCGGCAGCAAAGGCTGGCGATACGGTCAAGCTTCTCAAAGACGTTCAAGATTTTGAGGGTGCTGCCATCGACCGGGATATCACCATCGATTTCGGTGGGAAAACGGTTGGCAAGGCGAACGGCACGGTGTTCGACATCTATGCCAATGTCACCTTCAAGAACGGCTCCATTCAGGTTCGCAATAATTCTAAAGGGGCAGGTTCCGTTATCTGGCTGAACGGTGCCGCGTCGCTTACCGTTGAGAACGATCTTTGGATTTACGCGCCGCAGAATGACTTCTGCATTTCTTTTTGGTCGGATTGCAGCAACGCAACCCTGAATCTGTACGGTGAGCTTTCCGGAGGAAACGGCATTACGGTGAATGGCAACATCACTTCCCCTAATACGGTGAATGTGAATGGTGCCACCATCACCGTTAACGGGCACGGTATCTACCAGGCCGGCTTTGCCGCGACTTCGGTGAAGGATTCCACTATCGCGGCTAATGCCACGGGCATCGAGGTGCGCGCCGGAAACCTAGTCGTTGACAACTCCACCATCAAGGGCGGAGATTCGTTCACTTGCGGTCCTAATGGCGGGGGAACCGCCGTCGATGGTGCCGGCATTGCCATTGCCCAGCACACCACCAAGCAGACCATCGATGTTACGGTGAACAGCGGAGCTATTTCCGGCAATCACGCCATTTGCGAGAAGAACGTCCAGCAGAATAGCGCCGAGGATATTTCCAAAGTCAAGCTTGCCGTCAATGGCGGCTCGTTCACCGGCGTTGTTTTCAGTGAAAATCTGAATGGTTTCATTTCGGCGGGTGCGTTCAATGCCAAGCCCGACGCGGGATACGTTGCTAATGGCTATGTCGCCACGCTTAACAGCGCTGGCCTCTATGACATCACGAAGAAGCAGGCCGTGGTGGCAGACAAGGAAAGCAAGAGCGACGGTTCGGTTGTCGTGAACGCTTCTGATGTCAAGCCCCAGGTTGCTCCCGAGGCACAGAACCAGCTCGCTCAGGCTGCCCTTGACTCGGCGAATTCGTTGAAGAGCGGTAAGGACCTTCCGGTAGCAGTCAAGGATCAGCAACAGTTGAAGGCGGAGCTTGGCACTATCGCTCCTGCCGATTCTGTTTCTGCCACCCTGGTTGTCAACGCTCAGCCTAGCGCTGTTGCCGATGAAGCCATCAACAAGGCGAAGAGCGAAAACGAAGCAATCACGCCTCTTGACCTGTCGGTGAGCCTGCTTGTTTCAGTTACCGATGCAGATGGCGTTGTGAAATCTTCTGTCAGTGCCGAAGTTGCACAGCTTCCCGAGGAGCTGACGATCACCGTTACCGTTGACCCTTCCACCGTGAAGGGCAAGGTCGTTCGTATCGCTCGCAACCACGATGGCAAGGTTGACTTCATCGATCCGATTAACGTCGACGAGGCCACGGGAGCCATCACGTTCAAAACCGACCGTTTTTCTTCCTATGCGGTTTTGACCAGCGATAAGGCGCCCGAGGTGGTTTATCACGAGGTGAAGTTCGTCGACAAGTTCAACGATTTCACGAATGTCGCGTTGGTTGAGTCGGGTAAGGCCATCGATCAGCCCGAGGATCCTTATTTTAGGGGATACCAGTTCGCTGGCTGGTTCACCGATGAGGCTGCTTCTGAGAAGTATGATTTCTCGAACCCGGTGAGTGGGGACATCACGTTGTACGCTGGCTACAAGAAGGTCGAATACGAGGGCGAGAAGACCGATGGGGCTGACAAGACGGTAGATAAGCCCACCACTGAGCAGCCGGCTCCTCAGAAGGAGCCGGCAATTGCCCAGACCGGTGATAACGCTTTGATGCTCGTCGTCGGTGCCGTTAGCGCTGTCGCTCTTGTTGTCGCGCTTGGCGCGATTATGATGCGTCGTCGCAACCAGCGTTAATCATCGCCGATCGATGCTTTGCGAGAGGCGGCCGAAGTGCCGCCTCTCGTTTTATTTGGTGAGGAAGAGGCAAGAATTGTGCAAAACAAGTACATGATCTCGCTTTGTCGCTTGCTTTGAGCAAGGTGTTTTGATACCATTACGTGTCGCATGTTTAAGCAACAAGGTCGTCGACGGTGACGGCTTTTGAAGAAGGAGATTTGAAATGGCAGTACCTAAACAACGCATGGGCCGTATCCGTACTCATACGCGCCGCAGCACTCACGACCGCATGGATGCACCTTCGCGTTCCGTTTGCCCGCAGTGCGGCGAGGTCAAGCTTCCTCATCGCGTATGCCCCAATTGCGGTTTCTACAAGAACCGCGAGGTCATCGAGACCGAGTAGGTTCTCTCCTTTTAGTAAATGCAAGCCTCCTGTCTGCACGTGTCGATAGGGGGCTTTCTTTTTAATCCCGCAATCGTCGGGAAAGCAGAGCATCGTAGGGGATATCATGGCTGATCAATCTACCGACCGATTCACAACCATCGCAGTAGACGCTTTGGGTGGCGATAACGCCCCCGGTGTCGTTCTAGAGGGCGTTCAGGCGGCTTTGGCCGCCGACAACACCCTAAAGGTCATCTTGTGCGGTCCCGCAGACGTCGTCGAGCCTTTTGCGGCTAAAAACGATCGTTGCGTTGCACGTGTTACCACCGAGTTCATCGACATGGGCGAGCATCCCGCCGAGGCCGTCAAGCACAAGAAGGATTCTTCCATCGTCGTCGGCTGTCAGTTGGTCCGCGACGGGGAGGCTCAGGGCTTCTTCTCGGCTGGTTCAACCGGCGCGTGTCTGGTTGCGGGCACGCTTGTCATTGGTCGCTCCAAGGGCGTCAAGCGCCCGGCCTTGGCAACCGTCATCCCGTCGCCCGTCAAGCCCGTCGTTATGTGCGACGTAGGCGCCAACGCCGACTGCAAGCCCGAGTATCTGGTGCAGTTCGCCAACATGGCAACTATTTACGCAAGCAAGATCTTGGGCATCGCCAACCCGAAGGTCGGTCTTTTGAACATCGGCGAAGAGGACACGAAGGGCTCTCAGTTCGCCCAGGAAGTTAATGCGCTTATGCGCGAACAGGTTCCCAACTTCGCGGGCAATGCCGAAGGCAAAGACATCATGAAGGGCACCTTCGACGTCATCGTCACCGATGGTTTCACTGGCAACGTGTGCCTGAAAACCATCGAGGGCACGTCCAAAGTCCTTTTATCCGAGCTCAAGGGCATCATGAAGGCATCGCTTCTTACTAAGTTGGGCGCTGCAACCATGATGGGCGGCTTGCGCGGCCTTATGGACAAGGTGAACCCCGACGCGTACGGTGGCGCGCCGCTTTTGGGCGTGAAGGGCGCTTGCATCGTCGGCCATGGTTCATCGAACGCCGAGGCAATCAAGAACGGCGTCATCACCACGGCGCAAACCGTTCGCCAGCAGGTTTCTGAATTAATCGCGCAAACCATATAGCAACGTCGGCGAGCTTTTTAGCTGGGATACAATGAAACGGGATAGGGCCTGCCCTGTCCCGTTTCTTCGGTTTGTCAACGGTTTCCCTTTGGCGTTAACCAAGACGTAAACTGAAGGCAAGCCGCAACCTTGCGAATAGCTTTGTTGAAGCGCGTCCCTGTTGGAAAGGACGCTTCGACAATGTTGATTTGCGGATGTTGGTGATTGCAACACCATTCGGCACACGAGGATCGGAATTTCGTGAATTTGAATGAAGAACAGCGGGTGAAGCTCGGCCGCGCCGAGAAAATCATCCAGCATGATTTCAATGACAAGCAGCTTATCCTGTCGGCTATCACTCATCCGTCGGCCACAGAGGGGCGCGCCGTCAAATACTCTTACGAGCGCCTTGAGTTCCTTGGGGACAGCGTTTTGGGCGCCATCGTCGCGTCGGTCGCGTTCCATCGTTATCACGATCTCGACGAAGGCGGCTTGACACGTATCAAAGTCGCTCTCGTTTCGGGCACCAGCCTTTCCGATGTCGCGAACGATCTTGGCTTCGCTGATTTTATCGTGTTCGGCTCATCTGAGGCTGGCACAGGTCGTCGTGGCCTGCATTCGGCCCTTGAGAACGTTTACGAAGCAGTTGTCGCAGCCCTTTATCTTGATGGCGGTATCGATTGCGCACGTGAATTCATCGACCGCACGCTCATTCCCAAGATGAGCATCGACATGGCCAAAGAGCCGGAAAACCCGAAGAGCGCCCTTCAGGAGCGTCTGCAGGAGGATGGCATCACGCCCACCTATAAGCTTATCGAAACGCAAGGCCCTCCGCATGATCGCACGTTCGTCGCGCAGGTGTTCGCGGGTTCCCGCGGCTTGGCCAGCGGTACCGGCCGTACCAAGAAAGAAGCGGAAAGCCAGGCTGCGAAAAGCACCCTTGCTCGTTTGAGCGAGTTCTTCGGCATCGGCCTTGACGAGCAAGAGCGTGCCGAGAAAGCCGTCGAGAAAGCGCAGGCCAAGGCAGAGAAGACCGTCGCCCAGGCTCAGGCCAAGGCAGAGAAGACCGTCGCCCAGGCTCAGGCCAAGGCGAAGAAGGCCGCTAAGCGTAACGACAATAAAAAGAAGAAAAGCCTGCCGGCCGCCAACCCCGATTCGGAGTAGGCCTGCGCGAAGCAGCGTCTGAACCCAGAAGGAACCGCCTCGATGTACCTGAAATCACTTGCGCTCAAAGGCTTCAAGTCTTTCGCCGATCGCAGCGTGCTCTCTTTGGAGCCCGGCATCACTGCGATTGTCGGTCCGAATGGTTCGGGCAAGTCAAATATCTCCGATGCGGTGATTTGGGTTCTCGGCGAGCGCAACGCGCGCAATCTGCGTGGTCAGGCCATGGAAGACGTCATCTTCTCGGGCTCGTCGGCGCGCAAGCCCGTTTCCGTCGCCGAGGTCGAGCTGGTTCTTGACAATTCCGATGGCACGCTCCCCGTCGATTTCGACGAGGTGTCCATCACGCGTCGCATGTATCGCAGCGGCGAGTCCGAATACCTGATCAACGGCGTGGTCGCCCGTCGTATGGACGTTCTTGACATTCTGCACGACTCGGGTCTTGGAACAGGCACGCATTCCATCATCTCGCAGGGCAAGCTCGACCAAATCCTGCAGTCTCGTCCTGAAGATCGCCGCGCTCTCATCGAGGAAGCCGCGGGCGTTCTGAAGCACAAGCAGCGCAAAGAGAAAAGCGCGCGCAAACTCGAGCAAATGGACAATCATCTTTCCCGCGTTCGCGACGTCGCTTCCGAGATCGGTCGTCAGTTGGGGCCGCTCGAGCGCAAGGCCAAGCGCGCGATTGCTTACGAAGCGGCAAGTGCCCGTTTGCATGAGGTGCAGCTTGCTCTTGCGGTTGACGACCTTCGTACCCTGCAAGTTTCCTGGGATCGCGTTTGCGCAACCGAAACGCAGCTCGAAACCGAAGTATCCGACATGAAGCAGCAAGTCGGAGCAGCCGAACAAAAAGTGAATGACATTCAGGAGCTCATCCGAACCAAGGCCAATGACGCCGGCGAACTTGCTCGCTCCCAGCGCAAGGCAACGGCTGTGGCCGAGCGCCTTGATTCAGCTGAGATGCTCCTTCGCGAGAAGCGTCGTTCTGCAGAAAGCTACGAAGCCGATATTGCGCTATCCATCGAGAACGCGAAGGCCTCTAAAGAGGCGGCGGAGAATGAGCTTCAGGCTGCTCGCGAGCAGTTTTCGGAGGCTCAGAATGCATTTGCCGCTGCACAACAGAAGGTTGCTCGGGTTGATGCAGCCCGTCAAGAGACGTACGACAAGCGCCGCGCCCTCGAGAAAACGGTTGACGAGCTTGATTCCACCAAGCGTCGCCTCGACCGCGATTGCGACGAGGCGCGTCGTAAGCTCATGGGCATGAAAGACCGCCTTTCTGCGGGCATCGCCCAAGAGAAAATGGTTGATGCGCGTCGTTCCGAGATCGATGCCGATCTGGCGAAGGCAACCGCCGAGCACGATGCTCTTTCCGAGGCGCTTTCTGCAGCAACGTCTGCACTAGAAGAGATTCAGGCGGCCGACAAGGCTGCTCAAGAGCGCCTGGGTTCCGCTTTCATCGAGCGCAATTCCGCTCGCTCTGCGCGTGATGCCGCGGCGGACGAGCAGCGCGTTCTTTCTGCCGAGATCAAGGCGGTTAAGCAATCCCTCCGCGCCAGCCGCAGCGACGATCCGGCTTTGATTTGGCTTCTGGACAACGCCGAGTCCCTTGAAGGAGGGCTTGCCCCCCTGGCTCAGGCTTTGGGCGCGCCCACCGGGCTTGAGTCGCTGGTCGAGCGCTTGTTGGGTGATGATCTTTCGGCCCTTATGGTTTCCGATGCGCCGGCTGCGTCCTGTGTCATCGCCGCTTTGAGGGCGCAGGGCGCCGCAGGCGATGTGTCGATGGTCTTCAGGAGGCGCAACGGTTCTGTGCCGGCTTCTGTTCAGGATGTTCCCGCTCGCATGTCGAAATCCGGCCGGGTTTTGATCGAGCAGTTAAATTATCCCGCCGACGCCGCCCGTGCCGTCGAATCGCTTTTGGGCGATGTCGTGCTGTGCGACAGCGCCGAACAAGCTTTTGCCTTGCATGATTCCGACGACAAGGGCTTAAGGTTCGCCACGGCCGACGGATGCGTGGTATGGCCGCAGGGCAAGGTTTCCGTTTTCGGGGCAGCTGCCGACGAGAACGAGGGCGTTTTGGCCCGTGAACGTCGCATCGCCGAGCTTACCGGTCAGCTTGCGCAGGCGGATCAACATCTTGCCGCCGCGCAGGAGTCGGTTTCCAAAGCTGAGGAATCGTACCGTCTTGCCCAGGAGGCAAGCCTTAAAACTAGTCAGGAGCTTGCCAAGCAGAAGGGTGTGGTTGAGGCCGCCCGTGCCGATGAGCAACGTTGCGCATCGCGTATGAATGCGCTTGTTCGCGAGTGCGAATCCGTGAACGCGCGCCATGACAGCGCGCGCAAGACGGTGGAGGAGCTGCGTCCCGATGTCGAGGCGCTTGAGGCGTCCATTGCCGACATGGAGGCAAAACGCACGCAAACGCTCGAGCAGCACACCGAGGCGCTTGACAAGGTCGTTCCGCTTCGCCGTGAGGCGGGACGTTTGAACGATGAGCTTTCAAACGCCAAGCTCGAGCTTGCCAAGCTCACCGAGCGCAAAACGTACGCTTCGCGCATCGTGGACGCCCGCCTTCGCGATATCAGGCAAGCCGAAGAGTCCGATCGCGAGTCTCGCGTCTCGCTCGAGCGCAAGCGTGCTGCTCAGCGTCGCGCCGTCCCGCTGCTCGAGACGCTTTCCCTTCTCTCGCAAAGCCTGCGCGAACGCGTTCGGGCAATCGACGAGGCCATCTTGGCTTCCGAGGATACGGCCAACGGCTTTCAGGAAACCGCGGCTATGGCACGCGAGTCGGCGCGGCTCGCTCGTGACAACTTTGATGCGGCCAATTCCCGCATGACGCAAACGCGCGTCGAGAAGGGAAGGCTCGAGCTTCAGGTTCAGGCTGCGGTGAAGGCTGTGGTCGACGATCTTTCCACGCCGCTTGAGGTTGCCCAAGAGCTGCCGAAGCTCGAGGATCGCCCGTCGTTCGAGGACGAGTCCTTCAAACTTCAGAAGCGCATCAAGAACATGGGTGTCATCAACCCCGATGCCGCCAAGGAGTACGAGGTTCTGAAGAAGCGCCACGACTACTTCTCGGCGCAGCTTGAGGACATGGAAGCGGCCCGTCGTTCGCTTGCGAAGATCGTGCGCATCATCGATAGGCGCATGCGTGACGATTTCGTTGTCACGTTCGAGCAGGTGAACAAGAACTTCTCCGAGACGTTCGCCACGCTGTTCCCGGGCGGCTCGGCCGAGCTCGTGCTTGAGGACCCCGATGATCTTGAGCACACGGGGGTCGAGGTGAAGGCGCAGCCGCGTGGCAAGCGCATTGCGAAGATGTCGCTCATGTCGGGTGGCGAGAAATCGCTGACCGCACTGGCGCTTCTGTTCGCGATTTATCGCATCCGTAAGGCGCCGTTCTACATCCTCGACGAGGTGGAGGCTGCGCTTGACGACACCAATTTGCGCCGATTGGCGGCTTATATCGACTCGCTGCGCAGCACCACGCAGCTTATAATGATCACTCATCAGCGTCGTTCGATGGAAATGGCGGACGTCTTGTTTGGCGTTTCCATGCAGGCGGACGGCGTCACGAAGGTTCTCAGCCAGAAGCTCGAGCATGCGCTCGAGAATGCCGAGTAAGGGGTTCACATGGGGTTTTTCGGACGATTCAGCGACGGTCTGACCAGGTCGCGCGCAACGTTTCGGGAGCGCATGAACATCATCCTCGATCGAGGTCCGAAGCTTGACGAGGAATTTTGGGACGGTCTTGAGGAAACGCTGATCTTGGCCGACGTGGGCGGCGGCGTTGCTGCTCGCATCGTCGAGAATCTGCGCGATCAGGCAACCATGAAGGCGCTGCCCGACGCCTATGCGGTTCTCGATCTTCTGTACGACGAGATCGCCGAGCTGTTCGTCGAAGGCGGCGAAGGCATCTTCGACGGCGATCCGAGCGTCGTTCTTTTCGTGGGCGTCAATGGTTCTGGCAAAACCACTACGTGCGGGAAGATCGCCAAGGAGCTCCACGACGGCGGGGAATCCGTGGTTTTGGGCAGTGCCGACACGTTCCGCGCTGCCGCCATCGAGCAGCTTGAGGTTTGGGCCAAGCGCGCTGATGTCGAGATGTGTTCGCGCGAACGCGGGGCCGACCCTGCCAGCGTATGCTACGACACCATCGCGCGTGCCGAGGAGCTGGGCGCCGACAAGGTTCTCATCGACACCGCCGGCAGGCTTCATACCTCCGCCGACCTTATGCGCGAGCTTGAGAAGGTTGTCAACGTGGTGCGCAAGCGCTCGAACGTGCCGGTCTACAATGTGCTTGTCATTGACGCTACCACAGGTCAGAACGGTTTGAATCAAGCGCGCGAGTTCAACAAGGCTCTCGATCTTGACGGCGTGATCATCACCAAGCTCGACGGCACGGCGAAGGGCGGTATTGCCCTGGCCGTTTCCCATGAGTTGCAACTGCCCATCCTGAAACTCGGCGTAGGCGAGGGGATGGACGATCTTAAGGACTTCGACGCATTGGAATATGCCCGCGACCTCATCGGTGACTTCGGCCGCGAAGGGCAAAGCGGGGAAGAGGAGTAACGAAACATGTTCGAATCGCTTTCCGACAAACTTCAAGGAGTATTCTCGGGTCTGCGCGGCAAGGGCCGCCTTACTGAGAAGGACATCGCCGACGCCATGCGCGAGATCCGCATGGCGCTGCTTGAGGCTGACGTCAACTTCAAAGTGGTGAAGACCTTCACCACGACGTGCACCGAGCGCTGCATGGCCGCCGAGGTCCTTGACTCGCTCACTCCTGCCCAGAACGTCATCAAGGTCGTCATGGACGAGTTGACGCGTCTTTTGGGCGAGGAAGATGCCAAGCTTGATCTTACCCCCAACAAGATCCCCAACGTCATCATGCTCGTGGGTCTTCAGGGATCTGGTAAAACCACTGCTGCTGCCAAGCTTGCTTATTTGCTGAAAAGCGAGAAGCACAACCCGCTGCTGGTTGCATGCGACGTCTATCGTCCCGCCGCAGCCGATCAGCTTGAAACGCTTGGCGGCGAGATCGGCGTGAAAGTCTACCGCGGCGACGGCGTCGACCCTGTTCGCATCGCCAAGGAAGGTGTCCAGGAGGCCATTAACGGCCTGCGCGATATCGTGATCATCGACACCGCCGGCCGTTTGCATGTCGATGAGGCCATGATGGTCGAGGCCGAGCGCATCAAAGAAGCTGTCTCGCCCGACCAGATCCTTATGGTCGTTGATGCCATGACCGGTCAGGACGTCGTGAACGTTGCCAAGTCGTTCGCCGAGCGCGTCGACTTCGACGGCGTCATCATGTCCAAGATGGATGGCGACGCCCGTGGCGGCGGCGCCCTTTCCATTCGCGAGGTAACCGGCAAGCCCATCAAGTTCATTTCCCAGGGCGAGAAGCCCGATTCCCTCAAGGCGTTCCATCCCGATCGCATGGCTAAGCGCATCCTTGGCATGGGCGACATGATCTCGCTCATCGAGAGCGCCGTTAAGGTTCAGCAGCAAGAGGAAGAAGCCGAGGCTGCAGAGCGCCTGATGCGCGCCGACCTCAGCTTGAACGACTTCTTGGACATGAACCGCCAGATCAGGAAGATGGGCGGCATCTCCAAGCTTGTCAGCGCCCTTCCCGGCGGCGACAAGGCCCTTGCAAGCGGTCAGGTTGACGAAGGCGCCATGGACCGCATGGAGATCATCATCAACTCCATGACCAAGCAAGAGCGCTTGAAGCCCGATGTCATCAACGGCAGCCGTCGTGCACGTATCGCCGCCGGCGCGGGAGTCACCGTCCATGATGTCAACGACCTCATGAAAAAGTATGCCGAGGCACGCAAGATGGTGAAGAAGATGGCCCCCGCCATGGCCGAGCCGCCTCGTGGCAAGAAGGGCAAGAAAGGCAAAAAGGGCAAGAAGGCAGGCCGTATGCGCATGCCCGGTATGCCTGCGGGCATCTCCCGCGCCGACTTGAAGCGCATTCAGGACATGATGGGCCAGTAGTCATGGTGTCAA
This sequence comes from uncultured Eggerthellaceae bacterium, assembly GCA_934630485.1. Taxonomy (GTDB): domain Bacteria; phylum Actinomycetota; class Coriobacteriia; order Coriobacteriales; family Eggerthellaceae; genus UMGS1502. The sequence goes on along the minus strand of CAKTWD010000007.1, from coordinate 2,338 downwards.
GCGAAGGACGCTCTTGTGTAGTTTCGTCGCAGTCGCACGTTGAGCTGCACGTTATTCTTGGGTCTTAGCTAGAATGATTGGGCAAATTGCTTGCCAAACCGTCGATCAGGTCTTAACATTAGCAATTGCTGTTTTCGCAGGCAAAGAGGTGCTGTCAATGTCTGCACCTGGTAATAAAGAGCTTTAGTAAAAGGAGTTCGTCTTCATGGCAGTAAAGATTCGCCTTGCACGTCACGGTGCCAAGAAGTACGCGTACTATCGCGTTGTCGTCGCTGATTCCCGTAAGCCCCGCGACGGCAAGTTCATCGAGGAAGTTGGCCGTTTCAACCCCAACACCCATCCTCATTTGGTCGAGTTCGACACCGATCGCATGAATTACTGGCTCGGCGTTGGTGCTCAGCCTTCCGACACCGTTGCTCGTCTGTGGAAGAACGCTAACGAAGAGGCTTAATTTCCATGGCTGATCAGACTAATGAAATGACCGGGCTTGTCGATTGCCTGGTTCGCCCTCTTGTTGAGGACGAGGACCAGCTGAACATCGTTTCAAGCCAAACTGATAACGGCACCATCCTCATCGAGGTTCACGTTAGTGAGCAGGATGCCGGTAAGGTTATCGGTCGCCAGGGTCGCGTTATCAAGTCGATCCGCACGCTGGTGCGCGCAGCGGCTTCTCGCACCAATTCTCATGTCGAAGTCGAGATCATCGAATAAATGCGCAATTGGTCTGATGTCGCCGTATTGGCGAAAACGCGTAATCTAGACGGAGGGTTCGTTGTGAAATCCGCAGCGAACCTTCCTTTTTTACTTGACGAGGGCGACGAGGTCGCTTTCGTTCCGCCTGTCCTTGACGCGCCCAGACGCGGCGTCGTTGTTGACGTGCGCTTTCTTGACGACGATTCTGCCGTCGTCCATTTTGATTCGGTTGCCGACAAGAACACCGCCGAGATGCTCGCCGGGTGCCACTGCCTTATGCAGCTCACTCAAGAGCAGCGCGACTATATCGCCCAGATCCCCGTTTCGTGGGATGGGTGGAGCGTTGTCGATACCGAGTTCGGCCTGATTGGCCACATCAGCGAGATCATCGAGAACCCTGGCCAGATGCTGCTGTCCGTGAAACGCGCCGATCGCAGCAACCCTGAAGCCCAGGACGATATTCTCATTCCCGTGGTCGATGAGTTCATCGTCGGCATCGATGCCGATTCCCAGATCGTTGAAACGCATATTCCTGCCGGCTTGCTGTCCCTGTAAGGCGGGTCCATATGATCGTAGAGACTCTTTCCACGTTCCCTCACATGTACGATTCCGTCATGGGCTCGTCCATGATGAAGATCGCCCAAGAGAAGGGGATCCTCGACTTTCGCGCGCACGACTTGCGCGGCTGGACGCACGACCGTCATCGCACCACCGACGATGACCCGTACGGCGGCGGCGATGGTTTGGTCATGAAATGCGAGCCTATTTTCGAGGCCTACGACGATATTTGTTCGAATGATCACAAACCCCATACCATTTTCCTTGCTCCTCAGGGCCGCAAGTTCGATGACGCGTACGCGTGCGAGCTTTCCCAGCACGATCATCTTTTGTTCATCTGCGGTCATTACGAGGGCATCGACGAGCGCGCTTACACGCTGGCCGATGAAGTCATTTCGCTGGGGGATTACGTTCTTACCAGCGGTGAGCTTGCCTCGATGGTGGTCATCGATGCGGTTGTTCGCAAGCTTCCCGGCGTTTTGGGTGCTGAAACCGGTGCGCTTGGCGAAAGCTTCGCCGACGGTCTTTTGGAATACCCGCAGTACACCCGTCCTGCCAGCTTCCGCGGCATGGATGTCCCTGCTGTGTTGCTGTCCGGCGACCACGGCAAGGTCGATGCCTGGCGTCGCCAACAAAGCCTCTTGCGTACGAAACAGCTCCGCCCCGATTTGCTGGAATCGGTCGAGCTTTCCAAGTCGGATAAGGAATTTCTGGATCTTTAGCCGACGGTTCACGCCCAACGCTTTAGGCGTTATCATTAACGGGCATATGGCTTGGCTGCAGCGCAGCCAGGTTCTTCGTTTCGTTCCTATCAAGGATTCGCAAGGCATTTATGGACGCAGGTCACCACGCAAAAGAAACTGAAAACGGCGTTTTTCGCAACATCATGAGCGCCGTTGGCCTCATCGTTTTCGTTGTCGCCTTTTCGTGGGTGTTGAAAACCTTCGTCTTCCAGCCGTATCAGATCCCGTCGGGTTCCATGGAGGAAACCATCATGACGGGCGATCTCGTTTTTTCCGAAAAGGTTTCCTACTACATCCGTGAACCCGAAGTGGGCGACGTCGTCACCTTCGCCGACCCCGAAGTG
>CAKTWD010000006.1 GCA_934630485.1 uncultured Eggerthellaceae bacterium | reverse complement strand
TATCAAGAGCATACTCCATGTCATCACTGAACTGGACGTACTGGAATGCCCAATTGGCAAGTTGCTCGTGCGTGCCGCCGTTCATGCGGTCGAGCATCGCGCTTCCAACTTCGCCCTCGGGCATACCGGGATTCTCACGTGGCTCTTCAGCCATAGCCCTCTCCTTCGAACTGCGCCGGGGTACCGGCGACAAACGTTGTTTTCTCCTTCTTAGGATATCAGCTTGCCGCGTTTGAGGTAAACCCGAAACCAAACAACCACGCAAGCTGATAGAATAGACGGACTGCATTCATACCGCTTCAACACGGTTATCGAACAATCAGGAGATCACATGGCAGAGTTCATCTACCAAATGCACAAAGCACACAAGGCCCATGGCGACAAAGTCATCCTTGACGATGTCACGATGGCCTTCTACCCTGGCGCTAAAATCGGCGTCGTAGGCCCCAACGGCATGGGCAAGTCCACCCTGCTTAAAATCATGGCGGGCATCGAAGAGGTTTCCAACGGCGACGCAAAGCTCACGCCAGGCTACTCGGTTGGCATCCTGCTTCAGGAGCCACCGCTGGACGACACCAAAACCGTTAAGGAAAATGTGGAGATGGCATTCGCCGACACCATCGCGAAAATCGCCCGCTTCAACGAGGTTTCCGGCGAGATGGGCAATCCCGACGCCGACTTCGATGCCCTGATGGAGGAAATGGGCCGCCTGCAGGACGAAATCGATGCAGCCAACGGCTGGGATTTGGACAGCCAGCTTTCCCAGGCAATGGACGCGCTTCAGTGCCCCGACCCCGACGAGATGGTCGATCACCTTTCCGGCGGCGAGCGCAGGCGCGTCGCTCTGTGCAAGCTTCTTCTTGAAGCTCCTGACCTGCTTCTTCTTGACGAGCCTACCAACCACCTCGACGCCGAGAGCGTTCTGTGGCTCGAGCAGTTCCTGAAGAACTACCAGGGCGCCGTCCTGGCCGTCACCCACGACCGTTACTTCTTGGACAACGTCGCCGAGTGGATTTGCGAGGTCGACCGCGGCACCCTTTACCCCTACAAGGGCAATTACTCCACGTACCTCGAGACCAAGGCCGCACGTCTGGAGTCCCAGGGACAGCAAGACCAACGTCGCGCCAAGAAAATGAAATCCGAACTGGAATGGGTCCGCAGCTCCCCGAAAGCCCGTCAAGCAAAGAACAAAGCTCGTCTTGAGGCTTACGAGCGCATGGCATCCGAAGCCGAGGCCCAGAAGCGCAACGTCGACTACACCGAGATCAACATCCCCGTCGGTCCGCGTCTGGGATCAAAAGTCATCACCGCCGAGCACCTGCACAAAGCTTTCGGCGACCGCGTTCTCATTGACGACCTGTCCTTCGATTTGCCGCGCAACGGCATTGTCGGCGTCATTGGCCCGAACGGCGTTGGCAAGTCTACCTTGTTCAAGATGATCGTTGGCCTTGAGCAGCCCACTTCGGGTTCGCTGGAAATCGGCGAAACCGCGAAGATCTCCTACGTCGACCAGATGCGCGCCGGCCTTGACGGCGACAAAAATGTCTGGGAAGTCGTTTCCGACGGCCTTGATCACATGATGGTTGGCGAAACCGAGGTTCCTAGCCGCGCCTACGTTGCCGCATTCGGCTTCAAGGGCTCCGATCAGCAGAAGCCCGCCAACGTGCTCTCCGGCGGCGAACGAAACCGTCTGAACCTCGCCCTTACGCTTTCTCAGGGCGGAAACCTGCTGCTTCTTGACGAGCCCACCAACGACCTCGACACCGAGACCATGGAAAGCTTGGAGGAAGCGCTGCTCAAGTTCCCTGGCTGCGCCGTTATCACCAGCCACGACCGCTGGTTCCTCGACCGCATTGCCACCCATATCCTTGCATGGGAAGGTACTGACGAAAACCCTGGCGCATGGTACTGGTACGAAGGCAACTTCGCCGATTACCAGAAGAACCGCATCGAGCGCCTGGGTGCCGAGGCTTCAAAGCCGCACCGCATCCATCGCAAGCTCACGCGCGATTAAGTCATACTCGCTTTCAGCCGGCACTTACCCAAGGTGCCGGCTTTTTCTTTCCATAAAACCCTCAGACACGAAAACCCTGCCCGCTCATTGCGGACAGGGTTTTCAAGAATCAATATGCGATGCTGCTTACTCGCAGGTAGCACCAACGCGCTGCTGGTAATGGATACCGGACTCAGCCTCGTCAACGATGTCGGTTGCGTAGTCGTCGTAAGGCTTAACGTCATAGCCGTCAACCTTAAAGGTGCAGCTGGGGGACATGTAAATCCAGTTGCAGTCCTTACGCAGGCGCAGGCCGGCGAAAACATCCTCCATAGAATGAGCGGTCAGAGCAGCATCGCCCGTGAAACCGCCATCAGTGGCGCTTGCAGCAGCCTTAAGGGATTCTGCACCAAACCAGCGGGTGAGGATGGCTTCCTTGCTGTACTCGTTGTGAACATGCTCGACGCCCTCGCCGAAGTAACGAGCTGCGGTGGGATCGCCCTGCCAGTTGCCCTCGCCGCCAACGATAAGGAACTTAGCGTCGGTGTCGGCAACCAGATCGCACACATGCATGACATACTTGAAATGCTTGGCGATAAGCTGATCTGCCCAAATGCCGTTGGCATCGATAACCACGTCGAAGCCAGCCAGATCTTCCTTGGTAAGATCCATCGGCTCCTTCTTAACGACCTGAGAGGCAACAGTGGTGTTGTCGTTGACAACGAACACAGTCACGTCGTTACCGCGCTTGATGGCCTCTTTGACTATCGGACGGCCATAGTGACCATTTGCGGCGATTACTGCGATCTTCTTTGCCATGCCTTTTCCTTTCCTCTTCCGGACAACCCGGATTTTGCATCAGAAACGCCCTGAAGCAGGGTATTGCGTTTCGTCCGCCTTTCTCCTACAAGTTGGATTGTACCCCACTTTCGGCTGCTGAATCGAAGGATATCGAAAGGGATCCTACCGTTCGCCGAATGGCGTTATGCCGTTAGTCGCACGTCACGCCGATTCGCTGCTGGTAATGAATACCCGACTCGATCTCGTCAACAACGTCGACAGCATAGTCGTCATAAGCTGCAACCGACTGACCGGCAACAGTGAAGTCGCACGACGGGGACATGTAAATCCAATTGACGTCCTTGCGCTTCTTCAAGTCCTCGAACACGGACTCCATGCTTGCGGGGCGATCGCCGAAAGAGTCGGTGAAACCATCGTCCACCAACGGAGCAAGACCACTCATGAAAGAGTCGCTGCCAAACCACTTGGTAAGGATCGCACGATTAGCATTGTACTCGTCGTGCTCATGAACGGTGCCCTGGCCAAACCAGCGTGCCAGGGTGGAGTCGTCGTAAGACGTGCCCTCACCACCGACGATGACGAGTTTCGCATCGGTGCCAGAAAGGCAGTCGCAAAAATGAAAGAGCGCTGCGTAGTGATTCGGCAGGAGCTCGTCAGTCCAAGCGCCGCCCGCATCAACCACTGCATCGAAGCCCGCAAGGTCTTCCTTGGTAAGGTCCATGAACTGCTTCTGGACAACCTTGGAAGCGATGGTGGTGTTCTCATTCTGCACGAACACCGTCACGTCATTGCCCCTTTTGATGGCCTCTTTGACGATAGGGCGCCCAGAAGGGCTATTGGCTGCGATCACTGCGATTTTCTTGCTCATCGATCCTATCCTTTCGTCTCTTCATGCTTGACTGCATGCGGCACCAAGGAACCGTCGCATCGGCTCCTCAGTACCCTTCAAACTACGTTGAGACAACTTTAACGCTTTCGCATCGGATAGTGCAGGGGTTACCTTAAAGTGATCGGGCCATTAGCTCACGCGACCAGAGTTCATGCTGATCAGACGGTCAACAATGCCCATTGTTGACGCCCGATGAGAAACCAAGATCACTGTGCGCTTGCCATGCTCGTTGGCAAGGCTCCTCAAAATCGCAGCCTCATTGAGCGAGTCGAGATTGCTGGTAGGCTCATCGAGTAACAGGAACGGCGAATCGTGAAGGAACGCGCGCGCCAAACCCAATCGCTGACGCTCGCCACCCGAAAGCGTGTCGCCCAATTCGCCAACCATGGTGTCGTAGCCCTTTGGGAGCGTCAGGATGAAGTCGTGAATAGAGGCCGCCTTGCACGCCGCCTCAATCTGAGATTGATTGGCATCTGGCTTGGCGATCAGAAGATTGTCGCGAATGGTATCGTGAAACAGGAAGGTATCCTGCTCGACAAGAGCCTCGTTATCCCTAAGCGAAGCCGTGTTCACGCCGCGAAGATCTTCGCCTGAGATGCGCACCTCACCGGAGTCGGGATCCCAAAATCGCATGAACAACCTGCACAACGTGCTTTTTCCACTGCCGCTTTTACCGGCAATCCCAAGAATCTCACCCGGACGAACCTCAACGGAGACGTTTTCGAGAATCCGCTCTTCGTCGTATGAGAAAACGATATTGCGCGCTTCCGCACCATCGAAAGAAACATCGACGCCGTCTACCTGTTCGACGACAACTGGCTCCTCGTCAAGAATATCAAGCACGCGCGAACCCGAGGCAAGCGTGCCCTGCAATGTCGACCCTAACGCAGCAAGAGCCACCGTCGGGCCGAACGAACTGAATAAGGCCACCGTCGCAACGACAACCGCCTCGCCCGAAACCATGCCCCGTTGAAACAATAGAACGCCCACGATCAGCTGCGCGACGCTAAAAGCAATCACGACAGCATTCGATGCGGCAGCGCCCGTAGCCCCTTTGTCACTCTGGCGTTTCTGCGCGGCAACAAGCCGATCAGAAAGACGATTGAGCTCGCTCACGCGCGTCTCACCCGAATTGAACTGCAGCACTTCGCGCAAACCGCGAAGGCTATCCAATACGTAGCCGGAAAGCGCGCCCGCCATCTGGCGGCTTTCAACCCCCACGGTCCCCATTGTCCTATTAATGAGCAGCGGCATGACCAATCCCACCGCAAGGTAAGCCACAAGGGCCACCAATCCGAATACGGGGTGCAACCAACCTAAGAAAACAACCATGCATACGCTGGTTATAACCGCGATGCAGACCGGTGAGATGGTATGAGCGTAAAAGACCTCAAGAAGCTCGATATCGGCTGTCAGACGCGAAATCAAGTCACCTTTATCGGCACCGGCAAGCTTCGCCGGAGCAAGCTTGCGAAGGGCTCCGAAAACCCTGCTGCGGATATTCGCGAGCAGCGTGAACGCGATGTAGTGATTGCAGGTCTGTTCGACATAATGAAGAACGCCACGAAGGATCGCGATAACCACCAAAGCGACCGCAGCACCCGACAACGTGAACACGAACTTCCCCGTCGCAATATCGCAAGCTACCCATACAGCGACAACAGGAAGGAACGTCGCGCACAAATGCCCTACCGCGCCCGTCGTGACGGCAAGAGCCATATATCCGGCCAAGGGTTTCACCAGGCCGATCATCCGTTTCATAACAGCGAACCCGCTGCGCTTCATGCGCGCTCACCTCCTTTCGTGGTCTGCCCATCAATCGAAGCGACCCTGAACGCCTCAAGTTCAGATTGCTGCTCCCATAGCTTGCTGTAAGTATCGCAGCGCTCAAGAAGCTGCTCGTGCGTACCGCGCCCCACAACCGATCCGCGATCGATCGCATAAACGACGTCCGCGCCAACCACATTGGCAAGTCGATGGGAAATGCAGATCACCGCATGGTTCTGAGACAAGCGCCCAACAACCGCCATGATGGCCTCTTCGCTTTCGACGTCGATGTTGCTTGTGGCCTCGTCGAAAATGAAGATCGGCGTATCGTGAAGGAGCGCCCGCGCCAATGAAAGTCGCTGACGCTGGCCTCCTGACAAGTTCGCAGCTTCGCCTTCTAGTTGCGTGTCCAAACCCTCCTGCGCGCGAAGAAACGCGCCGAGCGCGCATTCGTCGAGCACCCGCCACATCTCGTCGTCGCTGGCATCGGATTTCGCTAAAAGCAGGTTGTCGCGCACGCTGCCGCGGAACAAGTACGCGTTCAATCCAACATAAGTCACCAAATCGCTCAAGCTGTCAGCAGCGATTTCGCGAAGCTCGTCATTGCCGCAGCGAATCGATCCCTTATACGAATCATCCGCACCGGTAAGCAGCATGGCGATCGTCGATTTCCCGCTTCCGCTGGCTCCGACGATTCCAACCAACCCCTTATCGGGAACCATCAGATCAACATCGTGAAGCACATTGGTTTGATCATCGTACGAATACGAAACGCCCTGCATGACGAGCCGGCAATCGCAAGATACGCGAGCCACCTTCCCCGAAGGTTCGGGGAATTCAAGCATGTTGAAGATGCGCCGAGAAGAAGCCATGCCATTCATTGCAACATGAAAGAACGAGCCGAGCTGACGCATGGGGACGAAGAAGCTCGAGGAAACTAGAGCAACGAACAGGAACTGAAGCATCGTCACTTTGCCGGAAGACAACGCAAACAAGCACACGATCATTCCCGCAGCCGCGCCACCAAGCGCCACGACGTCCATCACGATGATGGAATTGAGTTGCATGCGCAGCACCTTCATGGTCACCACGCGAAAGCGTTCCGATTCCTCATCCATAGCCTTATGACGCAACGAGTCGCTTCGGTAAATCTTAAGTGTCGAAAGACCCTGCAGGTTCTCAAGGAATCCGTCACCAAGCGTCACATACTTATCGAGATAACTGCCCAAAAGCTTGCGGGCAAAACCTTGGATAGCACCGATGATCAAAGGGATCATCGGAACGAATACCAGCAACACCAACGCCGTTGCAAGATCAATCGGTGCGATGACCAAGAACAACGTAAGAGGCGCCACCACCGAGTAAATCAGCTGCGGCAGATACTGACCGAAATACGACTCCAGCTGCTCGGTGCCGTCAACGGCCATTTGAACGACATCCGCCGTGCTGACATGCCTGGTGTAACCAGGCCCCATTCGAAGCAACTTTCGATACAGCGTCTCGCGAAGGGATCGCTTCACATCGCAAGCTGCCTTGAACTTGAACGAAGAAGAAACCTTCGTGGACAACGCCTTTAAAACGAGCGAAACAACGCAGGCAAGAAGGGCAAGCTGCGGAGAAATGAAAGCCGAGCCAAGAACCAAAGATAGAAACCCAACCACACCCAGCACCAGCAATATGTCGCCAACAAGGCCTATCCACATGAATGAAACCGCAATGACCACATTGCGCAGCGCTCCAGGCGCCAAAGCAAGCAACTTCTTATCGAACACGAAAACCCCTCTTCATAGCCCGATTAATGAACATCGAGCACAAGCTCAACTAAGTGTGTCCAGACAAACACAGTTAGTTGTGACGTATGATGTTCACCATAGCATACATTTTGATGCCGCCCCAGGAAAGTTGCAGTAGGCTAAAAGAAAAGCACCCCATCGTATGATGGGGTGCCTCAAGAAGGATTTCGTGCCCAAGCGCAACGATGACAACAGGCAACGAACTTTGCGTAGCTAGCAGCAAGACCTATTTGTTGCCCTCGGCGCGTGCAGCCTGATACGCCTCGACCAGCTTCTTCTGAACGTCTGCCGGAGCCTGCTCGTAGCCCTCAACCTCAATCTCGTACGAGCCGTTGCCGCGAGTCATGGAACGAAGGTCGCGGGTGTACGTGATGACCTCGGCATACGGCACGCGCACAATGATGACGGTCTGGCCCTGATCGGCGGAATCAGTGCCGATGATGCGACCGCGCCTGGTAGAGATATCGCCCATCACCGCGCCGGCGAATTCCTCGGAAACCGTTACGCGAAGATTCGCCATAGGCTCAAGCAAGACGGGCTGGGCTTTCTCGCATGCGGCGCGAAAGCCAATGCGGGCCGCCGTCTTGAAAGCCATTTCATTCGAGTCAACGGCATGATAGCTGCCCTCGTAAACAGCTGCCTTAAGGTCAACCATAGGATAGCCCGCGAGGAAGCCCTCGGCCATTGCTTCTCGGACGCCCTTGTCAACCGCAGGGATGTACGCACGCGGGATATGGCCACCGACGATCTCGTCGATGAACTCGTAGCCACCACCGGGATTCGGCTCAAGACGCAGCCAGCAATCGCCGAACTGACCAGAACCGCCGGTCTGCTTCTTATGACGGCCCTGAGCCTCGGCGACCGTGCGAATGGTCTCGCGATACGGAACGCGCACAGGAACGATCTTAACCTCGATGCCAACCTGGCTCTTCAGGCGATTCAGCATGGTGTTGATCTGCTCATCGCCCATAGTGGTAACAACGGTTTGGTGGGTTTCCTCGTCGCGACGAACCAAGATCGTGGGATCGTTCTCGGCAACGCGGGCGAGGAAGGCGCCGAGCTTGTCCTCTTCCTTCTTGTTCGCTGCCTCGATGGCGATAGGATACTGCGGCGTCGGAATGGGCATGGGGGCAAGCTTCACCTTGCCGGAAAGCGAGAGCGTATCGCCCGGGCGCGTGTCGGTGAGCTTCGGGATGATGATGATATCGCCGGCCTTAGCGCTTTTTACGTCGTTGGACTCCTGGCCCATCATGATGTACAGATGGCCGACCCTGTCTTTCTTGCCCGTACGGGCGTTGATGAGGTCTTGACCAGGTTCAAGCACGCCAGAGAGGACCTTGACGTAGCTCAAGCGGCCAACGAACTGGTCGGCAACCGTCTTGAACACGAAACCCCCAGGCTCGCCCGTCTCGTCGATGGAGATCTTGCCCGCATCGTCGGCAAGAGCATACGCGCAATGCTGACGCGGGTGCGGGAAGAAGGTGCAGATGTCTTCCATCAAGCCCTGAATGCCCTGCTTGATGATGGTGGAACCAACGTAAACGGGAACGATGAGCTCTTGATTGATGGCCTTGCCCAGCAGGTCCTCGATCTCTTCCTGAGACAAAGGCTCGCCATCGAGGTACTTCATCATCAGCTCTTCGTCAGCCTCGGCAACGTTGTCGACAAGGCGCTCACGAGCGTTCTGCGCAGCATCGGCGTATTCGGCAGGGATATCCTCGACACGTTCGACGATGCCACCCTTGTCGAAATAACGGGCCTTCATGCGAACGATATCGACAACGCCCTGGAAGTCTTCCTGGACACCGATCGGTATGGTAAGAGGAACCAGACGAGAACCGAAACGCGCATGAAGCGTAGCCATGGAAATGTCGAAGTTGGCGTTTTCGCGGTCGATATGATTGATGAACACCGCGCGGGAGATTTTCATGTCGGCTGCGGTCTGCCACAGCTTGGTGGTCATGACCTGCGGACCTTCAACGGCGTCTACCACGAACAGCGCCGTTTCGGCGGCATACATGGTGGCGATGGTGTCGCCGATGAAATCAGGGTGGCCCGACGTATCAAGAAGGTTGATCTTGTAATTGCCGTACGGGATGGGGGCAATGGAGGTGCTGATGGTGAACTTGCGCCGGATCTCTTCCTCGTCGTAATCGAGGTACGATTTCCCGTCATGAGTCGTTCCCATTCGAGGAGTGCGACCCGAGACGTGCAGCATCGCCTCAGCGAGCGATGTCTTGCCGGCGCCGTCTTGGCCGACAAGGACCACGTTTCTCACATGTTCGGGAGCAGGAGCTGCCATGATGACCACCAACCTTCTGATTCGCGACCTAAAAACATGCTCATGCGGGATGAGATGGACGCCAAGGTGGCGTCAACCGACCCGCTTGTATGGTGAACAAGTTTAGCGCATTTGAAGGAATTGTGAAGTCAGAAGAAAAAGCCAGTTTACACCTGCCATTCACGCAATGCGACGTGCCTACGACGAAGGATGACCGCTAAAACGACACCCAGCACACCGAGTGCTGTAAGCATCAGCATAACGGTGGTCAATCCGTATGCGTCTCCCGCAATGCCCAAAACCGGCTCGAAAGCGCCACCGATGCAAATAGCCACACCATATGTCAAACCTGAAGCGGTCCCTAAATGGCGCGGAACATAACCCATGCCCTGCGCCACCACGGAAGGATAAAACAGGTCGACGCCAACGGACATAATGACGGAAATGATAATCGCGAGAGGCAAACTTTCATTGAACGTGAAAGCAAGCGCGGAAACGGTGGTGACGGCCAAACACGCAATGGCAAGCCTGCCCGACCCAAAGTATTCGCCTACCCTGCCCGACAAAAGCGTGGCGATGGCGCCAACGATGGCAAACAGCGAGATCACAAGAGAGGAAGTTCCTTCGCTCTGACCGTACACGCCCATCAAGAACAACGGGATGAAAGAAATGAAGCCGTAACTCAGGATAGACCGAACGGACAAAACGCCCATGGTCAACCAGAACATACCCCAGTGCTCGCGAGACGCATCTCCCTTGCCTGAAGAAGAAACCGAAACTTGAGCGATGCCGAGGGCCTTGAATCGACCGTTGAAGAAGAGAAGCACCGACGAGCAAACGATTACGGGAACGATGAACGCAATCGTGCCGTGCAGACCGAACGAGGAAAGAAAGAAGGTAACCAGCAGCGGCCCCAAAAAGAAACCGACATTACCGCCAACGGCAAAAATGCTCATGCCGTTGCCTTTCCTTGAGCCAGCTGCGAGATTAGCCAGGCGCCCGCCCTCGGGATGGAACATCGCCGTACCCGATCCGGTGATCAAAGCGCAAAGCAAAACAGCACCGAACGATTCGACATAGCCCATGCATGCCATACCCAATCCGGCCAAGAACACGCCGAGCGCCATGAACCACGGGCAGGACTTCCTGTCGCCGATCCACCCGAACAGCGGCTGGATGATAGCGGAAGAGATGTTCGCAATGCACAGCATGAGTGCCACATGGGTGTAGGAATACCCTCCCCCGGCAACCAAGAAAGGCAAGATGGCGGCAAGCGCACCTTGATTCACGTCGCAGCACAAATGGCCGATCATAGTCAAATAGTTGGCAAGCTTGTCGCCGTCCTTCTTTTGCATTGAGGAATCAGCGCGTTGCACAGCTTTGCCATCGGCGTTCGAGCGCAGCTCTACATTGACGCTCTCGGCGCTTTCGGATTTAGTCATGGATATAGGTCCCGTTCGGTCGATGCAGGTCGTATCATGTATCACTACTGAGCATAAACCATTCAGCTTGCGAGAAAGCTGGAACATCCGAATCGAAAGGCACTCCATCATGGAATTCACCGAGAACGCACCGATCGGCATCATCGGAGCAATGGATATCGAAGTCGCCCTGCTCAAGCAGATGATGCTGGAATCGGGGGAAGTTGAAACGGTGGTTGCAGCTGGCATGGAATTCATGAAAGGCACCATCAAGGGATCGAGTGCCATTGTTGTGAAGTGCGGCGTTGGTATGGTCAACGCCGCAATCTGCGCCGAGGTTCTCATCGATCGATTCAATGTTGCCGCCATCGTGAACACAGGAGTCGCAGGATCGTTGGACAACAGCATCGAGATCGGCGACATCGTGATAGCAACCGACGCGGTGAATCACCTGATGGATGTCGAGAACCTTGGCTACAAGCCCGGTCAAACCCCTGGTATCGAACCTGTTTTCTTCCCTGCTAGCCAAACGTTGCAGAACGCCCTTGCGATCGCCGCAAAGGAAATCGGTGCGACCGCCCATTCCGGCCGCGTTGCTTCGGGAGACCGCTTCGTTCGCGACCCAGCTGAGAAAGATCGCATCACCACCACCTTCGATGCGCGTTGCTGCGAGATGGAAGGCGCCGCCATCGCCCAAGCATGCTACCTTTCAAGCGTGCCCTGCGCCATCGTGCGCGCCATTTCTGACAAGGCCGATGGCACCTCCACAGTCGACTACCGCACGTTTGAAGACGAATCGGCGCATCGTTGCGCCCGCTTGACGGCGAAACTGCTTGAAGCTTAAGCGAATAACGACCCCGCAAACCAAAAGAACCTCGCGACCAAGATCGCGAGGTTCTTTTTCATTAGAAAGCGCACCTATGAATACAGTGCCCTACTCCAGTTCCTGACCCTTCTTGTCGGGCACGAAGAACATCGCGATGAACGCGACGGCGTAGATACAGGCAACGCAGCCAATGGCGAAAGCGAAACCGCTGCCCGTGGCGATTGCAGCGATGACGACAGGGCCAGCGCCGCCGCCAATGAAACGGCCGGTGTTGTACAGGGCAGTCTGAGCGGTCGCACGAAGCTCGGTCGGGTAAAGCTCGGCGATAAGGGTGCCATAGCCGCCGATCATGCCGTTAGCGAACATGCCCATGAAGAAGCCGCCGAACAAAAGCGCAGTCGGGTCCTTCAACTGGCTGTAGATGATGACCATAGCTGCGGCACCGATCTGGAAGGTCCAGAACGCAGGACGACGGCCGGCGCGGTCGGCAAGCCAACCGAACACGGAGATGCCAATCATCATGCCGACAACGGTGACGGCAGTCCAAAGACCGGTCGAGGTAAGGCTCAGACCCAGCTCGGAATTCAGGTACTTCGGAAGCCACGTCATGATGCCGAAGTAACCGGCGTTCTGGACGGTGCACAGAACGATGATGACAATGGAGTACTTGATGCGCTCGGGCGAGTTGAACAGATCGGAGATCTTGCCATGCTGCTTGCCGGAAGCCTTGTGTTCCTCGAAAATTGGAGGCTCGGGCACGAACGCACGGATGATGATGGCGATGACGGCGGGGATGAAGCCAACCACGAACAGGCCCTGCCAACCGAAGTTCAGAAGAACCGGGGCGCTCATGAGCGAAGCGGCAAGAACGCCAACCTGGAAGCCCAAGCCAACGCCAGAGGTTGCCTTTGCGCGGTTCTGGGGGCTAGAGGCCTCGGCTGCGATTGCCATGCCGATGCCGAACTCAGCGCCGATGCCGATGCCGGAAAGGAAGCGGCAAAGCGCCAGAATCTCGAAAGTCGGCGCGAACGCGCAGCCCAAGGTGAACACACCGAAGAAAATGACTGAGTACGTGAGCACCTTGATGCGGCCGAACTTGTCCGCGAAATGACCGAAGACCAAGCCGCCCAGGAACGCGCCTGCAAGCGTGATGGTGGTCAGCGTGGACGCCGTAGTCTGATCGACTGCGAACGTCGTCATGATGCCCGACATCGCGAAGCCGAGGATCATCAGGTCAAGGCCGTCAAGCGCATGACCAACGGCAGCCGAGAAAACGGCCAAACCCGAATAATGCTTCATGTCGGAAGCTTTTGCTTTTTCCTTTGCCATTCTTTCCCAATCCATTCCCATTGATAGACAAACGATCTTAAGATAACGGAATTCCTCAAGATTGCAAGAGCAAAGTAAAAAGATTTTCCCGAGAAATAACAACGTGCGCGCTCCCCTTACCGGGAACGCGCACGAAAGCAACAGCATTTTCAAACCCGCACAGGAAGCCGCGCCTAGACTGCATGCGCGTTAAGCACCCAAATCCTCGATGCCGTTGACACGAGCGTTGGGATCGGCGTACATCTGGCGATCCAAGCCACCGGTGAAGTTCGACGAAGTGATGCCGGCAACCATGGAGTCGCTGACGTTGAGGGCGGTACGGCCCATGTCGATAAGCGGCTCGACCGAAGCCATGAGGCCGACGATCTCGATGGGAAGGCCCATGGTGCCCAGCACGATAAGACTGGCGAACGTTGCGCCACCGCCCACGCCGGCAACGCCGAAGGAGCTGATGACGATGACGGCGATAAGGCCGACGACCCACGTGGGATCGAAGACGTCGATGCCGATGGTCGGCGCAATGAGAGTGGCCATCATGGCCGGATAAATGCCCGCGCAGCCATTCTGACCGATGGACATACCGAAACTTGCGGCGAAGTTGGCGGTCGGGGCGTCAACGCCCAAAGCCTTGGACTGGGTCTCGATGTTCAGGGGCATAGCTCCTGCGCTGGTACGCGAGACGAACGCGAAACTAAGCACCGGGAAGGCCTTTTTCACGTAGGTAAGCGGACTCAGACGGTTGCCTGCAACGATAAGCAGGTGAACCAGGAACATAGTGATGATGGCGACATACGAGAAAATGATGAACTTGCCAAGATCGAGGATGGCTGCGAAGTCGCTGGTAGCCAAAACGTTGGTGATAAGGGCAAGGACGCCGTACGGGGTAAGACCGACAACCATGTTGACGATGCACATGATGATGCCGTACAGGCTGTCGATGAGGTCCTTGAAGAAAGAAGCCTGCTTGTCATCGCGGTCGCGCAACTTCAAATACGCGACACCGACAATGGCAGCGAAGACAACGACGGCGATGGTCGACGTGGAGCGGCCGCCTGCAAGGTCGGCGAAGATGTTGGTGGGGATGAACGAAAGAAGCGTCTGCGGGATAGTCTGAGCAGCTGCTTTGGCCTGACGCGTTTCAAGAGCATCAAGTTTCGTTGCATCGACCGTGCCCTGCGTGAAGTCGGCACCTGCCAAACCGGAGAACGCGATGGTTGCCCAACCGAACACGGCGGCGATGGCTACCGTGCCCAGAAGCACGGCCAGAACGCTGCCGCCGATCTTGCCCAGGTTTTCGGTTGCGTTCGTGCGAGTGAATGCACCGACGATGGCAACGAAGATCAGGGGCATAACGAGCATCTTCAGCAGCGAGATGTAGCCGCTGCCGACAAGTGAGATCCAATCGAGTGCGACCTTCGCGGCTTCGGTGCCGCGACCAAGCGTCATCTGGATGACGACACCGAAAACGACACCCAAACCAAGAGCCGTGAACACGCGGAACGTAAAGCTCTTACCCTTGTTCTTCAGAACCTTGAGCACCGCAAGAAGCGCGGCCATAACCGCGAGAACTGCGATGACCGGCCCGAGAACCGCTACATCTACCGACATGAGTACCTCCTACTTGCATGAAAAGCGCAAAAAAGGCGCATACGCCAAAGCGGATGCGCCTTAGTTCGCCAATCGAGCGAACCAGCGTTCTTCATCTTTGCGATTTACTCGGTGTAGTATGACCATTCCCGCGTACGTTGTCTACCGTTTCGGTGGGATTTAATCGATCTTCGACGCAAACGGTGCCGCAAACAACAAAAAGCCGCGAGTCGAATCGGCTCACGGCTTGCAAAAAACGCCATTGATACCTGGTCTTTATCGCTCAAGATCGTGTAGGATGCGTGACTTGAGCTTGGTCAAATCGGGCAAGTCGGGAAGACGCGATTCGATTCGCTCGCTCAAAGCAGCAGCAAGACGCAGCGCAATGGACTCGTCAACACCATGGGTTATCTTGCCCGGAATGGGCTTCTCGCATTCGTAGGCAATGCCAACGGCAGGACCAACATGAAGGCCGATGACAGGACTTACCGGAACCACGCCAACAGTGCGGCCAACCATGGGGGAAATCACTTCCTTCGCCCATTTGATCGCGGGCTCCTTGTCGCCAATGTAGTGAACGACGACGTCTCGCAAACCATAAGCATCGATATCGGCTTTGAACGACGTAGCCATCTTGTCAAGCGCCTTCTTGCGAGAGCGGACCTTGGCGAACGTGGTAGCTTCGCCATCGCGCACGGTAAGAATAGGAGCAAGCTGAATCATGTTGCCCAGCAGCGCAGCCGCGCCGCCGATGCGACCACCCTTATGAAGGAAGGTGAGCGTTTCCGGGGAGAACAGGAAACGCGTGCGCGGAATGGCGCGCAAAGCAGCCTTCTCGCAGCTGTCAAGGTCTTCTCCAACGTCGCGCGCAGCTACCGCCTCCATGATAGGCCACGCTTCATCGAAGCTGTTGCTCATACCATCAACCAGGCGATACTCGAAATCAGGGTAACGGGAAGCGACGATGCGGGCGGCCCTGACAGCGGCGTCGTACGTTCCCGACATGCGCGAGGAAAGGAAAATGCCCAGCGCGGAATCGCCGGCTTTGGCAGCCTCCTCGAAAGCTTCTTCCATCTCAAGCTGAGAAGGCTGGCTTGAAATCGGAATATTGTTGACCATATCGTAGATGTCGCGATAGAACTCGTCATGATCCATATCGGCATCGCGGTACTCAACGCCATCGCGATTGACATACAGCGACACGACCTTGATGTTGAGTTCCTCGACAAGCGCCTTGGGAATTGACGCCACCGAATCGGTGATGATGCGTATCACGTTGACCTCCGTTACGCAGCTTCATAAACCAATAGATTTAGTCTAGCGCATCCTGTTGCTGACGTGCGCTTCTCTTTTCGCGCTTAGTTAAATACAGGTGATGGATGGCCTCTATGGGATGATGCAGCAACATGTGCGGGCCCGAGTAACGCATGACCACGCGAATACGTTCGCGCATGTCAGGTCGATAACAATGGGTGGAACAGTTCGAACAGAAGGTTTTCTGCGCTCCATAGCGGCACTTCTCGATT
This sequence comes from uncultured Eggerthellaceae bacterium, assembly GCA_934630485.1. Lineage (GTDB taxonomy): Bacteria > Actinomycetota > Coriobacteriia > Coriobacteriales > Eggerthellaceae > UMGS1502. The sequence continues at coordinate 16,118 of CAKTWD010000006.1, read as the reverse complement.
CGCATATGAGCGAACTCGTTAAGTTCGGAGCACTCCTGGCACAGCGAACCCTTCGCCGTTCCGTGCTTATCATGACAATAAATGCCGATCATCTGCGAGACGACCTTGCGTTCGTACGATTTACGATCCTTCACCCTTGAAACCAACTCCCCACAATCAATCAACAGTGGCCCGCATGCGGGCCACGAAAGAACGAACAAGATTAGAACATGCCCCCGCCAAGATGACCGCGCTTCTTATGCGATTCAGTTTGAACGTCGACGACCTCGTCGGATGAGGAGGTGAGCTCCAACGCGAAGCCCGGCTTGTTCGGTGTGGGCGGCTTAGGCTTATTGACCATCGCGATCTGGTTGTAATAGCTGAAAGTAAGCGTGCCTGCAACGAAGGACGGCAATACCAAGTACATGATGATCTTCGCCGGCAAGCCGACGATGTGCCACGACGTGGCATCCGAATAGGTAACCAGAACGAATGTGAGAACGAAAAGGGCCACCAAGGAAGCGATAACGCTTGAAAGCGCCACGGGGAGCTCGGCGGCAACCTTGCCGCTTTCGCCGTTCATCGTGAACTGATAATTCTTGCCCTTCCAATCGGTATCGAGCATCCAAACGGGAACGTACACCTTCCTGGCCGAAGTGACCTTCGAGGTAATGGACGTTTCCTTTTCAGACGACTCGTTGAAGCCTTTCACCGTACCGGCAACATGAGCTGCCGCAAGTTCGGTCATCTTCTCTTCCGCTTCTGCGCGAGCAACCTCAAGCGCCCTGTCGGCGGGAAGCACCTTATCGTTACTGGGGGCTTCGAAAACGGCCGACTCCAAATCGAAGGGCATCATACGCACGAAATTGACCTCAGGTACCGTACTGGTAGCCGGAATCAGAACGCCGTCGATGGTCACGGTTCCTTCACGCTTGACGTCGAAGATTTCGGTTTCTGTGATTTCCTGCTCGCCTTCGCCTGCCTGCTCGGTGTACTTGCGCACCTTGCGGCCTTCGTACCGCGTCGAGAAAGAAGCCTCCCCCTCGAACAGCCAAAGAGGCAGATAGACCTTGGTCATCTGCTCATAATGCTGCTTGTTGCGGAAGATACGAGGCGCGAAGATCTTCCCGTGCTTGAAATCTTTATACGCCAGAATAGCGTCTTCCTTGCCAAGCTCAAACGGAAGGTATGCGTCGTCTAATTCAACAAGACCGTTAACGTCGGCCATAAGTCCTCCAATCGATCCGCGTAAGAACGCGGGATGATTTCATAAGACGCTATGGTAGCGCAAAACGATCCGCCGCCCGCTCTCGTTTGGCAAACCGTCAACTTGGCTAATACCCCACGACCGCCCGTTATGCGATTTGAGCAATGACCTCAACTTCGACAAGAGCGCCTTTAGGGAGCTTGTCAACGGCAACGCAGGAACGAGCGGGTTTCGAGCCCGTGAAAGACTTTGCGTATTCGGCATTGAACGCGGCGAAGTCGTCGATGTCGTCGAGGAAACAGGTGGTTTTCACCACGTGATCGAAATCGGTTCCGGCAGCCTTCAAAAGAGCAGCGATGTTCTTCATGACCTGCGCGGTTTGCGAAACGATATCGCTCCCCACCAACTCGCCCGTTGCCGGGTCGAGCGCGATCTGGCCCGAAGCGAACAGCACGTTCCCCACGATATTGCCCTGAACGTAAGGACCGATTGCGGCAGGAGCTTCGGTTGTGGCGATGGTATCCATGATGAGCCTTCCTCTAAGACGTCACTGACATGCGACGATTACATGACGATTAACTGTTTCCGTTGGTTAATGTTTAACTGGGTATACTATGCCACTGCAAGCTGCCGAATAGGGTGCATGATCGCTTCCTTTCAAGGAAATCGTCAGAAAGGCGCGCCCTCGTAACAACAAAGTAAGGGGATTGAGCATGACCGAGATGCTGACTCTCGAGGCGTTCGAGGAAGCCTCGACCAAAGTTAAAGAAGCAACCGAGAAAACTAAGCTCATCTACAGCCCTCACTTCAGCGACGCCACCGGCAACAAAGTCTACTTCAAGCCTGAGAACATGCAGCGCACGGGCGCCTATAAGGTTCGCGGCGCCTACTATAAGATCTCAACGCTCACCGACGAAGAACGAAGCCGTGGCCTGATCACCGCTAGCGCGGGCAACCATGCGCAAGGAGTCGCCTTCGCCGCGACGCGTTACGGCGTGAATGCAAAGATCGTCATGCCGGTCACCACCCCGCTTATCAAAATCGAACGCACTAAGCACTACGGCGGGGAAGTCATTTTGCATGGAAACGTATACGACGAAGCTGCCGAATACGCAGCGAAGCTTGCCGAAGAAGAAGGCTACACGTTCGTGCACCCCTTCAACGATCCCGCCGTTGCCACCGGTCAAGGTTCGATCATGATGGAGATCGTTCAGGAGCTTCCCTTGGTCGACATCGTGCTTGTTCCCATCGGGGGCGGCGGATTGGCCACCGGCGTCAGCACGCTTGCGAAGCTGTTGAACCCGCACATCAAGGTCATCGGCGTTGAACCCGCAGGCGCCGCATGCATGAAGGCGTCGCTTGAGGCGGGCCACGTTGTGAAGCTCCCCCACGTCTCCACCATTGCAGACGGCACCGCCGTTCAGGAACCAGGCGACAAGATCTTCCCCTACATCCAACAAAACATCGACGACATCATCACCATCGAAGACGACGAGCTTATCGAATGTTTCTTGGATATGGTCGAAAACCACAAGATGGTGGTTGAGAACTCCGGCCTGCTAACCGTTGCCGCATTGAAGCACCTTCCCGCCGAAGGCAAGAAGGTTGTCAGCATCCTGTCGGGCGGAAACATGGACGTCATCACCATGAGCTCGGTGATCCAGCACGGCCTTATCGCACGTGGCCGCATTTTCACGGTATCCACAATGCTCCCCGATACGCCCGGCCAGCTGGTTGCCGTCTCGAGCACCATCGCCCAGCACAAGGGCAACGTGATCCGCATCGAGCACAACCAGTTCGTGAACATCAACCGTAACGACGGCGTTGAACTGCGCCTGACCATCGAATCGTTCGGCGTCGAACACAAACAGGAGATCATCGAAGCTCTTGATGCGGCGGGATTCCGTCCGCAGGTCATCCAGACAGTGCTTTAGCGCACGCAATCCGAATCGCGGTTTTCGAAACCAAACAAGGCGCCTTATCAGGCGCCTTGTTTGGTTTTAGACGAAGGTATGATCGCCGGCTCGCACTCAATCGCTTGAACCGTCAGGGGAAATCAGTTCTCGAACAACGTATTCAGAGACGCTTCGCTCAGGTTCATGAAAACCAACCTGAAGTCGAGCATCAGCTTTTCGCGGAAGTATCTGCGCTCAAGACTGAAGTCGTAGCGTTTCTCCATCTGCTTCAGGTGATACAGAACCGAGTTGCGATGCATGAACATACGGCGCCCCACCGACGAGGCATTGCATTCGTAGGCTAAGTAGAACCACAAGATCTGGAAGTTCTTGGTGTTGTTTCGAATGTCGTCGGCCAAAATGGTGGTCAAAAACGCCTGGGAAAGGCAAAAGTCAACGAAAGCGGTGTCGACACAACTTTCCTCGACAAGATAATACGGTACGACCTGCTCGAACGCGGCGCCCGCAGCGATCTCCTCGTAATGCTCCTCGCGCATGATGCGCATTTCACGACGATAGAAATCACGGTACTCAAGCGCATAAAGAGCCTGTTTGAATGCGCTGCCTGCCTCGTGCAAATCTTCGAACATCTGCGAGATGCCGCACAGCACGTCGAACGGACGATGAATGGTCTCGTCGAGCGAAGACATAATGCGATCATGGGAGATGGTGGTGAAGTCGCGCGCTACCTTCGTGTACAGGAATATCACCATGAAGTCGCCAACGAAGCGCACGTATGCGCGCCCCTCGTTAAGCGTTTCCGCCGCTTCCTTGATGGCGTCGCGGTCAACATCCTTGCCCGTAAGATCGAAGACGACGGTCTTGATGTGAACGCCGGGAATGTAGCCCTTTTTGATAAGGGACTCATAGATATCGTCAAACGGAATGTCATAGGAATTGAACACCGCTTGAGAAAAGCGGCCGTTCCTTGTGACTTTCATGCCGGCGTCGAACTCATGCGGCATCTGTTTAACCATAAACCCCTCCCAAAGTCCCTCATCGAAATACCGGAAGCATACCCCAGCCATTTTGGCATACTCATCAGCCACGAACAATAAACGAGCAGAACAAAAATCAGCCGCCCGCCTTACACGAGACGAACGGCTGACAAAACGCAACGAGAAACGATAATTTGACGAATATCCCAAGTTGGGGAAACGGCCATCCCCAACTTCAAGCCTGAAGGGCTTACTGCTGCTTGGCTTTCTGAGCAAGCTCGCCCTTCTCACCAAGCTCCGGGATGATCAAACCGCCGACGATGGCGATAAGGATGAAGAACGCGCCGATGGTAGCGAACACGGCAAAGTAATTCGCGCCGAAAATGGAGGCAACCAACGTAGGAAAAACGAAACCGCACAGACCCATAGCGGTGTTCACCATGCCGCCCGCCGCACCGATGCTCTCGGGGCCAAAATCACCTGTCAGAGGAAGCAAGCTTACGCGACCGAAATTAACCGCCATACCGCCCGCAGCGCAAAAGCCACCAACACACAGGAACACAATGGTCAGAGCATCATTGGGAGCAGGGTAAACCGCGAAAAGCAAAACACCGGCCAAACCGCACGCAATCAAATACTCCTTGTTCATCTTGCCCAGCTTCGCAACGATTGAACCCTGAACAATAGAGCCGACGATCATGAACGCGCTAAGAACCATGCCCAAAAGCGCCGCGACTTCAGCGGTCATGCCCTTTGCCAGAAGCACGTTCACCAAGTAGCTGTTCAAAAGCGCGGGCATAGAAGCCGCCACGCCGTTGCACAGCATGACCATCCAAAGGTTTTTGCTCTTAAGGAGCGCCTTGAAGCCGCCCTTGCCCGCTTCGCGCTGCACGGGTGCCTGAGGAGCGCCTTCGGGAAGCTTGCCGAAGAACACCCAAAGGATAGTAACCAGCACAAACGCCAAGAAGCAGATCATCAGCGACATGAACGTATCGGGAACCACCGCCGCCAAACCGAAGGCGAGAAGAACACCGGTACCTGCCGCTGCCGAATAGATGCCCATGGCAAGGCTTCCCTCTTTGGCGTCGAACCATGCGCCGATCAATTTCGCAGGAAGAACCTGCGTAGGCAAGAACAGGGAACCCGAAAGGAACGTAAGAACAACAAGCACGCCATAGCTGTCAACGTACACACGAGCCAACTGGCACAAAGCAGCCGCAGCGATCATAGCCGCACCAACGAAACGCACGGCCTTTGGACCCTTCTTATCGAAGAAATTGCCCAAGATGATGCTGAAAAAGGCGCCCGGCAAAAGCGAGATGGTGGTCAGCGCCGTAAGCTGTGCTTGATCCATGTTGTACTTTGCCATCATAGGACCCGGGTTCGTCGAGAACACGAAGTTTCCGATATTCATGACGATCATGCCCATCACCAACGTGAATAGCACAACCCATCGAGTCGGCGATTTAATGCCGTCCTGCATGTAATTCTCTCCTTGTTAACTAGGGATGCCTGCCATCAAATGTCTCGGGGTGATGGCATGCTACGCGATTGCGCGATGAGAATAATAGACTGGCGTGGTGTTTCAACGTGCATGAATGACCATTTAATCCTTCCCTTCACAGTATTTTAACGAATTATGTTTGGTTGCATCGGTTAAACTGAATTTAACTGCAGCCTACTAAAGAGATCATTTGCTAGCGCAGAGCAAGGTTGTCTACCATGCAGTTAGTTAGCTTGCTATCGCAGAGCCCGGTTATCTGTCATGCAACTATCCAGATATTGAAAAGGCGTAAGCGCAGTTCCTTCGCAGAAACTTTCAGCGCCGCCTCGTTCTGCTAGTATTCCAGCCATGAATGGAGGCCCTTTAGAGCATTGAGCGTTCGCCAAAGGGCCGGCATCAATCTGCAATGAAAAGAGGCTTCAAATGACCAGGATCGGCACCACGTGCGTACAGGGCGGCTACTCGCCGAACAGCGGAGAACCTCGCCAGATCCCCATCGTGCAATCGACCACGTTCAAATATGACACGTCCGCCCAAATGGGAAAGCTCTTCGATCTTGAAGAGTCGGGCTATTTCTACTCCCGCCTGCAAAACCCCACGAACGACACCGTTGCCGCGCGCATCGCTCAACTTGAAGGCGGCACAAGTGCTATGCTCACCTCGTCGGGCCAGGCGGCGAACTTCTTCGCCTTGTTCAACCTTGCCGCAAACGGAGATCACGTTGTGGCAAGCTCCGCAATTTATGGCGGCTCCTACAACCTACTGGCCGTCACTATGAAACGCATGGGGCTTGAAACCACGTTCGTATCACCCGACTGCACCGAAGAAGAACTTGAGGCTGCATTCCGTCCGAACACCAAAGCCGTATACGGAGAAACGATCGCAAATCCCGCTCTTGCCGTTTTGGATATCGAGAAGTTCGCCAAAGCGGCTCATGCACACGGCGTACCGCTGATCGTTGACAACACGTTCGCAACGCCCATTAACTGCAGACCCATTGAATGGGGCGCTGACATCGTGACGCATTCCACCACCAAATACATGGACGGCCATGCTGCCGCATTGGGCGGCGCCATCGTCGACGGCGGGAATTTCGACTGGCTTGCACACGCAGATAAGTTCCCGGATTTCTGCACGCCTGACGAAAGCTACCACGGCGTTGTTTTCGCCGAGAAATTCGGCAAAGAAGGCGCGTTCATCACTAAGGCCACTACGCAGCTGATGCGCGACTTCGGCTCTATCCAGTCGCCCCAAAACGCCTTCTACCTTGCGCTTGGCCTTGAAAGCCTTCACGTGCGCATGGCACAGCATTGCAAAAACGGCTTGGCGGTGGCGCAGTTCCTGCAAGCCAACCCCCTTGTCGAATGGGTGCGCTATCCTGATTTGCCGGGCGACCGCTACCACGCCCTTCAGCAGAAGTACTTGCCCAACGGCTCGTGCGGCGTAGTGAGCTTTGGCGTGGCGGGCGGCCGCAACCAAGCTGAGGCCCTGATGTCGCGCTTGGAGGTCGCGCAGGTCGAAACCCACGTCGCCGATTCTCATACGTGCTGCTTGCACCCCGCATCAACCACGCATCGCCAGATGACCGACGAAGAGCTTCAAGCGGCAGGCGTCGAGCCCAACCTCGTGCGCTTCAGCTGCGGACTTGAAGACACCGACGACATTCTGGAAGACCTCGATCAGGCGCTTAAGAGCCTGTAAGCAACGAAGCCGCACGGGCGAAAGCCCCATTCGCATCGGGTGAAAAACAGGAAGCAGGCTGCAAAAAGCCCACCGCGACGATCCGATCATGAGAATCCCGCGGTGGGCTTAACTGTTGTCCGAGCTATGAGAAAACCGGCTAACGTCAAAAAACGAAGCAGCACCTAAAAACGAGCATCATCTGCTACTAAGCCTTCTTGCGAACGAAAACGCTTTGGTCTTCGAGGGTGTGGATCTTGTCGTCCACTTCCTCATCGATGTTGTCGTCGTACACATAGTGCTGCGTTTCTTTGCCGACGATACCCGCCATAAGGAAGACCATCAGAATGTTCGGCAAAGCCATAAGCGCATTGGCGATGTCGGTTGCCGTCCATGCGATATCGCCCACGCCAATACCACCCAAAAAGCCCGCGCAAATGCAAAGCGCAAGGTAAAGCGACACATGGCGACGGCCGAACAGATACGTGACCACGCGATTGCCGTAATAACTCCAACCAAGGATGGTTGAGTACGCGAACGTAAGAATTCCCAGCATCAAAACAGGCGTGCCCACATAAGGAATGGTGCTGAACACCGCGTTGGCCAACGATGCGCCGTTGGTCACGTGCATGTCGGTAACCAAGGTAGGATGTGCGATCATGGTGCTGACGATAACGAACGCCGTAAGCAGGCAGATGACAACGGTGCACCAGAACACACTGGTCATAGCAACCAACGCCTGACGCGCCGGGTTCTTGGAAGACGCTGCGGCGGCGATGATAGGCTGCGTGCCAAGACCAGCCTCGTTCGAGAAAAGACCGCGCGCGCATCCGAACTGCAGCGCCATCATAATACCGCTGCCCACCGCGCCGCCGAATGCGGCCTTGGGCGTCAAAGCGCACTCGAAGATCAGAACCACGGTGTCCCACAAAAGCGGTGCGTTGCAGATAAGAATGTAGATGCAGCCCAAAATATAAGCGGCACCCATGATGGGCACCAGCTTCTCGCAAATAGACGAGATACGCTGAAGTCCGCCGTAGATGATGATCAGAGCGCTGCCGCACACGATAGAGGCGACAACCCAGGGCTCGACGCCTAGGTTCACCTGAAAAACGCTGGTGATGGAACTAGTCTGCACGGCGTAGCCGATGCCGAAAATGGAGAACAGCGCGAACACCGAAAACCAAATGGCCATGAACTTAGCCCACCACGGCACCGTTCCGTCTTCGCGCTTGAAGCGCTGCTCCCAGACATGCATGGCGCCGCCCATCATCTCGCCACGCACGTCCTTAACGCGGTACTTCATAGAGGCGAACACTTCAACGTATTTGGTGGCCATACCCAAAATACCCGTCAGCCACATCCACAGCACAGCACCCGGGCCGCCCGACAAAATCGCGGTGGCCACGCCCACGATGGAGCCCGTACCAAGCGTCGAGGCCAGGGACGTAACCATGGCGCCAAAGTTGCTAAGATCGCCTTCGGCCTTATCGTCGCTGGTCAGAGACAATTTCAAAGCAAGAGGAAGCTTACGCTGAATGAACTTCGTCTTATACGTGGTGTATAGATGGCACCCCAAAAGCAAGATGATCAACGGCGGACCCCAAATTACCGCGTCGATGCTGTTCAAAACCGAAACGAAATCCATTCGCGCCTTCTTTCAAATGCACGTCGAGGCTCAAGGGGTTCCCGCCCAGCAGCGGTGTTCCCGTCAACTTGAAGCGACGGCGCAATTTCAGAAACATAAAATATAGCAGATGGCCGTCAGTCAAAGATGAAATGCGTGTTAACGCTTCTTCGTAAGCCGTATACTCATCGGTAAGGAAACGTCTGAAAGGAATCCGCGATGGACGAAACCCTGTTCGCCGAGCTTAACAAAATCGAACCCCGCATGAAAGAATGGTTTGCCTGGCTGCATGAAAACGCAGAGCTTTCGGGCCATGAGGTCAATACCGCAGCCTACGTTGGCGATCTTCTTGAATCGTGGGGTTACGACGTCACCCGAAACGTCGGTGAAAACGGCGTTGTCGCCACATTGAGACGCGGCTCGGGCGCTCACTCCATCGGTCTGCGTGCCGATATGGATGCGCTGCCCGTCCAAGAAGACGGAACCTGCAGGGTGACCAGCAAAACCCCCGGCGTTTCGCACATGTGCGGTCACGACGGCCATATGGCCATGCTGCTGGGTGCTGCGCACTACCTCGCCGAATCAGGAAACCTCAACGGAACTTTAACCCTGGTTTTCCAGCCCGCCGAAGAAAACTTCTCGGGCGCACAGAAGATGATCGACGACGGGCTGTTCAAGCGCTTCCCCATTGAAGCCATGTTCGGCCTTCACAACTCGCCCTCATATCCAACCGGCAAGGTTTATTTAGGTGCCGGCCCCATTCTTACCGCTTCGGACCACGTTCGCATCATCGTTCACGGTAAAGGCGCACACGGCGCATTCCCCCACGCCGGGTGCGACCCCATCGTTGCCGCATCTTCCATTGTCATGGCTCTTCAAAGCGTGATCTCGCGCAATCTCGATCCGCGCGATACCGGTGTCATCACTGTCGGAAAGTTCCAAGCCGGCACCGCCGAGAACATCATCCCCAACGAGGCGACGCTCGACCTGTCCATTCGATCGGCAACGCACGAGGACCGCGAGCTCATCCTGAACCATGTGAAAACCATTGCCGAAATGCAAGCAGCATCCTATGGGGCGAGTGCTGAATTCCAACATATCCGCCATGGAGCCGTGGTGGTTAACGACGCGGCGCTGCACGATCGCCTGGTTGACATGCTCACACCGCGCCTGGGCAGCGACAACGTCGACCCCGTTGGCTTCAAAGAGATGGCCAGCGAGGATTTCGCCTTCTACGGCGACCACGTCCCCAGTTTCTACGGTTTCCTGGGAATCGGCGATTCAAAGGTGAACCATAACCCCGGCTACGCCTTCAACGAAGACGCCTTGGTGTCGGGAGCAGCCTATTGGGTCGCTATCGCCGAAGGGCTCCTTCGCTAAAAAACCGCTCTCTAAACAGGAGAAACGCCCCACCCCACGCTTGAACCGCACGCGTCCGGCAATATGGGGTGGGGCGTTCTTGTTTTGAGCTGAAACAGCCAAGCGGCGCTGAACCGAACCTTATTTCTCGGTCCATTCATAGGCGCCTATCTTCGAGCACGCGAACAGTCCGAGCGCGCCGCAAAGTAGCGAGAAGGCAATCGCCGCGACGAACATGAGGTCGTAGCCATTGGGCATATCGACGATGACGCCCCAGAACTCGGTCGCGAACGCAAAGGACAACGTCACGAACACGATTCGACGCGAATTGAGCTCGCCAAAGCAACGCGATCCGAACACCGAGCGAAGCAGGAGCGGAGCATGAACGGCATTGCAAGAATACAATCCACCAAACAGGAACGACCCGATAACAACCGCAGCCAAACCGAATGGAGCAAGCCACATGATCAAAAGGCCGGCGATTCCGCAAGCGACGCCAACGCCAATGCCAAGCTTAGGATGACGGTCGGACAGCGACCCCAAGAACACCTTTCCTAACGCCTGACCGATCATGCACGCAGCAGCAACCGCTCCCGCCGACGCGACAACCTCGGGGATAGTCGACGCCTGGCAGTACGACGCGAAATACTGGTACACCGTCTGGCAAATCGACAGCACGAACGAGAACATCGCGATAGCCAAAAACGCGATGGTCTTGGTTGCAGTGTTGGCGGAAACACCCAGCACAGGTGCTGCGACAACTTCCCCGGACACCTGCTTTTCAGGCTGCTCATCGGCGCCAAAAGGCAGCATACCCAGATCAGAAGGTCGGCTGCGCATGAAGAAGAACGCAAAAGGAAGAGCAACAACAAGTATCAGGCAGCCGAAAACGAAGTAACCCGTGCGCCAGCTTTCAACCGAAAGAGAGCATAGCGACGCGCCAACGATGTTGAAAATCGCACCGCCGATGCCGGAAGCAGCCGCGCCGATGCCAATAAAGAGACCGACGTTCTTCACGCACCAGCGGTCCATGAGCAAGGGCGTGCCCAAGAACATGATCGGCGTGAGAGCGATGCCTAAAACAACCCCGGCAGCGTAGAACATCCAAATTGCCGTGAAAAAAGACATGAGGATGTACGTGACGCCCGCAAGAAGAACCGCGACGGACATGAAGTACCGCAGGTTCACGTGATCCATGATCTTGCCGCACAGCGGAAGATACACCATCGCCGTGATATTGATGATGCTGAAATAAAGCGTGAACTCGGCTTTGGGCACACCGAAGTAACTCGACACGGGCGTGAAGAACACTCCAGGGCAATTCATGATCATGGCGCCGGGCAGACCGGTCACGATAACGCACGCTAGTAGAACGAGGTATGCGTAATGAAACCTCGACTTCCTTTTTCCGTTATTCAACTGTCGTTCGCTTTCTTACCAATATCTAATCATTCATGTCACCTAGAATAACGAGCTAGCAGAAAAAAGCTAGGTAACAAGTGGGTTCTGGGCAAATGATAAATGAGCTTGCATCAATCAAACACGCGCAACCCGAATCGCAGCCTACGGTGTCTTTGGAGCAAACCCCAAATGGACTTTCCCTTGTAGGCGAGGGCATGGAGCTTCGGGGCGATTTCTCGAAGATGCTCAAGCGCGTGAAGCCTGGAAAGCTGCAGACGGAGCTCCTGATCAAAGCAGCGAAAATCAAACGCTCGAGCGAGAATGCCGCTGGCGAAAATGTCCGCCTCCCCCTTGCAATCGACGCCACCGCGGGACTTGGTGAAGACTCGTTCCTTCTTGCCGCCGCAGGATTCGATGTGGTCATGTTCGAGCGTGACGAAACGATCGCCGCCCTCCTTGCCGACGCGCTTACCCGTGCGCAAAACGACCCGGCAACCGCCGAAATCGCCTCCCACATGTCGCTTGCAACCGAAGATAGCATCGCAGCGCTTAGCGAATGGGCGAACGCCCGCGCCGATCAAAAGCCCGACGTGATCCTGCTTGACCCCATGTTTCCCAAGCGAACGAAAAGCGCGTCGGTGAAGAAGAAGTTCCAGCTTCTGCATGAACTGGAATCGCCGTGTTCGGAAGAAGAGCCTCTACTGAAAGCTGCGTTTTCTGCCAATCCCAGCAAGATCGTGATCAAGCGCCCCGCGAAAGGCCCTCATCTTGCAGGAATCAAACCAAGTTATTCCGTTTCAGGGAAAGCCGTACGCTATGACGTTATCGTGACGGCGCAGACACGCAACCCCTTTTCCCACTAGACTTGAAAACATGAATCGACTGAAATCAAAAATCGAAAGCAATGCCCTGCTGTTCTCTTGGCTTGCCGTAGCCTTCATGGCCATGTTCATCTTCGTGATGAGCGCTCGTAGCGGCTTTGAGATTGACAACAACACCGGCGTCTTCACCGTTATCAAGAACGCGCTAAGCCAAGCCGCGCTCGCCATCGCGGGACACGACGTCGACGTAAGCCCCGTCGGTCACTTCTGCGAGTTCTTCATCTTCGGCCTTGCGCTGCAAAACGCGCTTACGAAAACGCTTGACAAACGCAAGGCGCCGGCTGTCGCAATCATTGTCCTGGCCATTGTCCTCGCTAGCGCATATGGCGCCACCGATGAATTCCACCAGCTCTTCGTGCCCGGACGCAGCTGTGATCCCGCCGACTGGCTGGTTGACACCATTGCCGCGACAATCGGCATCCTCTCGTTCAACGCAATGAAAAAGCGCCGCTGATCAGCTTGATCAACGGCGCTTCGCATAGATGGCAGGTTTCGCGGTTGGCCACGCGGCCCGATCCTAGTGATGGAACAAGCGCATGCCCGTGAATGCGATGGCGATGCCGTACTTATCGGCCGTCTCGATGACATCGTCGTCGCGCATGGAGCCACCAGGCTCGACAATGTACTTGACGCCGGACTTATGAGCGCGCTCGACGTTGTCGCCAAACGGGAAGAAGGCGTCGGAGCCAAGGGTGACATCGGACTGCTGCGCGATCCACTCTTTCTTCTCGGCCAAGGTCAAAGGCTCAGGACGCTCGGTGAACCACTTCTGCCACTCGCCATCGGCCAAAACGTCCTCGTACTCGTCAGACGTGTAAACATCGATGGCGTTGTCGCGGTTCGGACGACGAATGTCTTCAACGAACTTCAGGCCCAAAACCTTCGGGTGCTGGCGCAGATACCAGTTGTCAGCTTTGTTGCCGGCAAGACGCGTGCAATGGATGCGGCTTTGTTGGCCGGCGCCGACGCCGATTGCCAAGCCGTCCTTCACGTAGCACACGGAGTTCGACTGGGTGTACTTCAGCGTGATCTGAGCCACCACCATGTCGATCTTCGCCTGATCAGTGAGTTCTTTGTTCTGAGTGACGACGTTGTCAAGTTGGTCGGGGGTGATGGTGAAGTCGTTATGACCCTGCTCGAACGTCACGCCGAACACGTCCTTGCACTCAATGGGGGCGCACACGTAGTCCGGGTCGATCTGAATGACGTTGTATTTGCCGCCCTTCTTGGTTTTCAAGATCTCAAGCGCCTCGTCGGTGAAACCCGGGGCGATGATGCCGTCGGAGACTTCCCACTTCAGGTAGTTGGCAACGTCAGCGTCGCACACATCGGAAAGAGCAGCCCAGTCGCCGTAGCTGCAAAGCCTGTCGGCGCCGCGAGCGCGGATGTAAGCCGTGGCAATGGGAGAAAGCTCGTAGTCGGCAGGAACGTTGTCGACGAAGTACATCTGCCTGTCGGTGTCAGTCAAAGGATGAGCAACGGCGGCACCAGCCGGAGAAACATGCTTGAAGGAGGCAGCCGAAGGGAGGCCGGTTGCGGCCTTCAGCTCGCGGACCAGCTGCCAAGAGTTGAAGGCATCCAGGAAGTTAATGTAGCCGGGACGGCCGTTCAGCACCGTGACGGGCAGGTCGGATCCGTCCTTCATGAAGATACGTGCAGGCTTCTGGTTAGGGTTGCAGCCGTACTTAAGCTCGAGCTCGTTCATCGTTTAGTCCCCCAGATTCTTATTGAAGATGGTGATGTCGCCAGCGACGTTCGCGTAAAGCGAGACCTTGTTGTCGGGATTCAGAGCCGCCCAAATCTCTTCGGGGGTGCCCAAGGCAACCTCAATGGGCTCGCCGGCGAAGGTAGGCAGCGGGTTGCCGTCGCCCTGATAGGTGGAAATGAAGTAACCGCAACCTTCGTCAACACCCTCATAAGCAAAGAACTCACGCAAGCAGCGACCGTTCTGCTGATGCTTCAGGATGGAGATCTCGAACGAGCCGTCCTCGTTGATGACGGCGGAAATACGCGGAGTGAAATTCGGGGCATCGGGCTCGAACTCGCGCTTCATGCAGCCCGCGCGGAAATCGCCTGCGTCGAAGATGGTGTCGGTCTGATCACCGTTAGTGACCACCAGTTTCTCGCCCATCGCACGCACAGGATGGTAGATGATCAAGCTAGGATCAACCAGCTTCGCAGGATCGTGAGCCTCGGTGCGGATGCCGTCCTCGGTTTTCACGAACACGCGGTTGCGGCTGTTCTCGCTGCGCCCCATGATGAAGTAGTACACGCGGTCCTTACCCACCACAATGCCTCGGCCGGGATAAGGATTGCCCTTAAGGATATCGACCAGATTCTGCATGCGCTTCCTTTCTGTCCAACTGTTCGCCCCAACGAAAAAAGGCAAGCCCCTGCTTATGCAGTGACTTGCCCAGACGGTCGGCTTGTATGTTGCGCTGCTCCCCCGTGGTAGCCACGTTATTCCGTCAGTCACAGCACGTCCACAGGATACCATAACGAAGCGCGACACGCGATTGGCGTGGTACAATCTCGCCCGTCACTGAAGGAAATCCACGGCGCGCAAAGCGCCTATTAGAGAGGGACATCATGATCAAAGAGCTTGTACGCAACGAGGAGATCTTGAGCACTCCTTGCACCCCCGCCACCGCCGAAGACGCCGAGCTTGCGCAGGATCTGCTTGACACGCTTGCCGCACACGAAGATGCCGCATGCCTGGCCGCAAACCAAATCGGCGTGACGAAGTGCGCATGCGCCTACCTTGACGCAAACGAGAGCCCGCATGTCATGTTCAATCCCATGATGAAGCGCGCACTGGGCGCCTTCAAGGTTGAGGAAGGCTGCATCACCCGCGATGAGCCTTCGAAGGTCACCCGCTTCGCTCGCTGCACCATCGAGTTCGACGAAATCAAGGATGGCAAGCTGGTGCACCGCAAGAAGGAAATGAGCGACTGGGACGCCCAGATCATCCAGCACATGATCGACCACTGCAAGGGTAAGTTGGTCTAGGCAGCCGCGGCGCGTAGAGGCGAAGCCGCATACGCGATCGGCGGCGTTGCCGAAAGATCTAGGCAGCCGCATAAAACCCCAGGCAGCTGTCGCTGCGCTTCCGAGGAAGCGCGCTCGGCTGCTACAAACCAAGAGGCAGTCGCATATGCGGCTGCCTCTTTCATTTGGCTACTTGTTCTCGATGCTTCCGATGTTCTTAAGCTCGATGCGGATAAGGCCGTTGGCCGCGCTCGTGAACTCAATGAACTCGGGGTTCTGCGCATATTCGGCCGGGAACGTGATCTCGATCCCCGTGTCAGTGCGAATCTTATGGTTGCGCGTCACACGCTTGGCAACCGTGCGCTCAACAGGCGCATGATCGGGGAGATTCTCCCTCTGGGCAGCCTCGACGAAACTCCGGCGCGGACCCTCGTCTTCGAAAACTTCTTCAACGAACTCATCAAACGGAACTTCATCGGAGTCGTCCGCATTCTCAGCGACATACGCCTTCGCTTTCGCCGTGGCGATTGCCGCATTGGCGCCGTATTCGGTGGCAACTTCCTCAACCAAGCGCATCGTGGTGTCGATGAGCTCCTTAC
>CAKTWD010000005.1 GCA_934630485.1 uncultured Eggerthellaceae bacterium | reverse complement strand
TATCATCATGTCCGAGGATGGCCTTACCGTTCGCACCCCTGTTTCGGGCATTTCCCAACAGGGACGTTCGACTCAGGGCGTTCACATCATGAACGTCGCCGATGAGGACAAGGTTTCCGTTATCGCTATTTCGAAGCGAGCCAAGAAGCGCGTTCACAAGAATGAACTTGGTCAAGAGGAAATCGAAGCCGATGGTAAGGATGAAATGTCGGAAGAGGATCTTGACGACTAAGCCGTTAATCGACTGAGGCTGATATAACGCCAGATGAACGGGAGCGTTTCACGTGAAACGCTCCCGTTTTCATTTGTTGAGCAGGGTATTATCATCGGTGTGACTTCGTATTTAACTTCGGTAACTTCTCGCATACGGTATTTCGTTCAATGAGTCGGGCAGGATATCATTCCACTGACACGGCTAAAGGATGTATTCATGGCAAATGATGTGAAAAGAATCGTCGAAGATAGTGCAGCGGCAGGCGTTAGAAAGATCCAGAAAAACGCCGAGGACGTTCGCGCGGTTATTGAGGACATTCATTCCGATCAGATTGAGGCGATTGCCGATGTGAAGACTCGCGTAGGCGAGTTATATGAGGAAGACAACCGTGTATCAAAAAGGAAGCTTCCTACGGCATTGCGTGTGTTCGGAATCCTCGCGGTGGTCGTAAGTTTGTTTACGATTCCGGTCGATGTCTTCTCTATTTTGGTTTTGAGCCAAGCTATCCGTGACACAGATTTCGCTGCTATGTATGAGATCACGGTGTCGACCCAAGCGCTGATCCTGTATGCGGTCAATGCGTTTGTGGATCTGGTACAGACTGTTCTCTTTATGGTTCTCGGCATCCGCTTGGCGCGTAACAAGCGCCGCGGCGCAGCTCGTTTGTCTCAAACCCTCATCGGGGTTGCTGTGGCGTCGATGGTCATCGAGATGATGACTGAAGGCCTTGGCTGGAACGTCGCTTATGCATTCGGTGTTCTCATATTTTTGATCGTGATGTACACCGTTCTTGATCCGACGCTGCGCGAAGAGCGCATTTTGCAGCGAAAGCTGAAAGCGCTTGAGGACAAGGCTGACCAAGAAGAAGGAATGCTCGGCCGCGATAAAACAGGCGAAGGATATCTGAAGCTCGACTTCTTCAATATCTTCTGGCTGTTTGTTATTGCAAGCGTCATCGGCTTGATTTTCGAGTCTGCCGTGTGCCCTTTCTTGAACAATCGCATCGAGAACCGAACCGGCATGCTGTGGGGTCCGTTCAGCCCAATTTACGGCATTGGCGCCGTGCTGATGGTGATTCCGTTGAACAAGTTCTATGACAAGGACCCGTTCATCATCTTCTTTATCAGTGCGCTTATTGGCGGCGCGTTCGAATTCTCGGTCAGCTGGTTTTTCCAGTTTGCATTTGGCATTTCATCGTGGGATTACAGCACTGAGCCCTTCAATATCGACGGTCGCACTGATTTGTTTCATATGGTTTGTTGGGGCGCGCTGGGACTCATCTTCATAAAATTCGTCGTACCGAAGGTTCTGGAGCTGATCAATAGGATTCCGTGGAATTGGCGATACGCAGTGACCACTATCTGTGCGACGTTCATGATCGTGAATGCCGGCATGACGCTGATGTCATTTGAGTGTTGGTACTCGCGTATGGCAGGCGTTCCGATTGATACGCCTGTGGCAGAATTTTTCGACGAGCACTACGATGATGAGTTCATGCATCATCATTTTGCGACGATGTCGATTGATCCAGAGCGAGCAACACGCTCTTGATCTGGGATTATGTAGACCATTCATCACAATGTGAAAGAAAAAGACAAAAAATCGAAATTAGTGCTTGCAGGAATTTTTTATTAGGGTTATGATAGCGAAGCACTTTTTCAAGGGCCCGTAGCTCAGTTGGTTAGAGCGCACGCCTGATAAGCGTGAGGTCGCTGGTTCAAATCCATTCGGGCCCACCATTTTACTGATAAACGCTCCACCGTGAGCCGAGTTAGCCGGTGGAGCGTTTATTTAAAAAATGGGGCTTTAGCTCAGCTGGGAGAGCGCGGGCTTTGCAAGCCTGAGGTCAAGGGTTCGATCCCCTTAAGCTCCACCAAAAGTAGTAGCCGCCTTCGGGCGGCTTTTCTTTTTCTCTCCGAAATTTATCAGATCCCCTTCTTTAAGAAAAATAGCCATGAGGGTTCAAATCGGTAATAAGAATGAGCCGTTGCGTGGTTTTGTTTCGGTTGGATTCGAAATACGTTAACAGCTAGCGAAACCATCAGCTTTCGCTGATCGATGAGAAAAGGAGTGGAGCGCATGAAATCTATTACTAAGACCATCATGATCGCGGCCTCGGCATTTGCTCTTTGCTTCGGACTTACCGCATGTGGTGGCGGTGGTCAGGCTGCAGCAAGCGGAAGCACCGCATCAAGCGGTAGTGCGGCAGCCAGCGCTGCAGCAAATGGAAGCGCTTCTTCCGCTGCTTCTTCTGCAGCTTCGGCCGCAAGCAAGGCCACGGATTTCTACATGTTCAAGGCTGAGATGCCTGAGGGCTATGCAATGTGGGGTCCCAATGGCAAGGAGTCTCCGCTGAACATCGTTGAGTTCCGTAACATCGAGAACTCCAACAAGCTTGTTGACGTCGAGATTGACGATGGTACTGCCCAGGAGCAGTTCGACAAGAAGGCCGCCAAGGACAAGTATACGGCCGGTCAGGACGTGAAGCTTGGCAAGTACACCTGGAAGACGCTTGATTTCACGTGGAACAAGCAGCCTAGTGTTGTTATGTACACTGACATCGCCGACGGTCTATACGCTGAAGTGACTCTGTATGAGACGACGCTTGATGATGCGGCAGTTAAGGCCTTCCTTGAGGGTGCGGAGTTCGCGACTGACTATGAGACTGCTCACAAGGCCGGTATGGACACGACCGTCGAGAAGTTCACCAGCGACAATAACCTGAAACTTTGGGAAGATAAGAAATAAACGACGGATAGATATCGTTAAAAGTTCGGGTCCTTTCGCCAACCAGGCGAAAGGGCCCGCTTCATCAGCTCTGAAATGCGATCTAAGTGCAAAGGTTAATCCAACTGGATACGAGCACCGTCTTCAAACGCTAGCTCGCGTTCTGGGCCGTCAAGCGCCTTACGAGCTTGGTCGCGCAAGTTGTTCATACCGCTGAGGAATTGACGGTACATAACCAACGTCAAGTAGCGACCTTTTTCCGAGGGGATCAAGCAATCCGCATCGTCGACGGCGAAGGCGTGGTTCGCGCGCATGAATGCCATCTCGATAGGGAGTGCGCTCTCGATGCTCTTGCCGAACAGGTCCTTGAACTTCTGCTTGTCAAAGCGAAGAGTGTACAACCCCAAAAGAAAGCAGTAACGCATGTGGTCGCGAGGTGAAAGCGCCATTTTGCCCATGATGGACATGCGCCCGCTCTCGATGGTCTTGTTGTACTCTTCAAGGCTGAACGTGTTCACATACACGCCGCCGTTGAGGTGCGAGATGGATCCGCTGCCGATGCTGGGATACTCGTCATACGAGGTCTGCACTTCTTCGGCAGGAAGCTCAATGTCTTGAACGCCGTTTTCGTTCAATCGGTTGAAGGTCCAAACGGTTTCGCGCTTGAATGCCGGGTTCTGACCGCCTGTCAGCCCTTCGTCGAGCATCTTGTACATGCCGAACTCACGGTTATAGTTCATCTTGCCAAGCTTCTCGGCCATTTTCTTGGTCGTGCACGACGAGACGTAAAGCGGCGAGAACGTGGTTTGGCGGCAGCCGCACTTCTTGATCATCTCGATGTCGTTGGCAAGGATCTCCTCAGTTTGAGAAGGGAAATTGAAGATCATGTCGACGTTCAGCGAGTCGAAGTAAGGAAGCGCCTCACCGATGCGCTCCATGATTTGGGCACCGCTGCCGTACTTGTTGTATCGATCCATCTGCTTAAGCAGATTGTCGTCGAAGCTTTGAACGCCAACGGACATGCGCTGTACGCGGCCCTTCAGCTCGGAAAGCCACGGCTGGGTGAGGTGATTGGGGTTGGTTTCAACCGCTACCTCGTTGACTGACGGGAACTTGTCGCGCGCAAGGTCGATGGTCTTGCATAGCTCGTCAAGCAGGATGGTTGGCGTGCCGCCGCCGAAATACAGCGTTTCGAAGTCGTAGCCAAGGTCAACCAACATGAGCATTTCCTTGCGCATGTTCTCGAAATAGCGGTGGGCCACGTCCTCGCGTAGCTTGTATCGGTTGAAGCTGCAGTAAGGACAAAGAACCTCACAGAACGGAACGTGCAAATACAGCATGTACTTCTCGCCGTCTTTAGGTTCTGGCAAATGCGTTTCGCTGGTGGGATTGATTACCAAATGCCCATTCGCGATGTTCTTAACGATAGTGGTGAGCATGCGTTCACTGATCACGAGTTCTCTCCCCTTGTGATGAGTTTTGATACCAATGCAGAATGGTACCGCGCTGAAAATCCGCCTGCCAATTTATCTGCACTTTCCAACGGAAAGCATAGGATTACCACTTGACACCGAATAGGTTTGAATTTTGGAGGTTCTGACAAGAACACAACAGCGGTTTGCTCCCGTTCCGCACCACGAATCCAACAGATGATTTCGCGTATCCAGCAAGGATTGATCATTGCGTCTGCCTAGCCGTGATAGGATTTCAGGAATCATCGAGGTGAAACGAGGAATCATGAAGCGATCGGAAGCGCTGCGCATGCTTGGCCTGGGGGAAGATGCAACCCCGGACGAAATCAAAGCTGCCTATCGTGAAACCGCCCAAATATTGCATCCCGACAGATTCGCGTCCAACAAAAAGTTGCAAGAACGTGCGACCGAGCAGTTCAAAAACTTGCAGGAGGCTTACGACTGCCTGACGGGAAAGTCGGCATCGTCTGACACGGCGTCGTCAAAATCATCCCGTTCTTCGAACGCCTACGACTCTATTCGCGAGGCCCAGCTTGCCGGTTTGGCAGCTGCCCGAACGCAGCTTATCAAGCAGCGAGATTACGCAAGCGATGAGCGCAGAAACGGCGCGATCATGTTTCTCGCGGGTGCTGCGCTGTGCCTTGCTTTGCGGAGAATTCCAGCTATCGCAGCCATCGCATCGGCTGCGGCGGTGTGGGGGGTGGTTCAGGTGATATCCTCGCAAAAGACCATCAACACCATTAACGAGAATCTCGATTCGATCAAAAAAGAGAAGGCCGCCATCGAGAACGAGATGGCTTAAGGCGCGCGGCTAAGTCAAAACATCGAAGGGAAGAAGCAAGAGTGAAGCAAGAGAATTTGCGCAACGTTGCAATCATCGCCCACGTTGATCACGGCAAAACCACCCTGGTTGACCGTCTTCTGTGGGCCTCTCACGCATTCCGTGAGAATCAGGAAGTCCAGGAACGCGTTCTGGACTCGAACGATCAGGAACGTGAGCGCGGCATCACCATCCTTTCCAAGAACATTGCTATTTCTTACAAGGGCGTGAAGATCAACGTCATCGACACCCCTGGCCATGCCGACTTCGGCGGCGAGGTCGAGCGCGTTCTGAACATGGCCGATGGCGCACTGCTCATCGTTGACGCTTACGAGGGCCCCAAGCCTCAGACGCGTTTCGTTCTGTCCCATGCTTTGGAATGCGGCTTGCGCATCGTCGTCGTCGTGAACAAGATCGACCGTCCCAACGCCGACCCAGAAGGTGCCGTCGACAAGGTGTTCGACCTGATGGTCGAACTTGGCGCTTCCGACGAGCAGCTTGACTTCCCCGTCATCTACGCTTCTGCCGTTAACGGCTATGCCCGTTACGAGGCCAACGACGGCAACATGGACATGGTTCCGTTGCTCGACACGATTCTCAAGGAAATCCCCGCTCCTGATGTCGATCCCGAGGGCCCGGTCGCTCTTCAGGTTTGCACTGTCGACCACAGCAGCTACGAGGGCCGTATCGGCGTCGGTCGTCTTCACATCGGCACGATTCGCGAAAAGCAGCAGGTTTTGGTTGTGAGGCCCGACGACGAGCCGTACACCGCTCAGATCCGCAAGGTTTACACCTTCGACAAGCTTGGCAAGGTTGAGGTTCCCGAGGCTTCGGCTGGCGACATCGTTGCTGTTATCGGTATCGAAGACGCCGACATCGGAGACGTCATCACCGATCCCGAGAATCCCGTCGAGATGAAGCCCATCGCTGTTGAAGAACCCACCATGGCCGTTGTTTTCGAGGCTTCCACCAGCCCGCTTGTCGGTCGCGAGGGCGACATCGTCGGCGCTCGTCAGCTGAAAGAGCGTCTCATGCGCGAGAAGGAGAGCAACATCTCCATGCGCATCGATGAAACCGAGGACAAGTCCGGCGTTCGCGTGGCGGGTCGTGGCGTTCTTCACCTGTCCGTTCTCATGGAAACCATGCGCCGTGAGGGCTTCGAATTCCAGGTTGGTCGTCCGCAGGTCGTTTACAAGATCGACGAGAACGGTCAGAAGCTCGAGCCTATCGAGGAAGCCACCGTTGACGTTCCCAACGATTACTCGGGCAAGGCCATCGAGGTTATGGGTACCGCTGGCGGCATCATGGAGGACATGGCGTCCGACGAGAACACCACCCACCTTGTGTTCAGCATTCCGTCCCGTGGCACGATGGGCCTGAAGACCCGCATCCTGAACGCCACGCACGGCGAGGCTATCCTGTTCCATCACTTCCGCGAGTACGGTCCGTACTCCGGCGAGATGACCGGCCGCAAGAACGGCGGCATGATCGCGATGTCCACCGGCAAAGCTGTTGCTTACGCTCTTGATACGCTTCAGGAACGCGGCCGTCTGTTCGTTGGTCCTGGCGACGAATGCTACGAAGGCATGATCGTCGGCGAGTCTGCCAAGGAAGGTGATATGGTCGTTAACGTCGAGAAGACCAAGAACCTGGGCAACCAGCGCTCATCGACCGCAGACAAGGCCATTCAGCTTACCCCGCCGCGTACTTTCACGCTGGAAGAGGCTCTCGAGTACATCGAGGACGACGAGTTGGTCGAGGTCACTCCCCAGTCGATCCGCATGCGCAAGCGCTTGCTGTCGGCAACCGATCGTCGTAAGGCTAACAAGAAATAATCGACGTTGTTGGGTTCCATCAGAATCCATCACCGATTGGATGAAAATCGGCCGCGTGCCCAACGGGTGCGCGGCTTTTTCATGCATGGATTAGACAGGCGGTTGTTCGATCGGGCGGGCGTTTATGCACGGTGGCCGCATCGACCTGACGGCGGCTCGCGCATCAGGAATGCGTCGATCTGCACGCTGTTTCAGGCATAGAGCCCACCGTGCGCAGCTTGCCGATTCGTTTGTTATGAATCGAGTGTAGCCATATTGTGCAAAGGGAAACCAGCATCAGCCAGTGTGCGAAAATCCACAGCGAAACAGTCGCGGCATTGCGTTTAAATCCGCGTAACTTGGTTCGGAAACGTACTTCAAACATTCAAACGAAGGAACATGCCTGTATGAAATCCTCCAAGATCGCTTCTGCTGTTGTTGCTGGCGCATTCGCGTTCGCTTGTTGCCTCGGCCTTACGGCATGTTCGGGTTCCGCTTCGGGCGATAAAGTTGCGGCAACCGTTAACGATACCAAGATCCTCGAGTCTGACGTGACCGCTTCAGTTGAAGCAGTTCGCGCAAACTACGGTCTTGAGGATGAGGATTCCTGGGGCAAGTTCCTCGCTCAGAACGGCATGACCCCCGAATCGGTTCGCAGCCAGATGATCGATTCCTATATTGATCAGGCTTTGGCCGAGCAGGGTGCCGCCGACAAGGGCGTCACTGTCGAGGAAAGCGAAGTTGACCAGTACGTCAATCAGATGAAGGCCAACTACTCCAGCGACGATGCCTGGCAGAGCGCCTTGAAGGATGCCGGTTTCTCCGAGAAAACTTATCGCGAGCGCATCAAGGAGTCGCTCATCACCCAGAAGCTCACTCAGACGTTCGCCGACGCTGTCACCGACGATTCCCTGAGCGCCGACACCTTGAGCTCTTACGCGACCATGTATTCGTCTTACTTCAAGGGCGCGAAGAAGTCTTCGCACATCCTTTTCGCCGCAACCGACACCGAGACCGCTCAGAAGGTTCTTGATCAGATTAACAGCGGTGAGATCTCTTTCGAGGATGCTGCAAAGCAGTACTCCACCGATACCGGCAGCGCAAGCGATGGCGGTAATGTTGGCTGGGATAAGCTCAGCTCATTCGTCTCCGAGTACACCACCGCGCTCTCTGCTCTTTCGAAGGACCAGGTCAGCGGTTTGATCACCAGCCAGTATGGCATCCACATCATCAAATGCACCGATGTGTTCCAGCCTGCAGACGGGGAAACCGTCACCTATGACTCCCTGCCTGCGGAATTCCAAAGCACCATCAAGCAGATGCTGAAGTCCAGCCAAGGTCAGACCGATTTTCAGAATTGGGTCGCCGAGCAGCGTGAAAACGCGAATATCGTAATCAACGACATGCCCAAGGATCTGTCGTACAACGTTGACATGAGCAAGTACGCAGCCGATTCGACCGATACCTCTGATGCTGAAGCCTCTTCCGACGAGTCCGCTGCCGAGGACGGCGGGGCTACCGAGGATAGCGCTGCTTCTAAATAAACTCGATAAAGAAAGACGGGTGCCGCCATGGAGTCATTCGCAGTGCAAGGTTCAACCGATCGTGACAAGATCGATGCTTGCGGCGAAACGACCGCCATCGTGGCACCTCCTTTTATTAAAATCACCGACGCCGTAGTTAAGCGCCAGGGCAAGACGCTCTTGAGCGTCGATTCCTTTCAGCTTGATGAAGGCGAGAACATTGCCATTCTTGGTCCGAACGGTGCTGGAAAATCAACCTTCGTCAAACTGATGACACGCGAGATGATGCCGATCTACCGCGATATCCCGCCTGTACTGTTCAGGGGAAACCCTCGTGCTACCCTCATCGACCTTCGTCGTGCGTTGGGAATCGTATCGTCCAGCATGCAGAGCGAGATCAGCGTTCATCTGCCGGCGATCGATATCGTTGCCGGTGGTTATACGGGAACGGTCGGTTTGCCCGTGACCGTTTCTTCGGAGGCGGCCGATGATGCCCGTGAGCGTGCGATTGCCCCTATGAAGATGCTTGGCATCTACGATTTGGCTTCGCGCGACGTTATGACGCTTTCTACAGGCCAAGCTCGCCGCGTACTTATAGCTCGCGCCCTCATGCACGATCCCGATGCTTTGATTTTCGACGAACCTTGCACGGGGCTCGACCCCGAAGGCATGTTCTATGTGCGTCGAAGCATGCGGATTTTGGCCCAGCAACGCAAGTCTGTGGTCCTTGTCACGCATTATCCCGAAGACATCATCCCTGAAATCGATCGCTTGCTTTTGATTCGTGACGGTAGCGTTTTCGCAGATGGGGACAAGAAGCAAATTCTTACAGGTGAAATGATGTCCAAGCTTTTCGACATTCCTGTGCAGATAAATTGTACGGATGAATATTATTCGCTTGTTGCATCGTATTAGCTGTTATATACTACGTACGCGCTGCGAATCGAAAAACGCGGTATTACGAAGAAGCGGAGAGATGTCCGAGCTGGCCGAAGGAGCACGATTGGAAATCGTGTATGCGCCAAAAGCGTATCTGGGGTTCGAATCCCCATCTCTCCGCCAGAAATTTCACTCGCTCAGCCGAAAGGTTGAGCGTTGTTAATTGAAGAACAGGTAACATCGCAAAGCGCCAGGCTTTAGCGATAAGTCGTCAGAATGACGGCTCACCCCACGCGGAGGGGTGGCAGAGTGGTTGAATGCGGCGGTCTCGAAAACCGTTTCACCGGTATCCCCGGTGACGAGGGTTCGAATCCCTCCTCCTCCGCCAGTTACAAGACTAACGCCCGCTATGCGGGCGTTTTTCGTTTCTAGACGAAAGGAGATCCTCATGTCCGATAGGATCGTCGAAGCAGCCCCTACCGCAGCACCTGAAATGCCCGAGGTTCTTAGCAGTGTCCTGCTGTTTCTGATCAATGAGTCGCGCGAGATGCTGGAATCCGGCGAGGGTATCGTCCCCCGTACCGGTCTGGTTATGGCCGACACGCTTGTCGAGGAAGAGGCCGACTCCGAAACCGTCGAAGGTTGCTATGCAAAGGCCGCTCATACGGTTCGCGATGCTGCTGGCGCCCGCGCTTACGGCTTCGTCTACGATGGCGAGATCGAGGTTGATACCGGCACCATCGATGCGATCATCGCCGAGGGCGGCGTTCCCGGCGGTGAGGACGGCTACGCAGTCGGTTTGGTTTACACCATCGGCGAGGACGGTGCGTTCACTTTCGAGGATGATCCCATCTACATCGGACATGCCCCGAACTTTATGGCAAACCTTCGTCAACATGCCATCGAAACGCCCGAAGAGGCTTCTGAACAAGGAGAAGTTGTAGATGAGGGGGGAAGCTTCCAACGTCATCGTCCTTGATGAGTCGGTGTTCGTGGAAACAGAAGAGGCTGCTTCTGAGGGCGACGCAGAGTAATTCCCGTCAGATTCGATGGCGAAACGCGTTAGATTATTTCGGCAAATCCGCAATAAAAGAAATGATTATGGGCGATACGGCTGCAAGGTCGGTCGCCCATAATCCGTTTCAAGGAAATCGCGGTTGGGCTGTGAGCCAGCTAGGGGTTGGATCGCGCGTGATGAAACGGTGAACGCAGTGTGTTCGCGCAGGTTGCAGGCTTGTCGGTGAAATTTGCTTTTGTTACCATAGACAAGCTGTTTTTCCTGCCCCGGCTATGCCTTCACCAGCCCGGGGCCGTTTACGACCAAAGGAGGTGAGCTGATGAAGGCTTACGAATTGCTGTATTTCGTCGACCCTGCTGCCGACGAGGAATCCCGCGCCGCTGCTGCTAAGCGTATCGAAACCACCATCACCGAAGGTAAGGGTGCTATCGACAACGTTGATGCTTGGGGCAAGCGCAAACTCGCTTATGAGATCAACGGTTTGACGGAGGGTGACTACACCCTGGTCGACTTCCACGCTGATCCTGCCAACATTGCCGAGCTGGACCGCATCCTGCGCATTAACGACACCGTGGTTCGCCACATGATCGTGAAGCGCACCGACCGCGAGTAAAGTTCAAGCAGCGCGTTTGACGCGCAAAGGTAGAGAGAAGGAAGAGACATGAGCATCAATCGAGTGATCATCAGCGGTAATCTTACGCGCGATCCCGACCTGCGTTCCACCGCAAGCGGCATGGCCGTTCTGAGCCTGGGCGTTGCAGTCAACGATCGTCGTCGTAATCAGCAGACCGGTGAGTGGGAGGACTATCCCAATTTCGTCGATTGCACCATGTTCGGCACGCGTGCTGAAAGCCTCGCTCGCTTCCTCTCGAAGGGCACCAAGGTGACCATCGAGGGCAAGCTCCGCTGGAGCCAGTGGGAGCGCGACGGCCAGAAGCGCAGCAAGCTGGAAGTGGTCGTGGATGACCTCGAATTCATGTCGTCTCGCAATGGCGGCCAGCAAGGCGGTTACAACAACGGTGGCTACGGAAACCAGTCCTACGCCCCCGCCGCTCCCACACCTGCGGCCCCCGTCATTGAAACGTCTTCGTCTGTATACGACGAGGATATCCCGTTTTAAGCGAATTGAAAGAGGTACTCATGGCTGAATACTCGAAGCAGCCTCGCCGTAAGTACTGCCAGTTCTGCAAGGATAAGGCAGAATACGTCGACTACAAAGACACTCAGATGCTGCGCAAGTACGTCACCGATCGTGGCAAAATCAAGCCCCGTCGCGTGACCGGCGCTTGCACTCAGCATCAGCGCGACATCGCCAACGCTGTGAAGCGCGCCCGCGAGATGGCTCTCATGCCCTACGCGGTGCCCGCAATCAGCGGCCGTGGCGATCGCCGCAACCGCTAGGCTAAGGAGGAGACATGAAGGTTATTCTTCTTACCGAGGTTCAGGGCAAGGGCGGCGAAGGCGACGTCATCGACGTTGCTCGTGGCTTTGCCAACACCTACCTGCTCTCGCAGGGCAAGGCCGTTTTGGCCACCCCTGGCAACCTGAAGCAGCTCGAGCAGAAGCGTAAGAACATCGCCAAGCGCGAAGAGGTTCGTATCGCCAACGCTACCGAGCTCAAGGGCCAGCTCGAGGGTGCCGAGGTCGTCATCAAGGCTAAGGTCGGCGAGAACGGCGCTCTGTTCGGCTCCGTTACCGCTCAGATGATCGCTGACGCTATCAAGGAGGTCAAGGACGTCGAGGTTGATCGTCGTCGCATCAAGATCTCCGGCGCCATCAAGACCGTCGGTGAGCACGAGGTCGAGATCGACCTTTACCGCGACATCAAGGCTACCGCCACGATCTCCGTCGTTGACATCGAGGCCAAGCCCGTCGTCGAGGAAGTTGCTGAGGAAGAGGCTGAGGTCGTCGAGGCCGCTGCCGAATCTGAAGAAACTGCGGACGCAGAATAAATAGTTTTCCCCCGTTAGGTCGGTGGAAAACGTGGAAAACCCTCCTTTCCCCAAGTACGGGGCAAGGAGGGTTTCTTTTTTGGCGGTGGAAATGGCGATTAAGCGCCTATGTAGGGATAAAATCTTCGCTCTATCAGGGCTTTCTATGGTTTACCATGGCAATCCGAACTGATCAGAAGGAAAAATCACATGCCATACGACAATCAGCAGTTTGCTCGTCGAAATGACGACTACCAGCAGAATTCCCCAAATGAGCGCAAGATTCCCCAGAATATCGAGGCGGAGAAATCGGTGCTTGCTGCTCTTATGCTGAACGCCGAGGCTGCTGAGGATATTCTGGTCAAACTAAAGCCCAGCAACTTTTATCGCCCTGCCCATCGAGTCATCTTCGAGGCTGCGTACGGGTTGAACGAGCGCAACATCCCTATCGACCAGATCTCGCTTGCCGACACGCTTGCTGCTTCAGGTCAGCTTGAAGCTGTGGGCGGGCGTGAATACATTCTTTCTCTGGCTGATAACACGTTTGCGCTTACCAATTGGCAGAACCACGCCGACATTGTGAAGCGCACGTCGGTGCTGCGCGATTTGATCTACGCCGCAGCCGAGATCAACGCGCTTGCCTATGAAGCGCCCGACAACCTTTCCGAGGTTGTCGAGACTGCCGAGAAAACCTTGTTCAACGTAACCGAGCAGCGTATCTCCTCTACGTTCGTGAAGATGGATTCGCTTATCACCTCTGCGTTCGAAGAGATCACGCGCATGTCTGAGAATCAAAGCGACATGCAAGGTGTTCCCACGGGTTTTACTGACGTCGACAGCCTGTTCCATGGCCTGCGCGGCGGAGACCTTGTCATTTTGGCGGCTCGACCTGGTGTTGGTAAGACCTCGTTTGCTCTGAACCTTGCAACTAACGCTGCAAAGCGCGGCACTTCGGTTGCGTTCTTCTCGCTGGAAATGAGCGCCATTCAGCTGGTTCAGCGTATTCTATCGTCGGAATCAGGCGTCGCGCTTTCCTCTGTTCGCGGTTCGGGAAAGCTGTCCGATGCCGATTGGGGCGCCCTCGCCGATGCGTGCAACAGGCTTTCAAAACTTGATATGTACATCGACGACACGCCCGGCCTTTCCATTCTTGAGGCACGCGCCAAGGCTCGCCGCGAGTTACGTCACGTTCAGGGCAACGGCCTTATCGTCGTCGACTACCTTCAGCTTATGTCTTCGCCGAAGTTGCGCGGCGATGGCAACCGCGCTGTCGAGATCGGCGAGATCTCCCGTGGCCTTAAGATCCTCGCTAAGGAAATGGACATGCCCGTTATCGCATTGTCGCAGCTTTCTCGTCAGGTTGAGATGCGCGCCGATAAGCGCCCGATGCTCTCCGACCTTCGTGAATCG
Organism: uncultured Eggerthellaceae bacterium; assembly: GCA_934630485.1. Taxonomy (GTDB): domain Bacteria; phylum Actinomycetota; class Coriobacteriia; order Coriobacteriales; family Eggerthellaceae; genus UMGS1502. The sequence goes on along the minus strand of CAKTWD010000005.1, from coordinate 19,406 downwards.
GGCAGTATCGAGCAGGACGCCGATATCGTCATGTTCATCGATCGAAGCATGGATGAAACCGAAGCCGAGCGAGATGGACGCCCTGATTTGAATACGGCCACGCTCATCGTTGCAAAACACCGTAACGGCGCCACACGTGATATCACGCTTACCTTCATTCCTGAAAGAACCCGTTTCATGGATTATGCGGACGACTCGCGCGTTCCGTACTAGGGCATATCAGCTGCCGGGAAGTTATTTCAATCGTTTGCTTAGTTGGGGGTGCGTCTTCATCACGTGCCTCGATGTCTTTTTGCGCGTCGACGGGCAGCCAAGGTCGTCCTTGTCTCCCCGCGATTGCCTCATACGCGCTAAACTGAAGCCATGGCTAAACAAGTGACATTCATTCATGCGGCGGACCTTCATATAGGTGCGCCCTTCCGCGGCTTAAGATCGCTTTCACCGGCATGGTCGAAACGCCTTGAGCGCGCAATCATGGAAGCATACGCTCGCGTCATCGACGCCGCGATAGACAACGAGGTTGATTTCGTCATCATTGCCGGCGACGTTTTCGACACGGCGCGTGCTTCGTACGGCGACTATATGGACTTCTTTAAGGGTCTTCAGCGTTTGAACGAGGCCGATATCCCCGTGTATCTGGTAACGGGCAATCACGACCCGTATACCTCGTGGAGCAGGGACTTCGTTGAGTTTCCGCCGAATACGGTGATGTTCGGCGCCGAGTCGCCGACGTTTGCGGCGTACTCGCGCAATGGCAAGCCGCTGTGTTTGCTGGGCGGTCGCAGTTTCTTCAATCAAACGTGGCCCGAAGACCGCGACATCTCGGAGGGGATCTCGCGTGAGGAAGCCGTCTTAGCACTTAAGCGTCAATTCACCGCAGGAGCCGATGCGACGCGCGGCGCACATGCCCAATCCGACCCAAAGCTCGAAGCCAACCTGAAGGCAATTGACAAAGCTCCGTTCATGGTGGGCGTCATTCATACGGGTCTCGATAAGGATTTCAAGGCTCCGGTGAAACCGGCGTCGTTGCTTGACCGCGGCATCGATTACTGGGCTTGCGGCCACATTCATAGGCGTCAGGCGTATCCATCGCTGAAAGACCCGCGCGTGGTGTTCTCGGGCGATGTACAGGGTCGCGACATCAACGAGGATGGTTCTCGTGGGTGCTACCTGGTTACTTTGGAGGAAAGGAAGGATCCCCAACTGCGCTTCATCCCTACAGCAAGCGTGGTATGGGAAAAGCTGAAGGTGGACGTTTCGGAGTGCTTGACAGTCGCCGATGTCACCTCGGCCATTTTGAAAGAGATGTTCAGCGCGAACGGCAAGGCTCAGTGCGAAGAGATGTGCGTTCGCGTCACGCTTACCGGTAAGACCGACTTGCATGAAACGCTTTCGCGCGGTCGCGTGATCGAGGATATTCGCGAGAACGTGAATGCGAGCTACCCTGTTTTCTTTTGCGACGCGATCATCGACAAAACCTCAGCGCCGTTCGATAAGAAGGCCCTGGCGAAGGAAGGCCTGTTCCCCGCTTCGCTTATGACAATCGCCGACCAGGCAAGGAAGTCCCCTGCCGAGCTGAACCGCTATCTTAGCGAGGAGTTCTTGGCGCGTGGGTTGGATCTTCCTGCTGACGTGATCGAGCACCCCAAGCGATGTGTGAACGCGGCCGAGGACCTTGCACTCGATCTGCTTATGGAGGCGTCTAAATGAAACGCTTCTTGAAATATGCTCGTATCGACAGTTTTGGTGCGTTCTCCAACAAAACCGTCGGACCCTTCGCGCCTGGTATGAACGTTGTTTTCGGCAAGAATGAGGCGGGTAAGACCACCCTCTCGCAGTTCGTTGGCGGCTTGCTTTTCGGTTGGGAAGACGCCCGTACGAATCGAAACACCTACAAGCCCGATTACGCCGAACGTGCAGGCGCGCTGGTGTTCGCCGAGCGCCTGGAGGGGGCATTTGGAATAGGCGATTCCTCCCTTGCCGAAGGTGCTTCACGTGAAACATTCGACGAATCACCTGTTCAGGGAACTGTTCTTGAAAATGAGACGGTGATTTCCCGTACTCGCAATGCCGATGGCCTGATCGGCGATCAGAGCGTGGTGGCCGACATCGATCGCGAGACCTTCCGCACGATGTTCTTGCTGACGTCTGACGAGCTGAGGTCGCTTCGCAATACCACCGACATCACATCTCATTTGCTTACTGCGGGTTCGGGAACCGAAGCAAGTCCGACATACGCTCTTGCGGATGTGAACGATCGAATCCAGGCGTATTCATCCAAGGCGGTATCGGCGACGGATTCTCTCGTGCGAATCGCCGACGACATGAAGGCGACCCGCGCGCGTATCCAGCGTGCGGTTGACGAGACCGAGCGTCTGAAGTCAGAGACGCGGGAGTACCACGCGCTTGAGGGTAAGCGCGAAGAGCTTTCGCGCCGAATCTCTAGCGCCAACGAGCAGATAGACGCTTTGGTTGGCAAACGCGCACAGTTGAAAAGAATGGACGAGCAGCGAGAGATCCTGCTTGACGAGCTCGCCGACTTGAAGGAACAGGCTCGTGATCAGCAGCGCGCCACCGCTCCTGTTGGCGTCGCGAACGTTTTCGAGCCTGAGCTGCTTGAGCTTACTCCCGTCGAAGAGCGTGCTTTGCGCGAGAAGATGGACGACTTGTCGGAACGTCAGGTGCGCGCCGACCACGCGCTGCAAACCGCGGAGAGCGACTACGCTGCATCCGTGGCTGCGTATGATGCTCTGACTGAGTTGCAAGGTAACGAGGCAAAAGCTTCCGACAGAAACAACCAACGTACCTTGAAGATCGTTCTTTCAATCGCGCTGCCCGTTGTTTTCGCTGTTCTGGGCGTTCCTGTTTTCATGCAGGGGCGCGTGATCGGCAGCCTTTCCTTCTCGGTTTTGGGCGCGGTGCTCATTCTATTCGCCTTGGTGCTGGCGGCCGCAGCCGTGTTCTTGGTTGCCCGTCCCGAGCGCGATGAGAAGACCTTCGACTCGCGTTTGCAGGACACCCAATGGGTGATGCTTCAAGACCAGAAGAAACTCGATCAGGCGAAAGCGGCCAAGGACGCCGTTGACGAGCAGATCGCTCGTTGGCTTTCCGCCAACGGATTCAGCCAGGCCGGTGGATCCATCCGCGTCGCTCGGTCCATTCTTGACGAAGTCCGCGATTTCCGCGCCAAAAACGAACTGCGCAATCAGCAGGCCGCGTCGTATGAGATCAGTTTGGCGAACGCAAAGAACTCTCTGTCCGATTTGGACATGCAACGCAACAGGTTGATCCGCTCGGTTGGCGAAATCGCCGATGAGGAGTGGGCGAACCTTGTTTCGTCGACTACGCGTACAACTCCGCTCGACGAATCCTCTATCGGCAAGGTGGTTGCCCGTAAGTCAGCACAACGCGACGAAATGGTTTCCTCGCTTGAAAAGATCGGCTTGCGCTATGGCGAATTGGGCGAGCAGTTGGCCCGCGCCCGCGATATGCGAGAGCTCGACGAAGCGAAGCAGCATTACCAAGAGCTGCGCACTCGCATGGCTGACGGCAAGGCCGAGCTTGCCAATCTGCTGACGACGCGCTTTCTTCTTGAAAAAGCGGTTGAAGAGTGGGAGTCGCGCAGTCAGCCCGAAGTGTACCGTCGCGCGGGTGAGCTTCTGTCGCTCATGACCGACGGCGCGTGGATTCGCGTCGCCCTTTCGCCGGAAGGCACGATTATCGCCACTGATGCGGCTCGCAACGAGCGCGATCCCAAGCATCTGTCGCTTGGAACGTGCCAGCAGCTTTACCTAGCGTTGCGCATTGCTTTGCTGATGTGCGCAGACAACGTCGGCGAGTCGGTGCCTATCTTGGCGGACGACATCCTGGTCAACTTCGACTCGCAGCGTCGTGCAGGTGCGGCTCGCGCGTTGGCCCAGCTTGCGCGCACGCGCCAAGTCATCGTCTTCACCTGTCATGAAGAAGTGGTAGAAGCGATGGGCATGGCCGACCCAGCCTGCACGGTGATCGATCTGTAATATAATCAAAAGCTGTTCGTTAAATCCATTTTGCCGCTTTTAAGCGAAAGGACGCATGTCATGAACACTGTACTCGTTGGCGCTCAGTGGGGCGACGAGGGCAAAGGCAAAGTAACCGACCTGATCTCCCGCGACTACGATTTCGTCGTACGTTACCAGGGAGGCAACAATGCGGGTCATACCGTCATCCATGGCGACACGAAGCTGGCCCTTCATCTTATGCCGTCCGGCGTCATGTATGAGAACTGCACGCCTGTCATCGGCAACGGCGTGGTCATCGATCCCGGCGTCCTGATCAAAGAGATGGCAATGCTCGAAGCCGAGGGTATTTCCTGCAAGGCACTGAAGATCTCGTGCGACGCGCATGTCATCATGCCGTACCACAAGGATCTCGACGGCGCCGACGAGAAGAGCCTTGGCGTAAACCAGATCGGAACCACCAAGCGCGGCATTGGTCCGTGCTACCGGGACAAGATCGCTCGTAAGGGCATCCGCATGCAGGACCTTCTTGACGAGAAGATCTTCCGTCTGAAGGTTCAGACTGCTCTTTCTCAGAAGAACCCCATTCTCGAGAAGATCTATGGCATTCACACCTACACGGTCGAGGAGATCTGCGAGGAGTACCTTCCCTACGCCCGTATTTTGAAGCCTTACATCGTCGAGACCACCGAGCTTTTGAACGGTGCCGTCCGCGAGGGCAAGAACATCCTGTTCGAAGGCGCTCAAGGCACGCTTCTTGACGTTGACCACGGTACATATCCGTACGTCACCTCTTCTTCCTGCTGCGCCGGCGGCGCTGTGACGGGTACGGGCATCGGCCCGCGTCACATCGACCGCGTGCTTGGCATCGAGAAGGCTTATATCACCCGCGTCGGTGGCGGTCCTTTCCCCACCGAGCAGAAGTTCGCCGAAGACGGCGGCGTGGGCGAGGAAGCCGAGACTGGCGAGATGCTTTGCCAGGTTGGCCACGAGTATGGCGTAACCACCGGCCGCAAGCGTCGTTGCGGTTGGTTCGACGCCGTCATCGGCCGCTACGCGGTTGAGGTGAACGGCCTTACCGACATCGCGCTTACCAAGCTCGATGTTCTTTCCGCGTTCGACACCATCAAAGTGTGCGTTGCGTACGAATGCGACGGCAAGCGTTACGACTACTTCCCCATGCAGCAGAGCGTTCTGTTCCATGCGAAGCCCATCTATGAGGAACTGCCTGGTTGGAAGGGCGTCGACATCACGGGTTGCCGCAACTTCGAAGAACTTCCCGAAAACGCCCGCAAGTACGTTGAGCATCTTGAAGAACTTACCGGTGCGCGCATCAGCATCGTGGCCGTCGGCCCCGATCGTGATCAGACCATCATGCGCAGCTGGTATCGCGAGGAGGACTAATTAAATGAACATCCTGGTCTTGGGCGGCGGCGGCCGCGAGCACGTCATCACTTGGGCGCTTGCGCAGTCCCCGAAAACCCAGAACCTGTACGTTGCTCCCGGCAACGGCGGCACGTCGGATATCGCTCAGAACGTCCCCGCCCTTGATGCCAACGACGGTCAGGCTGTTTTGGAGTTCGCTCAGCAGAACGCCATCGACCTGGTTGTCATCGGCCCCGAGGCTCCGCTTGTCGCGGGCGTCGCAGATGTTCTGCGCGCAGCCGGCGTCGCGGTGTTCGGTCCCGACGCTCAGGGCGCTCAGCTTGAGGGCAGCAAAGCCTTCAGCAAGGCATTCATGGAGCGCTACGATCTCCCCACTGCCAAGTACGGTGTATTCAACGACGAGGAATCTGCCCTGGCGTACGTTCGCGAAGCCGGTGCGCCCATCGTCATCAAGGCTGACGGTCTTGCTGCTGGCAAGGGCGTCGTCGTCGCCGACAGCGAAGAGGCTGCAGAAGATGCCGTCCGCGAGTGCTTCGCCGGCGCTTTCGGCGAGGCCGGTTCCACTGTTGTCATTGAGGAGTGCCTGACCGGTCCCGAGTGCTCGCTTTTCGCATTCGTCTCGGCTGGCAAAGCCCATTGCATGTCCACTGCTCAGGATCACAAGCGCGCGTTCGATGGCGACTTGGGTCCCAACACCGGCGGCATGGGCGCTTACTCGCCTGTTCCCATCGTCACCCCCGATCAGCTCAATGCCATGCGCGACATCATGGAGCGCGCGGCTGCAGCTACCGCTCAGGAGTTCGATAACGACTACCGCGGCGTTCTGTACGGTGGTTTCATGCTTACCCCGCAGGGTCCGAAGCTGCTTGAGTTCAATGCCCGCTTCGGCGATCCGGAAACCCAGGTGGTTCTTCCCCGTTTGAAGAGCGATCTGGTGGATGTCATGATGGCTGTTGCAGAAGGTCGTCCCGAGGACGTCGAGCTTGAGTGGTCTGATCAGTGGGCTTGCGGCGTCGTTCTTGCTAGCGAGGGTTACCCCCGCGCTTACGAGAAGGGCAAGGTTGTTCTTGGCGTCGAGGATGCCAACGACCTCGATGGCGTCACCGTGTTCCATGCGGGCACCAAGGTGAACGCCGACGGCGAGCTCATTACTTCTGGCGGCCGTGTTCTGAACGTCGTCGCCATGGGCGATACGTTCGAAGAGGCGCGTGACCTTGCGTATCGTGCTTGCGACCTCATTAATTTCGAGGGTAAGCAGTACCGCCAGGATATTGGCCTTAAGGCAATGAAGGCAATGGAAGGCAATTCGACGGAGGATTAGCCAACGATGATTTCGGAGCGTTTGATCAGCACGGCCGTTCGTGAGGCCTCGAAGAATTACTTGAAAATCAATCCCACGACCGAGACGGCTCTTCCCGGGCCCACCCCCGGCAAGGACTACATGCTGTATATGCATGTGCCCTTCTGTGAGCGTCTTTGCCCGTATTGTTCGTTCAATCGCTTCCCGTTCAGCGAGGATCGTGCCATTCCTTACTTCAAGAACATGAAGAAGGAAATGCTGATGCTGAAGGACTTGGGGTACGACTTCAAGAGCCTGTACATCGGCGGCGGCACGCCCACCATCATGATCGATGAGTTGTGCGACATCATCGACATGGCCCGCGAGAACTTCTCGATCGAAGAGGTTTCCAGCGAGACCAACCCCAACCACCTTACGCCCGAGTACTTGGATAAGCTGAAGGGTCGCGTCCAGCGTTTGAGTGTCGGCGTTCAGAGCTTTGACAACGGCCTGCTTAAGCAAATGGACCGTTTCGACAAGTACGGCAGCGCTGAAGAGATCCTCGAGCGCATTAAAACTGCCGTGCCTTACTTCACCTCGATGAATGTCGACATGATCTTCAACTTCCCGGCTCAGACCGAGGAAATGCTGATCAACGACATCGAGAAGATCGTCGAATCGGGCGCGACGCAGACCACGTTCTATCCGCTGATGGCTTCGCCTTCCGTCGAGCGCTCGCTTGCCCGCACGGTTGGCAAGGTAGATTACAACCGCGAGCAGCGCCTGTACGAGGTTATCGACGAGTTGCTGACCGGCGGCATTCATCCGCTGTTCACGCACAGCAGCGCCTGGACGTACAATCGTTTCGACTACGACAACGGTGCCCTGACCCCTGCGGCAGCCGCTACGGCTTCCAAGGATCAGATGATCGACGAGTACGTGGTTGAGTACGAGGAATACCCTGCAATCGGCTCCGGCGGCATCACGTATCTGGGTTCCAGCCTGTACGTGAACACGTTCTCGGTAAAGGAGTACAACAAGGCAATCGAAAGCGGCCGCATGTCTCTGATGGGCAAGACCGATTTCAACCTGCATGATCGCATGCGTTATCGTTTCCTGATGCAGCTGTTCGGCCTGCGCCTGGACAAGAAGCAGTGGGAGCGCGATTTCGGTTGCACGGTCGAGAACGGCCTGCCGATGGAAATGATGTTCATGAAGACCGTCGGCGCCATTGACAAGGACAACGAGTTCGAGATCACGCTTACCAAGAAGGGCCGCTATCTGGTGGTTGCCATGATGAGGCAGTTCTTCATCGGCGTGAACAACCTGCGCGACCAGGCTCGCGCGGCTTTGCCGAACGAGGAGCGCGAGCTTCTGTTCGGTGCTGGCAAGCCCTGCGTCTAACAGCTGTTTCTGCGTTTCGCGCTGTCGCGCTTCTGCTTGGTTCCGTGTCGGCGATTCGCGCGGCGTAGTTTCAACAAGCAAGCTGAAAAGCCCAGCTCCCGAGTTCTCGGGGCTGGGCTTTGTCGTTTGGTCAGCGTTCGCGTTGGGCTTATACGGTGTCCAGGGATTCCGAGCAGGCATTCATCACGTTCGAAGTTTTTGGACTCGAGATTTTCGTGTGCTCGCGATGGCGCTTGCGACGGGGTGCGGGTATTAGTTGCGCAGTGCGGGGTCGTACATCTTCATCAAGTCGACGAAGCGCTGCTCGACCTCGTTGAGCTCGCGTCCCTTTTGGATGACGTAGCCGATCTTCATCCACCTCTCTTCCTTCAGCGGGATGATGACCGTGCGCTCGTAGGGGGCATGATTCGGGAAGAGGTTTACCCAAAGTGCAAACCCATCGATTTCGGCGATCTGCGAGATCAGGTCGGGATGCGCAAGATCGTCGGGCGCGATGGTGTTGCGCCCGCGCAAGTTAGACGGCGTGGTAAGTTGCGAACGGCCGGTCATTTTCATATGGCGGAAGTTCTCGAACGAGAATTCGGGATACGCGGAAAGTTCTTTCAGTGAGACGGTTTCACGATCGCCCAGCGGATGATTGCGATCTAGATAGGCACAGAAGTTTGCCTTGAATAGAGGATGGAATTCAAGCCCCTTCTGTTCAAGACGGTCGTAAAGGAGTTGCTCGTTCTCTTTCATGACGAACATGACCCCGATATCGCTGATACCCGCATACACGTCGTCTGCAGGCTTGAAGAACTGCCTGAGGTTCACGGCGAATTCGTAACGGCACGGGTCAAGCGTGTTTGTGACCTGGTTGTATGCGGCGATAACGAATTTGAATTCCTGCGTTGAGACGGCGAAGCGGCCAATGCGAGACGAGTGGCTGCTGTAGTGGTCCTCGAACGCGTTCATGCTCTCGGTGACACGACGCGCATACGCCAAAGCCTCGATGCCCTTTTCGGTAGGGGTGATGCCCTGCTTGCTGCGGGTGAAAACCTCAAAGCCAAGTTCCTTCTCGACTTGGCTGATGGCCTCGGAGATGGTTCCATGCGCGATGGACAGTTCCTTTGCGGCATTCGAGATCGAGCCGATTTCGGCTGCTTTCAGCAGGTACCTGAGTTGTTGGACCGTGATCTTCATAAGTTGCAACCTTGCCGTTCGGGGGCTAGCGCGAAGCATGCGCGTTAAGCGTTGGATGGTTGGTTACTTCGCGTTGGATTTGAGCTGACCAGTATCTACCGATATAGGCGCTTTCGAATAGATGCAAGAACTGCCATAGAAAATCGAAATAACCGTAACTTCCATGACACAAAAACTCTTTCCTTGCTATATTTATCACGATAAGGAATCCGACGGAACTATGAACTGTTGGAAAAACCGATAAAGGAGAGAGAAAAATGAATGAAGGAGTGAAGAAAGCGCTCAAAATCGCCATCCCAGCGATCGTTGGCGTGATCATCGCCATGATTCAGCCGCCTGAGGGGCTGACCAAGGAAGCGATGACCTACCTGGGTATCTTTGAGTGCGTCGTTGTGTGGCTCATGCTTGGTGCAGTTCCCGACTGGGCTGCCTTCCTGGCATGCATTTCCGCATATGTTGTGTTCAACGTTGCTAAGTTCGGCGTGGTTTTCGCGCCCTTCGCTGACTCCACCGTATGGCTGCTCATCGGCGCATTCGGCATGACCTGCGCTCTGGTGAAGACCGGCCTGGTTAGGCGTTTGGCTTTCGCCATCCTGTCCCTGTTCCCTGAGAATTACAAGGGTCAGCTGACCGCATTCTTCGTTGCAGGCTTCGCCATCACCCCGTGGATCCCCGCTAAGATCGGCAAGGGCGTCATGGTTACCCCCATCGCCGCTTCTGCAACCAAGTCCCTTGGCTATGCCGCTCGCAGCAAGGCTGCAACCGGCATCTTCTTGGCCGTCTGGGTTACTACCGGCATTCTGGGTTACGCATTCCTTACCGGCGCTGCACCGGTCATGATCCTCATCGGCATGCTTCCTGCCGAGCAGCAGGGTAACTGGACGTGGATGAGCTGGCTTGGTGCCTGCGCCGTTTGGTTGATCATCGTCGCAGTTCTTTCCTACATCGTCATCCTTGCTCTTTACGGCCCCAAGAAGGGCGACAAGGAAGCTCTCGAGCAGACCAGCTTCGAGAAGGGCTTCGCCAAGAAGCAGCTCAAGGAAATGGGCCCCATGTCCAACGCCGAGAAGCTCACCGGCATCCTGGTCTTCATCGCCATCCTTGGCTGGATCTTCGGTAGCAAGATCGGCCTGGGCGCTCCGATTATCTCTGTCGGCATCTTCGCCATCATGGCTGTCATCGGCCTGGTTGACACCAAGGACCTCACCAGCAACATTCCCTGGGACACCGCAATCTTCATTGGCGGCATTCTCTCCCTGGCTTCTCTGCTGACTCAGCTCGGCATCGCTGGTTGGATTGCCGGCGTCATGGCTCCTATCGCCGCTCCGGTTGTTTCCAACCCCTACGTTTACGTTGCAGCTGTCTGCATTCTTACGTACCTTGTCCGTCTGGTTGTTGTTTCTTCTACCGCAACCCAGGTTATCTTCCTGGCTGCTCTTGGTTCCGTCGCTGCAGCTTGCGGCATCAGCGAGTACGTCACCCTGTTCGTTTGCCTCTGCTCTACCGCAGTTTGGCACCTCAAGTTCACCAACAACGAGTTCATCCCGCTGCTTGGTGTTCAGAACGGTGAAATGTGCGAGCACGAAGACACCATGCCGTTCAACTACGCTTACATGGTTATTAACATGATTGGTTGCCTCGCAAGCGTTCCGGTTTGGCAGATGCTCGGCCTGATGTAATCTGGCTCCCTTTCTGGAAAAGCGCGTCCCACAAGGGACGCGCTTTTTTTGTACGCGGAACCCAGCCTTGCGCACCTGTTTGTTAATCAGCGATTAATTAAGCCTGAGATTTAAAAGATTCGGAGATGTCAAAGTTAGGGTTTGCTAAGATCGCGTCTGGATTGGAAAACGAAGGAGGCCATTTCTCGTGAGTGGTACTGTGAAAAGGGCTTTGAAGATAGTGATCCCGATGATCGTTGCCCTGATCAGCGGCGTTGTCCCCGCGCCGGAAGGGTTGACTCAACCGGCGATGATCTACGCCGGCATTTTCGTCTGCGTCGTTGCATGGCTTGTTCTTCGTGCTGTGCCTGACTGGGCTGCCTTTCTGGCGTGCTTGACGGCGTATGTCGTGTTCGGCTTGGCGAAGTTCGGCGATGTGTTCTCATCGTTTGCCGACGGCACCATCTGGGTATTGTTCGGCGCGTTCGGTATTTCGACGGTTATCGCGAAAACGGGCCTGGTGAAGCGTCTGGCGTTTTGGGTTCTTCGCTTGTTCCCCGAAACCTACCGAGGCCAGATGACCGCCTTCTACGCTACCGGTTTGGTCGTGTCGCCCTTCATCCCGGCGCTTATCGGCAAGGGCGTCATTCTTTCGCCTATCGCGGCCGCTGCTAGCAAGGCCCTTGGTTACGAGCGCAGCAGCAAGCAGGCAACGGGTATGTTCCTGGCCGTTTGGGTGACTGCGGGCATTTTGGGATTTGCATTCATGACCGGTGCAGCGCCCGTCCTGATCACCATTGGCATGCTCCCCGCCGATCAGCAGGCAAACTGGACGTGGACCAGCTGGTTCATCGCCTGCGCGATTTGGTTCGTAGTCGTTGCCGTGCTGTCGTACATCGCGATCTTGTTCATTTCCGGCGCGAACAAGCCGCAAAGCAAGTCCGTTGCGTCAACTGGCGAAAATAGCTTCGCGGCAAAGCAGCTCGAGGACTTGGGCCCCATGTCCAAGGCCGAGAAGACAACCGTCGTATTGCTGGTTGTTGCTGTGATCGGCTGGATCTTCGGTAGCAAAGTGGGCTTATCCGCCGCAATCGTAAGCGTAGGCATCTTCGCGATCATGGCGGTCATCGGTCTGGCTGACACGAAGGACGTTACCGAGCGCATGCCGTGGGACACGTTGATCTTGATCGGCGGCATCCTTTCGCTGGCGTCGCTTTTGACGAAGCTGGGGATTTCCACGTGGCTGGCAACCGTTATGGAGCCTATTGCCGCCCCGATCGTCGCAAATCCCTACGTTTACGTGTTCGCGGTTTGCATCCTGACGTATCTGGTTCGTTTGGTTGTTGTTTCATCCACGGCGACGCAGGTCATCTTCCTGGCGGCGCTTGGCGGTGTTGCGGCTGCTGCGGGTATCAACCCGTTCGTCACGTTGTTCGTTTGCGGCGCTTCTGCGAACGTTTGGCACTTGCGTTTCACCAACAACGTGTTCATTCCGATTCTTCGCGCAACCGGCAACGATATGTGCGAGCACGAGGACACGCTGTCGTTCGACGTCGCATTCATGGTGATCAATCTGATCGCATGCATGGCCAGCGTGCCTGTGTGGCAATCGCTTGGCTTGGCGTAAATAAGGGAAACATCTAGCGTGAACTGCGGCGATGCGATTCAAAGCGGCGATTATCGGTGAAATGGGAAATTGCGTTCATAAAACTGCAATTAGTGCTTGACCGATGCCGCGCTTTCCGATAAACTATCAACTCGCATCGCAATTGGTGCATATGGTCAGGTAGCTCAGTTGGTAGAGCAGCGGACTGAAAATCCGCGTGCCGAGGGTTCAAGTCCCCCTCTGACCACCATAAACAATCGGGAGCCTTCGGGCTCCCGTTTTGCTTTTCAAGGCATTCTTCTTAAACGCTGTTGCGTGAACTTTTCACTTCTGCCCGATGCGGCTGATGCCTCGTGCCATAATTCTAAAAAGCTAGTTTGTTCTGGAATTTCCCAATTGGAGAGAAGACGAGAGATGGCTAAAGAAAACACGCCGGTTGTCGGCATCATCATGGGTTCGAAGTCCGATATGCCCACCATGGAGGCATGCATGCAGCAGCTCGATGAGTTCGGCGTTGCGTATGAGGTGAAGGTTGCCAGCGCGCACCGCAAGCCGCTTGAGGTTCATGAGTGGGCTTCCACTGCGCATGAGCGTGGCATCAAAGTGATCATCGCTGCCGCAGGCAAGGCAGCCCATTTGGGCGGCGTCGTTGCGGCGTACACCCCCAACCCTGTTATCTGCGTTCCTATGAAGACCTCCGACTTGGGCGGCCTTGACTCTCTTCTGTCCATGGTTCAGATGCCTTCGGGCGTGCCGTGTGCCACCGTCGCTATCAACGGCGCGAAGAACGCCGCTATCCTGGCTGTTCAGATGCTGGGAACGGGCGACGCTGCCATGCAGCAGAAGATCATCGACTTCAAGCGCCAGATGGCCGAGGATTAATGCAGCGCCACGCGATAGAGCAGGTTGCGGCGACCATGGCCGTGGAAAACATGCCATTATCGCGTGACTGCTACAAGAACCTGGAAAGTATGGCATCTGGTGAAAAAACTCGAGAGCAGGTTACTCGGGAGATCACCGAGAAGTACAAAAAGAAGGTCTTGGAAAACGGGTAATCGAAGGTAGCTTCGGTTTTGAACAACGGTGCGCGGGCGTTTGGGCGTCCGCGCATTTGCTTACAGTATTTCGAGAGAGGTGCATATGGCGAAGCAATTGCTGATGGGCAACGAGGCTTTGGCTCATGCTGCCCTTGAGGCCGGCGTCAACGTGGTCGCCGGTTATCCGGGAACCCCTTCGTCCGAGATCGTCGAGACGGTGGCGAAGCTGTATGCAGCGGGAACGGCGCACGATGTGTACGTCGAGTGGTCGACGAACGAGAAGGCCGCCCTTGAGCTTTTGGGTGGCGCGGCATATGCAGGCGTCCGTTGCCTGTTCACCTGCAAGCAGATGGGCTTGAACGTCGCTTCCGATGCGCTGATGTGCCTGAATTACGTGGGTATTCGCGGCGGCTTGGTTCTTCTGGTTGCTGACGACCCTGGTCCTATCTCGTCGCAAACCGAGCAGGACACGCGCCGCTATGCCGCGTTCGCCAAGGTTCCTGTTTTGGACCCTGCCACGCCTGAGCAGGCGTTCGCCATGATGCGCGAGGCGTTCGATCTGTCCGAGCGCTATTCCACTCCTGTCATTGTGCGGCCCACCACGCGCATCGACCATGCATCCGCGTTCTTCGATGTTGCCGACGAAACGTTCGCGCGTCCTCTTCCCGACGGTGGTTTTCAACGTGACCCTAGCAAGTGGGTTATTTTCCCCCGCCGCGCGTTCGAAGCGCATGGCGAGATCGAGGATCGTCTTCCGCGCATCGCGCATGATTTCTCGATATCTGCCGCTGCTGGCGCTACTAGCGGGGCGCTGGGGGCATTCAACCCCGTTTACGCGAACGGTCTAGCGAAGTGCGACACCGATGCCGCCATCGTCGCAAACGACGCCAAGATCGGCGTTGTGGCGGGTGGCGTTTCTACGGCTTACGCGCTTGAGGCGCTAAGCGTGATCGAATCGAAGGCCGCCGCAGCTGGTGTTAAGTTGCCGGCGTATCGTTTCATGCAGGTTGGCACGCCTTTCCCGTTCCCGACAGAGCGCGTTGCCACGTTCGTTCGGGGTCTTGAGCGTATTTTTGTTCTTGAGGAGCTCGATTACGTTATCGAAGACGAGCTGCTTCGTTTCGCTGGTCGCACGAAAGCCGGCTACGACGTCTTGGGCAAGCAGACGGGCGATACGCGTGCGCGCGGCGAGAACGACGTCGATGATATCGAAGCCCGCCTGCTGAACTTCTTTGGTTTGAGCGAGCTTGCTGCTGATGACTCTGCGCCTGTCGATACGGTTGATCTCCCGGTTCGTCCCCCGGTGCTGTGCCCGGGCTGCCCGCATCGTGGGAGCTTCTATGCCGTGAAGAAGGCCCTGGGCAAGACCCCGGCCGTCTATTGTGGCGATATCGGCTGCTACACCTTGGGGAACGCCAAGCCGCTTGATGCTGTCGACACCTGCCTGTGCATGGGCGCGGGCATCACCATGGCGCAGGGTTTCGCGATTGCCGACCCCGACAAGAAGGCCATTGCGTTCGTTGGTGATTCGACCTTCTTCGCGAGTGGCATCACGGGCATTTCGAACGCTGCCTACAACGGCCACGACATCACGGTGGTCGTGCTTGATAACGCAACCACCGCCATGACCGGCGCGCAGCCCCATCCGGGCACGGGCGTTACCCTAATGGGTCTTGTGAACGAGAAGCTTTCGATCGAGGCGGTGCTTCGCGCGAACGGCTTCAAGTGCATCGTTCGTGCGAACCCGTTGGATAAACAGGCTGCCGTCGATGCTGCCCGCGAGGCCATCGAGTTCGAGGGCCCGTCGGCCATTCTGTTCGAATCGCCCTGCATTCAGTTGGTGAAGCCTGCGGCTCCGGTGGTTATCGATCCGTTGAAGTGCACGGGTTGCAAGGTGTGCATCACCGAGATCGGTTGCCCGGGCATCGGATTCGATACCTCAGCCGAAGACCCGAAGAGCAAAGGTCGCGGCCAGGCGTTCGTCGATGCCGGGGCCTGTAACGGATGCGGTTTGTGCACGCAGGTTTGCCCGTTCGACGCCATCGGTGCGGTGAAGGAGGAGAGCCATGCTTAACATCATGCTTACCGGTGTTGGCGGCCAGGGAACCGTTCTTGCGGCCAAGGTGCTTGCTCAGGCAGCTCAGGAGAAAGGCTGGCACGTGCGCACCGCCGAAACTATCGGCATGGCCCAGCGTGGCGGCAGCGTTGTTTCTCATGTGCGCATGGGCAACAACGGTGAAGAAGTTCATGCGCCGCTTATTGCTCGTGGAACCGCCGATTTGGTTATCGCGTTCGAACCCGCGGAAGGCGCGCGCGTTTTGCCGTATCTGTCTTCCGATGGCTTGCTGGTAACGGCGACGACGGGTGTTCAGCCGGTTACGGCTGCATTGAGCGACGATCCGTATCAGGCCGAGCAGGTGCTTGCATGGCTGCGTGGGCGTTTCGCTGATCAACCAGAAAAGCTGGTCGAGGTCGATGATGCCGCCATCCTTGAGGAGATCGGCAATCGCAAGGCCCTTAACACCGTGTTGCTTGCGAAGGCGCTGTCGGTGGGGCATATTCCGTTGGATCTTGACGACTTGAAGTCTGCGATCGAGGTTTGCGTGAAATCGCGATTCGTGGAATTGAACCTGAAAGCAATTGAAGCCGCCCAATAGGACGGCTTCATTTTTTGTGCTTGGCTGGGTGGCTGTGGGGTTCGCGCCCGCAGCCGATTTTTTAGTCGTACCTTTCGTCGATGACGCGCTTGGTTTTCTTCTCGGAGCGAGGCAAAAGGCCGATCTCAACCACCTTCACCAGCGGGGTGAAGCCGACCTTGCTCTTGACCTCGTTTGCAATGCGTTCAGCCGTCTTCAAGAAGTCGTGCGTACCGTCGGTTTCGACGTAGATGCGCATGGTGTCGCGCCCAGCAACATGCGAGATGCGGATTTGGTACTCGCTGGAAAGCTCGGGGAACAGGGCAAGCACTTCTTCGATCTGGCGCGGGAACACGTTCACGCCCTTGATCTTCATCATGTCGTCGGTGCGGCCCTGAATGATGCCCAAGCGCGGGAACTTGGAGCCGCAGGGACATTCGCCTGGAATGATGCGAGACAGGTCGTGCGTACGGAAGCGGATAAGCGGCGCGCCTTCCTTGACCAGCGTGGTGATGCAGATTTCGCCCCATTCGCCGTCGGGGACGGGCTTGAGCGTTTCGGGATCGAGGATCTCGATGTAAATGTAATCGTCCCAATAATGCATGCCCTGATCGTAATCGCAGCTAATGCCGATGCCGGGGCCGTATACTTCGGTCAGGCCGTAGATGTCGTAAATCTGAATGCCCAGTTCATCCTTGATGCGCTCGCGCATCTTCTGGCTCCAACGCTCGGAACCGATGATGCCCTTCTTCAGGGCGATCTGGCTGCGGATGCCGCGGGCTTGGATTTCCTCAGCCAAAAGCAAGGCGTACGAAGAGGTTGCAGTTAGGACGGTGGTTTGCATGTCGCGCATGAACTGCAGTTGCTTCTCGGTGTTGCCCGGACCCATGGGGACGGTCATCGCGCCAATGCGCTCGGCGCCCGCCTGGAAGCCGATGCCCGCGGTCCACAAACCGTAGCCTGGGGTGATCTGGATACGGTCCTTGTTGGTGACGCCCGCCATTTCGTAGCAGCGCGCGAACAGGGTTGCCCAGTCGTCAACATCCTTCTGGGTGTAGGGGATGATGACGGGCGTGCCTGTGGTGCCCGAGCTGGAATGAATGCGGACGATCTCTTCTTCGGGGACGGCGGCAAGTCCCAGGGGGTAAGCCTCGCGAAGATCGGACTTCTCGGTGAAGGGGATGTTCTCGAAGTCTTCCTGAGTCTGGACGGTTGTGGGATCGAAATCGGCGTACTTCTTGGCATAGAAAGCCGAACGCTCTTTAAGGTTGGAAAGCTGTTTCTTCAGCAGATCGAACTGCATTTCGTTGAGTTGCATGACAATCCTGTTCCCTCATTGTTCGATTGTTGTTGGTTTCGCGTTCGCGTGTGTTTGACTCTGGTTGGATGGGTGTTGCACCCGTGTTTGGGTACACGCCGACTGCACGCTGTTATGCGTGGACGATGTTCTCCAGCGGCAAGTCGTGCTGATCAACGGGAATGGCGTCAACCTGCTGTTCGTCGAAGGCCGCACCGATGATGACGGTGTCCTTGTTCAGTTTTGGCAGGTAGCGGTCGTAATTCCCGCCGCCGTAACCCAAGCGCCTGTTCTGGTCGTCGAATGCGACGAGCGGAACGACGATGGCCGTGATCTGGTCGGGAAGGATATGCGGGAATCCCGCCGATTCAAGCTCTTCAACCGTGTAGACGCGAAGTTGATGAGAGAGGAACGAATCGACAAGTGCTTTCAGCTGAGCCCATGTAACCTCGAAGAACTCCATGCGCTTATCGCTGGGGCTCTCGGGGTCGCGCACCATGGCGGGGAAGCAGACGCGCCATTCGTGCGCGAATGCCCCGTGTGCCAACTCGCTTAGATCTACCTCGCTTTTCATGGAGGAGTACAGCGCGAGAACAGGCTTCTCGTCTTCGGGGCGCGTGGACTGAGGTTCGAACATCCATTCCTGGCCGGCATTGCATGCAAGCGGCTGGTCGTCCGTGTTCGAGGATGCGGCCTCGGTGCCGATGCCAGAGCTTTGCCATCGCTTGGCTTCTTCTGGCGGGTTGTAAGGGCGCATGAACGGAAGCTCGGGCGTCGGAATGGACGTCGGGGAAGACATCACCTCGTCGGTGAGGATGTCCGGGAGCTTATCGCGCAAAAGCTCGCCGATGCGTTCGCAGACGATCGCGCTGCGTTCGAGGCGATCGACAAACGAAATGGCATCGCGCTTTTGCAGTGCGATCTCGCGGATGTGCTGCTTGGCAGCTTGGATGTCTTCTGAGCGATTCATATCGATAGGCTAACATGTTTTTCTGCTGTGTGCCTAACATGATTGACGATTCGTTGCGAAAGTTAACGAGGACGGTGGCTTTTTGTTGGGTTCCAGCTTGCTTTCGTTTGAATTCCGTCGGCGCATTTTCGCATTCGCGTCGTCGCTTTTGTTGGAGGCTGAAAGAGCGTCGAAGTGTGGCAAGGGTTTGCTGGAGGCTTGTTTGATCTTGTTGGAATTCGGTTGCTTGCGCACCTTAGTTTGAACACATTATTGTTGATGGCGTTGCTGCTCGGGTTTCCCTTGTGTTGGATGCTTGTTTTAGCTGTGATTCGAAAAAATGCGACTTGCCAACGTCGTTATTGATGCGATTATGAACGCATAAGGGGAGGCTAACTTTGTAGGAGGGTTAGCTTCGGGAGGTTACCTTGGATCGATGTCCACTCGGTCAAGGTGTCGGTTGAAACGAAAAGGAGACGCCTGTGAAGAACAAAGCGTCGTCTGACTACGGCTTTCGCGCCGTCGTGTACCTTGCTATCGAAGGTCGCGTCTGCTCATCTAAAGAAATCGCAGACCAGATGTCCATCCCGCGCGATTATCTGATTCAGCTGTGCCTGCGCTTGCGTGATGCGGGGATCGTGAAAGCTCACCCGGGCAAGAACGGCGGCTACGAGCTTGCGAAGAAGCCCGAGAGGATCTCGCTCTACGACATTTCGAAGGCTCTGAGCGCCGAAGATAAGCAGCCGCGCCATCCGCTGTCTAAGAAGCGTGACAACGGCGATGCGGTTGCCGCCGTTCGTTACACGCAGAAAGTGATGGCGAAAGGCTACGCTATGCTGTATTCGGGCATTTCGGTTCAAGACATCATCGATTCGACTAACGCCGATAGCGATATCGCTGTAGTTTTGCAGGCTGGCTTGGACAAGTCGAACAAGTAAACAGTCAAACAGTCGGGGCGGCGTACCGAAGGACGC
>CAKTWD010000004.1 GCA_934630485.1 uncultured Eggerthellaceae bacterium | reverse complement strand
CCCTTGCGGTTTGCGTTGGCTCTGCGCTTGCGCTGGTTGTTGTGGTCGTTGCTGGCTTGCTGCTGAGTGATGAAGCGGTTCGCACGAATTTCGCTTCTAAGAACATGGCTCCGTGCCTGGCTCACCTGTTCGGCACCGACTGGATGGGTCGTGACATGTTGGCGCGAACCTTGACGGGCCTTTCCACCAGCGTGCTTTTGGGTCTGGTTGCGGCAACCGCTTCCGCGATCATTGCCCTGATTTTGGCCTCGATCGCGGCTCTTGGCGGCAAGAAGGCCGATGCGGTGGTCACGTGGCTGGTCGACCTGGTTTTGGGCGTGCCGCATATCGTGTTGCTCATTCTGATTTCGTTCGCCCTTGGCAAGGGTTTCTGGGGCGTGGCCATTGGCGTTGCGCTCACTCATTGGCCAAGTCTTACGCGCGTGCTGCGCGCCGAGATCCTTCAGTGCCGCGAGGCCCCGTATGTGGCGGTTGCGCGCAAGCTAGGGCAAAGCCGCTTGAAAATCGCGCTCACGCATATGCTGCCCGCGCTGTTCCCGCAGTTCATCGTTGGATTGGTTCTGCTGTTCCCGCATGCCATCCTGCACGAAGCGGCAGTGACGTTCCTTGGCTTCGGCCTTTCGCCCGACATGCCGGCAATCGGCATCATCCTAAGCGAGTCGATGGGTTACCTGTCCATTGGTGCATGGTGGTTGGCCGTGTTCCCGGGCCTTGCCTTGGTGGCATGCGTTCTGTTGTTCGACTTCGCTGGTTCGGGGCTTCGCAAGCTCATCGATCCGCATACGGCGCAAAGGTAGGGAACCATGGAGAACGGTAATTCCAGCGCCGAGCTTTTGGGCGGCGTTGTCGAAGGGGTGCCCGAGCAGGCTTCTTCGCACAACGAGACCCATGCTAATGCCGAGCGCCACCATCATCATGCGCATGCACCCGCTTCGCATCACGAGCACGGCCACCATCTGCTTCAGGTTGAGGACCTCACCGTTGCCTTCAGCATGTACGACGAGCGGCAGAGCTTTTTCCGTGCGAAGAAGAAGCGCGTGGAGGCGCTGCACGGCTTGAGTCTTTCCGTCCACGCAGGTGAGATCATCGCGATTGTGGGCGCGTCGGGTTCGGGCAAGACGCTCCTTGCCGACGCGGTCATGGGCGTTTTCGAGCCAAATGCTCAGGTTAAGGGCAAGATTTGGTATGACGGCGACCTTCAGGACGCGAGCGGTCTTGCCGCGTTGCGCGGTCACGGCATCTCGATGGTGCCGCAAAGCGTGCGCGCTCTTGACCCGCTGATTCGCGTGGGCAAGCAGGTGGAAGGCTTCGGCGCTTCCGGTGCCGACCGCGAGTTGCGTCGTGCGAAACGCGAGGAATTGTTCACGCGCTATGGGCTTGACCCACAGGTTGCTGACATGTATCCGCACGAGCTTTCGGGCGGCATGGCAAGGCGCGTGCTTTTGTGCACGGCGCTTATGGACGACCCGCGCGTCATCGTTGCCGACGAGCCGACGCCTGGCCTTGACCTAGAGCTTGCCGTGCGCGCCATGGATGACTTTCGCGCGTTCGCCAACCAAGGCAACGGTGTGCTGCTTATCACACACGACATCGAGTTGGCTCTTCGTGTGGCCGATCGCATCGCGGTGTTCAAGGACGGCACCGTGGTCGAGGAGACTTCTGTCGAGAACTTTGCCGCCCGCACGCCTGACGGGCTGATCCATCCGTTCTCTCGCGAGCTGTGGCAGGCACTTGCCGATCTTGGCGCCTCGGATGCCTCCGATGGCGCTTCCTCGGAAGTGCATGAGGACGGCCAATTTATTAAAGAAGAGGGGGGTTCGGCATGTTAGAGGCGCGCGACGTCACGTTCGGCTACGGCAAGCGAACTCTGTACGAAGGCTTCAATCTATCCATCGCCCCTGGTGAGCGCGTCGCCCTGAGCGCCCCGTCCGGCTTTGGCAAAACCTCGCTCTGTCGCGTGTTGGCCGGATACGAGCGCCCGTGGTCGGGTTCGGTCCTGATCGACGGCGAACCGCTGCCCAACAACGGCGCAAGCCCCGTTCAGTTTATCATCCAGCACCCTGACACCGCGGTTGACCCGCGCTTGCGCATGGCGAAGACCCTCGCCGAGGCAGGGGACGTCCCCGAGCGCATCGTACGCGGCCTCGGCATCCGCGACGAATGGCTCACGCGTTTCCCGCACGAACTTTCCGGCGGTGAGCTTCAGCGCTTCTGCATCGCCCGTGCATTGGGCGCTTCTCCGCGCTACCTAATCGCCGACGAGATCTCGACCATGCTCGATGCTGTGACGCAAGCTCAGATCTGGAGTTTCCTGCTTGAGGAATGCGAACGCCAAAACATGGGCTTGGTGTTCGTGTCTCATTCGCCCGCCTTGACGAAGAAGATCGCAACGCGCGTTGTTGAACTGCGCGAATGCGTCGGACGGTAAGCTGACTGCAAAATCATTTGGGCGACTCGTGGTGAATTGTCGACGTCATTGAAACGCATCGCACGGGGGCTTGCGGCGTGATATACTAATGCGGCTTGTAGGACGGACTTGCAAGCAACAGTATTGGCCCCCGAGACATGTTTGTTGCACAACGAGGGGTTCGGCACTAGCTGGGCTTCGCGTCACCCGAACATGGTAAATGTCAGCAATCATTCATGGCGAAGGGTCCCCGAGAATTGAAAGGGGTCCGTTTTGACCGAAATCAAAAACCCGTCCGTCATCGATTTCTCCGACATCTCTGATGAGCAGATGAACCAGATGATCGATGGCACCCTCACCGAGTTCGACGAAGGCGATCTGGTTGACGGCACTGTCGTCAAGATCGAGCGCGACGAGGTCCTGGTGGACATCGGATTCAAGAGCGAGGGCGTTATCCCCGTTCGCGAGCTTTCCATCCGCAAGGACGCCGATCCTGCCGACCTGGTCACCGTTGGCGACAAGATCGAGGCTCTGGTTCTTCAGAAGGAAGACAAGGACGGTCGTCTCATCCTCTCCAAGAAGCGTGCCGAGTACGAGCGTGCCTGGATCTCCGTCGAGGAGAAGTTCAAGGCCGGCGAGCCCGTCACTGGCGAGGTCATCGAGGTCGTCAAGGGTGGTCTCATCCTCGACATCGGCCTGCGTGGCTTCCTGCCTGCTTCCCTGGTTGACCTTCGCCGCGTGAAGGATCTGGATGCTTACCTGGGCACCGAGCTCGAGGCACGCATCATCGAGATGGATCGCAACCGCAACAACGTTGTTCTTTCCCGCCGCGTCATCCTCGAAGAGGGCCGCAAGAACGAGCGCGTCGAGATCCTGGCGAAGCTCTCCAAGGGCATGCGCCTCAAGGGCACCGTTTCCTCCATCGTCGACTTTGGTGCATTCGTCGACCTGGGCGGCATCGACGGTCTGGTTCACATCTCCGAGCTTTCTTGGAACCATGTCAACCATCCCTCCGAGGTCGTCAAGGTTGGCCAAGAGGTCGAGGTCGAGGTTCTGGATGTCGACCTTCAGCGCGAGCGCATCTCGCTGGGTCTCAAGC
This sequence comes from uncultured Eggerthellaceae bacterium, assembly GCA_934630485.1. GTDB lineage: Bacteria > Actinomycetota > Coriobacteriia > Coriobacteriales > Eggerthellaceae > UMGS1502. The sequence goes on along the minus strand of CAKTWD010000004.1, from coordinate 33,028 downwards.
AGACCACGCCTGATCCCTGGGTCAAGCTCGTCGAGAACTACCCCGTTGGCACCATCGTTGACGGCACCGTCACCAAGGTTGTTCCGTTTGGCGCATTCGTCGCTCTGGGCGAGAACACCGAGGGTCTTGTCCACATCTCCGAGATGGCTCCGCGTCACATCGACACCCCTGCACAGGTCGTGAAGGTTGGCGACGTCGTCAAGGTCAAGGTTATGGACGTCAACCCTGAGCGTCGTCGCATCAGCCTGTCCATGAAGGCTGCTGCTGCCGACCTGGGCATCGAGATCGCGGTCGAGAACATTGCCGAGGACGGCAAGAAGGAGACCGAGGCTCCCGAGGCTGAGGCTACCGAGACTGCTGCTGAGTAGTTTCCGCTAGCATCGAAACCGCTAAGGGCGGGAAAGCGTTAAGCTTTCCCGCCCTTTCTTCATGTCTCTCGGCCACGGCATGGAAAGAGGGGCGAATCGCCCCTCTGGATTATTGATATTCAGTTGTCGAGGCGGCAGGCAAAACTGCGATTCTACGCCGCCTCACCCGCAGCGGCCTCGTCGCCTTCCGTAGGTCCTTCGGTAGCGGCTTCGTCTTCGGGGTGCTCGGGCAGGTACGCCTCTACCGCGCTCTTGACCAGTGCGGTGTAGATTCCGGCGCCTTCTTCGGTAAGATGCGTGCCATCGCCGTCGAAGAGGTCTTCGCGGTTGGCGCTGAATGCAAACCAGTCAATGATCTGGACGTTGCTATAACGGGCGGCCGCATTCCACAGTGCGGCATTCGAGTCGTCTTGCCAGTCGGTGGTCGAGCGTGTGGTCACGAACCACACATCCCTTTCGGGTCCGACCACTCTCATCACGTCATCGATCTGGTCGTCGGTGACCACGCTGTTGGTTCCCAGTGCGAACACGACCACGTCACCGACCATTCCCATGTCCAGATAGTGCTGCAAAATGCCCGGTGCGTCCCAAAGTTGGCGATTTACCTGCGCATCGATGAGGCCATGTGGGAATGCTTGGCTGAAATCGGGGATAGCACGCACCGATACCGAATCACCGATCATGACTATGTCGTAGGGGTCGGGCGCCGGGGTTGCAGGCTCGGTCTCGCTGTTTTCGGGCGCATTGGTTTGGGCTTCTTCGTTCATCAGCAGGTCGCCGCCTTCAAGGGCGCTGGTGTCGGGAACGAAGATGCAGCCGATAACGGTTACCAAAACAACCAGTGCGCAAACGGCTACGGGAATCAGATGGGTTTGAGCCCATTCGCGTAGGGTGAACGCGCCTTCGTGCAGGTTGCGCACGAAATTGCCGACGGCGCCGTGTCTGATGGGGTTCTCGACGAAGGTGTAAGAAAGCCACGACACTCCGATGATCAGGGCAAGCTGCAAAATCCTGAGATACCAAGGCAGGCCATCTTGAAGGTTGCCCGGGGTGGTAAGAAGCAGAATGGGGTAGTGCCACAGATAGATGGAGTAGCTGAGCTTGCCGATGGTCACGAGCGGTTGCCACGAGAAGATCTTCCCGATGACGCTGACGGGATGAACCATCACGGCAATGGCAAGCGCGGTTAGCAGCGAGCAAAGCACCAGCCCGCCATAGTAAATGAAGGGTGAGTATCCGTTGGTAAGGCCCACCATCAGCACCAGCCCGATAAGTGCGGCAATGCCCACGCCGTCAAAGGCGATGCGTTCTGTGCCTGAAAGGTCGCGACCGCTGATGTCGGAAAGCTTCGCCGAGGGCCAGATCATGGCAAGCAGTGCGCCGATCAGCAGCGAGAACGCACGCGTGTCGGTGCCGTAGTAAACGCGGCTGGGGTCGCCTGTCGGATCGAACAGGATCATCATCAGGACTGCTGAGACGACGATCAGCGCCGTGGTGACTTTCCGCAGCGTCCCCTTGCGCATGCCAGCGCGCAGGGCCAGCAGCATGAAGACGGGCCATACGATATAGAACTGCTCTTCAATGGAAAGCGACCAGCAATGCGTAATGGGGGAGGGGGCGCCAAGTGCCTGGAAGTACGAGATGTTGCCGAAGATCTGGAACCAGTTGTTGAAGAACAGGGCAGTTGGCAGGATCTGCGGGCGCATTTTGGTAAGCAGCGCGTGGTTGAACAATACGCATAAGAAAGCGACGCCGATAAGGGTAAAGAAGACGGCGGGGATGATACGGCGGATTCGCCTCATCCAAAAGTCTTTAAGATCGATGGTGCCCGAGTAATCGAATTCGGCGATAAGAAGTCCGGTGATGAGGTAGCCGGAAAGGACGAAGAACATGGTCACGCCAAGAAGGCCGCCGGGGGCCCAGGACATGTTCATGTGATAGGCGATAACGGCCAGAACAGCAAATGCGCGCAGTCCGTCAAGCGAAGGGATGTAGCGTGTTTTCGGTCGACTCATCGAACGATTCCCCCATCAAGCTATCGATCGGCCGTGGGCGTGACGAATGCCTGCCGAGAGGCCGTTGTTTTTGCGCCAACCCCAATCGGCGCGTTTGGTCACGCCGCGGAAAAAGACGCAAGTTGGATGCGATAGCGGCGAAACGCTCGTGTATTATAAAATATACGGCTCTGCACAGACCTATATTTATCTCTATTGTTTCAGATCGACATGCAGGAGGTCACCATGCTCACAATCTTCGTCATCGGCGGGATGGGTGCCGGAAAATCTACCGCACGCAAGGCCCTTGTCGATCAAGGTTTGGACTGGCTTGACCTCGATCAAATCGGCCATGACGTTCTTATGTGGGAGACGGTGAAAACCGACCTGCTCGGTGCTTTCGGAACTGACATCTTCGATCCGTACGGCGAAGTCAGCCGTCCGGCTCTTGCGCGCAAGGCGTTCGAAAGCCCTGCTCAAACGCGTAAGCTCAACCGCATCACCATGCCCCGCATCGAGGAGCTGTTCGTCGAGCGACTGGACGAGCTGAAGCACAAGGGCTGCAAGGCCGTGGTCGTTGAGTACTCGGTGTACAAGAATCGCGCATCGTCGATGGGCTATGCCGCCGACATCGTCATCGGCGTTCTGGCTCCGCTTGACGTTCGCCTTCAGCGCGCTGTTGCCGCAGGCTGGGCCGAGGACGATGTTCGCCGTCGCATTGCCCAGCAGGTAACCGATGCTGAGCGCATCGAGGAGTCTGATGTTGTGTTCAGCAATGACGGCACTAAGGAAGAGCTGTATAACAAGGTTGTCAGCTGGTGGAACGACTACGCTGAAAAAGAGGGCATCCAGCTTTAACACCGCTAGCATGTTGCTATGACGCGGCGCCATGCCCGTGCGGGCGCGGCGCCGCTTTTCTGTTTCACCATCGTGTTCTAAGGGGCATTCGCAATGGCTCATCTTTCGAATCTCGAAGGTATCGCTATGGAAGGCAAGCTGCCTGACGTAAGGCTTGCCAACACGCCGTTCAAGGTTGTCTCGCCATACGAGCCCGCAGGTGATCAGCCCCAAGCCATCAAGGCGCTTGCCAAGAATGTTGACGACGGCATGCGCTATCAAACCCTTTTGGGCGTTACCGGCTCGGGCAAAACCTTCACTATGGCTAAAGTCATCGAGGCCACGCAGAAGCCCACGTTGGTGCTTGCCCCCAACAAGACGCTTGCAGCCCAGCTGGCGGGCGAGCTGAAGGAGTTCTTCCCCAACAACTCGGTTGTCTACTTCGTTTCTTACTACGACTACTATCAGCCCGAAGCATACGTCCCTGCTTCGGACACGTTTATCGAGAAGGATGCATCGATCAACGAGGAAGTCGAGAAACTCCGTCATGCGGCCACGTCCGCTTTGCTCTCGCGTCGTGATTGCATCGTGGTTGCGTCTGTAAGCTGCATCTACGGTATCGGTTCGCCGATGGATTATGCGGGCATGGCGGTTTTCCTTGACAAGGAAAAACCTGCCGACCGCGATGATGTCATCCACGATCTCATCGACATTCAATACGACCGAAACGATTATGAGCTTTCGCGCGGGACCTTCCGCGTGCGCGGCGACAACCTGGATGTGTTCCCTCCGTACGCCGACAACCCCATCCGCATTGAGTTCTGGGGTGACGAGATCGAGTCCGTTTCGGAAGTGGACAACGTCACGGGTGAGGTTCTTCAAACGTACGAAGCGCTTCCCATTTGGCCGGCTTCTCATTACGTCACTGCGCGCCCGAAGCTCGATCGTGCCATGGCAAGCATCCGCGAGGAGCTTCAAAACCGCCTCGAGCAGTTCCGTTCCGAGGGCAAGCTTCTTGAAGCAGAGCGCCTCGAGATGCGCACTAGCTACGATCTTGAGATGCTCGAGACCATGGGCTTCTGCAGCGGCATCGAGAACTATTCGCGCCATATTGACGGCCGCGCTCCGGGCGAGCCGCCGTATACGCTTATCGATTATTTTCCGAAGGACTTCCTGTGTATCATCGACGAGAGCCATGTGACGGTGCCGCAGATCCGCGGCATGCACGAAGGCGACCGCTCTCGTAAGATCACCCTGGCCGAGCACGGTTTCAGGTTGCCCAGCTGCCTGGACAACCGCCCGCTGCGTTTTGACGAGTTCGAGCAGCGCGTGCCGCAGTTCATTTACGTGTCGGCAACCCCGGGCGATTACGAGGAGCGTGTCAGCCAGGCGAAAGTCGAGCAGATCATCCGCCCAACCGGGTTGCTCGACCCCGAGATCATCGTGCGTCCCGTTGCCTCGCAAATCGACGACATCATCGACGAGGCCAAGTTGCGCGCTTCGCGCGACGAGCGCACGCTTATCACCACGCTTACCAAGAAGATGGCGGAAGACTTGACCGATCATCTACTTGACCAGGGTGTTCGCGCGCGATACATGCATTCGGACATCGCCACGCTCGACCGTGTCGAGATCCTGCGCGATCTGCGCATGGGCAAGTTCGACACGCTGGTGGGCATCAACCTGCTGCGCGAGGGCCTTGACCTGCCCGAGGTGTCGCTTGTCGCCATTCTTGACGCAGACAAGGAAGGCTTCCTGCGCAACCATCGCTCGCTCATTCAGACCATCGGGCGTGCGGCGCGTAATGTGTCGGGCCAGGTTTTGATGTACGCCGACAAGATCACCGATTCCATGCGTTTGGCCATTGACGAGACGCGTCGCCGCCGCGCCATTCAGATGAAGTACAACGAGGATAACGGCATCGAACCGCAAACCGTCCGCAAGGCCATCAGCAACATCATCGGGTATGTCACCGAGGGAAGTGCTGGCAGGACGGCCGAGCAGGTCAATCAGGAATTGGCTGAGCTTTCGCGTGAAGAGGTCCTTCGCATTATCTCCAGCATGGAGGACGAGATGGCCGAGGCGTCGAAGAACATGGACTTCGAGCAGGCTGTGCAGATCCGCGATCAGGTGGTCAAGCTGCGCGCGTCGTTCGAAGGCATGTCTGAAGAAGACGCGCTGGCCGGTTTGAAGAAGCAGGCGCGCAAGGGAAGCGCATTCGGCAATAGGAAAAACGCGGCTTATGGTTCAAGCCGCAGAAACTAAGGGAGCAACAGCAGATGAAAGCAGTGATCCAGCGAGTGGCGCAGGCGCAGGTTCAGATCGAGGGCAACGTAGTCGGCTCTATCGGCAAAGGTTTCCTGATTTTGCTGGGCGTGGGTCAGGATGATTCTGAAGAGCAGGTCGAGAAGTTGTGGTCGAAGATCTTCCGCATGCGCATTTTCGCTGACGAGAACGGAAAAACCAATCTTTCGCTTGACGATGTCGCCGGAGAGGTTCTGGTGGTCTCGCAGTTCACCCTGTATGCCGATTGCCGTCGCGGCAATCGTCCCTCGTTCACGAAGGCGGGTTCGCCCGATAGCGCCAACGCCCTGTATGAGTGCTTCGTCGAGCGCGCTCGTCGCGACGTCGAACGTGTTGAAACGGGTGAATTCGGCGCCGATATGCAGGTCTCCCTGCAAAACGACGGCCCCTTCACCATTTTGCTGGACACTGACGAATTGTAGGAGGCCGCGAACGGTGTTGGCTTCCTGTTTGATCGTGCGTTTGCGGCGCGGCGTGTGACCTGGTTTCGCGGCGAGCCGCAGTTGGGCGCTTGTTGGATTCCCGTTGGATGACGGTTGGGCGCCCGATGGGACCGCTTTGTTATACTCGGAGCGGTTCTCTGAAACCTTTTGGAGGATGAATGATCGACGAGATTCAAGTTCGCAACGTTGCGTTAATCGAGCAGGCAACCTTGCTGCCATCTCGTGGGCTTACCGTGCTCACAGGTGAAACAGGTGCGGGCAAAACCGCGCTTCTTTCTGCTATGAAGCTGCTCATGGGCGCCCGGTCAAGCGCCGACATGGTTCGAGACGGGGCTTCGGGGCTTGAGGTCTCGGGTCGCTTTTTCTTTACGCCTAACGAATCGGGGCAGCATGACGCAGGCGACATTCAGTCCGATGAAGCTGAAGAACCCTTCGAGGACGACGGCGAGCTTGTCGTTACCAGGCGTGTTGGCTCGGACGGGCGCTCGCGCGTGTCGCTGAACGGGCGCATGGCCAGCGTGCGCGAGGTTGCCCAAAAGGTCGCTCCGCACGTCGACTTGTGCGGTCAGTTCGAGCATCAGCAGCTTATGAAGCCCGCAGCCCATGTCGGGATGCTCGATTCGTGGGCAGGGCGGCAGGTTCTTGACGTGCTTGGCGATTACCGTGCCGCTTTCGATGAGGCTTCTCGCGCCGCGGCCGAACTCGAGCGAATCAAAACCGCCGCCTCCGAAGGTTCGGCAAAGCTTGACGAAGCGCGCTTCACACTGGCGCGCATCGACGAGGTTTCCCCTGTTCCGGGCGAATACGAAGAGCTTCGCCAAAGCCTCGAGCTTGCCGAGCACGCCGAATCGTTGGCAACGGCGGTTGCGGTCGTGCGCGACTCCCTTGCGGGTGACGAGGGTGCTCTTGATCGCCTGGGCATCGCAGCCGATCAGCTTGAGCAAGTTTCCAGTGTCGACCCGACGCTCGGCCAGCTTGCCTCCTCGTTGCGCGAGGTTGGCTACGTGGTCGAGGATGTGGCTGCTGAAGTGCGCGGCTATCAGGACAAGATCGACTTCGATCCGCAAATGCTTGCGGAAAGCCAAGAGAGATTCGCTGCCCTTCAGGGGCTTATGCGCAGCTTCGGTCCCACGATGGATCAGGTTTTCGAAAAGCGCGATCAGGCTAAAGAGGCAATCTCGTTGGTTGACGACGCCGATGCCCGCTTGCGTGCGGCAACGGCTGCGCTTGACGCCGCCGAAGAACGCTTGGCTGCAGCGGCTGATGCGCTCGATTTCGCTCGAGGTCAAGCGGCTCCCCGCTTTTCTGAAGCGGTTTCCAAGAACATGGCACGCATGGAGATGTCGGGTGCCGAAATCGAATGCCGCATCGAGCGGCTCGATCGTTCTCAGTGGACGAAGTCGGGCCCGTCGGCTGTCGAGTTCATGTACCGTCCCGGCCGCGGCATGCAGGCGCGACCCCTTGCGCGCATTGCCTCTGGTGGCGAAGTCAGCCGCGTGATGCTTGCCATCAAGGTCGTTCTTGGCGAAACCGACGCTATCGATACGCTGGTGTTCGACGAGGTCGACGCCGGCGTGGGCGGTTCAACCGCAGTTGCTTTGGCCGAGGTTCTTGCCGATTTGGCTAAGACGCATCAGGTTATCGTGGTCACGCACCTCGCGCAGGTGGCGGTTCGCGGCGATTCCCATTACGTGGTGAAGAAGAGCGTTTCTTCCGAGGGCGCTCCCGTCACCGTGCTTTCCAGCATTTCAGGTGACGATCGCGTGGCCGAGATCGCGCGCATGCTTTCGGGTGATGCGACCGATGCGTCCATCGCTCATGCCCGAGAAATGTTGCTGAAACAAAACTCTTGACAGGAAAGTTGCGGCAAGCTAAATTAGCGGCACAACTTAATAGTTGAAACCGTTGAGGCGAAAGTAACGTCAGCAGAGGCACTCACAGAGAGCGGGCGATGGTGTGAATCCCGCAGTAGCTGGTTGGCAAATGGTTCGCCGAGGGAAAGGGGAAAGGCCGCAAGGCTGAGTATCTGGACCGTGAGCCCGCGTTAGAGGCAGGACATGTGTTGGCATGTTCGTGAGAGGGTTCCTGACCAGAACCAATCAAAGGTGGCACCGCAGGTTTATCAGCCTGTCCTTTGAAGTCCGCAAGGGCTTGAAAGGACAGGCTTTTTGTTTGTCGGGGTCGCACGCAGTAAGTCGCGAAAGCGCGGTAAGACGAAGCTTTGATTTCGTTTCTCGGGCCCTGTTCGATCTGCCGGCAGTATTGGATGGCTCGCAAGAGCCCGTCGGCGTACCGAACAGGTCGCCAAGAAAGGAACGATCATCATGGCAACTCAAGCAACCGCACAGAAGCGTACCGTCAACGCAACCGCAAGCAGCAACGGCTTGTCCGTTCACGATCTTATTCTTGTCGCTGTATTGATAGCGGCTGGCGCTGTTTTGAAGCTGACCGTTTCGAGCTTCCTTAATTTCGGCGGAATGAAACCCAACTTCATGATCGCCATGTACTGTTTGGCGATCATCCTCACTAAGCCCAAGGTTTACCAATCGGCGATTATCGGTTTGCTGGTTGGTTTGGTCAGCCAGATTCCCATGCTGAACGCAACGCCCCTTGTCAACATCGCCTCCGAGACGCTGGGCGCGTTGGTTTGCGGCTTGCTTGTTGCGGCGCTTGTCAACGTCGCGCCTGGTAACAAGGCCTTCCAAAACGTCATCGCCCCGATTGCCATCACTTTCGTCACGACGGTCGTGTCCGGCTACACCTTCGCGATGATCGTGGGCGTTGCCATCAGCCATCTTGCCCCGCTCGCGGTTTTCGGCGTGTACGCGGCGATGGTTTTGGGTACCGCCGCGATGAACTCCGTGCTTGCGGTCATCCTTGTCCCGGTTCTTCGTGCCGTGCTGAAGCGCTAAAAACGTCGCTCATGCGTGCGATTGGGCGGATCCTTTCGGTTGATCGTCTTCGACCAATCTTTCTTCGCCCGATCGTCGCTTCTCTTGAAAGGTTCGATCATGATCGAAGTATCTCAATTGTCGTTCCGCTATCGCGAGGGCGAGGATCTTCTGCTGAAGGACATTAATCTCGTTATTCCCGATGGGTCGTTCGTGGGCATCACCGGTGCTGCCGGATCGGGAAAGTCCACTCTCACGTATGCGCTTAACGGCATCATCCCGCATTGCTATCCGGGCGATTTTTATGGAAGCGTGAAGATCGAAGGCATCGATACGTGCGAAGCGTCGCTGACCGATGCAAGTCGTTTGGTCGGTAGCGTTTGCCAGGATGTCGATTCCCAGATCGTGACATCGGTGGTCGAGGACGAGATCCTGTACGGCCTTGAGAATTTCTCGGTTCCGAAGGATCAGGTCGAGGGGCGCCTGAATGATGCCTTGGCCGCAATGGGGATCGAGGACCTGTGTTACCGCAGCATCGCCGGTCTTTCCGGAGGCCAGAAGCAGAAGGTCGCCGTGGCCTCGGTGATCGCGCTGAAGCCTCGTGTGCTTATATTGGACGAGCCGACAGCTGAGCTTGACCCCGCATCGTCGCTTGCGGTTTTCGAGTTGTTGGAATCATATGCGCGCAACCAGGGGACGACGGTGGTTGTCGTGGAGCAGAAGATAGCCCTGCTGTCACGTTTCGCGGATAGCGTCCTTGTGCTTGATGACGGCCGAATCCGCTTTCAAGGATCTCCCGCCGAAGTGCTCGAACATTCCGACGAGTTGCTTGAGATGGGTGTCAACTGCCCGCGTTCGACGAGCTTGGTCAATCGTTTGAAGCAGCGGGGGCTGGCAACCGGCAGCGCTGTGCGCGATGTCGATGGCGCTGTGCGCGTTTGCTCAGATCTGCTGAGCGCGAAGGGGGCGGTCGCATGATCGAGTTTCGCAACGTATCGGCCTCGTACGACACGCAAACCCCAGTTCTACGCGATGTCAGCTTCAAAGTGGAGGATGGCGAGTTCGTTGCGTTCATGGGAACGAACGGCGCCGGTAAATCAACCACGATGCGCCTGATCAACGGCCTGCTGAAGCCAACGTCCGGAGAGGTTTTGATCGATGGTGTCCCCGTTTCCCGCTTGAAAACAAGCGAGTTGGCCGCGCGTGTCGGCTTTCTGTTCCAAAACCCCGATCGCCAGATCTGTTGCAAGACGGTCCGAGAAGAGCTGGCATTCGGCTTCAAGGCGCAAGGACGGTTCGACGAGCAGGCCAAGGAGAAGGTCGAGGCGATGATCGAGCTCTTCGCTTTCGACGGCGACGCCGAGCCGTTTCTTTTGAATAGGGGAACGCGCCAGCTTTTGGCGCTTGCCTCGATCATCGTGCTTGAACCGCCTGTTGTCGTTCTTGACGAACCCACCACGGGCCTTGATTTCCGTGAGTGCGGAAAGGTGATGGACGCCGTGCGCGACCTGTCGGCGAAGGGGACGACCGTCATCATGGTGTGCCACGACATGGAGGTTGTGGCCGATTACGCACAGCGCGCCATCGTGATGACGGCCGGCCAGGTCGTTGCCGACGGCGCGACGTTCGACGTTTTCCGCAATGAGGCCGCCTTGAGTCGAGCGCATCTGCTTCCCCCGCAGATCGTCGAGGTCTCCCTGAGGCTTGAAGCTCGGGGCGTGGTTGCCTCCGATTCCGAAATCGCGCGCGCGAACACGCTTGACGAGATGACGGACGCGATTGCCGTGCAGTGCGCAAAGAAAGAAGGTGCGCTATGAAGGGGTTCTTGGAGTTCGTCCCCGGCGACAGTTTCCTGCATAGGATGAACCCGATCGCGAAGCTCGCCTCGGCGTTCCTTATCGTTGCGGGGTGTTTCGTGACGGATAGTTTCGTGCTTTTGGCCTGCGTTCTGGTTCTTGACGTGGTTTTATCCGCTCGGTGCAAGATGACCCGGCAGGCTTTGGGGCTGGCAAAAGCCGTTGCGGCTTTCTCTCTTCTGTTGGCGCTGATAGCCTTGCTGTTCTCGCCTTCGGGCGACGTTTTGGTCGCGCTTCCCTGGGGTTATATAGGCACGGGCAGCGTGGTCTCGGCGTTGCTGATCGTGGTTCGCCTCGTTGCCTGTGCGGTTCCGCTGTTCTTGGTGTTCTATGTCACGAAGCTCACAGACATGGCGAATGCGCTGGTGAAGGTGTGCCACGTGCCCTATCGATACGCGTTCGTGTTCGCGTCGACGGTTCACTTCATCCCTGTTTTCCTGAACGACATGCAGGGGGTCATGGAGGCTCAAACCGCGCGTGGCGTCGAGTTTGACCAGGACGGCATTGTGAACAAGGCTCGCCTGATGATCCCTCTTTGCGTTCCTTTGTTAGTAAGCGCGGTGCGCAAGACTGATTCCGCGGCGATTGCTGCGGAGGTTCGCGGCTTCAATCTGCGCACGCGGGAAAGCGGGTTCAAGGAGTATCCGTTTTTGGCGGGCGATATCGCGGCGATGCTGCTTACGGCAGCGCTTTTGGCGATTGCCGTTGCGATTTAGGCGCCCAGCAGCCTGATGAAAGGCACCGCAATGAAGATCGCGCCAATGATCAGCGCAAGCGGCACCAGCGCGATGTTCTCGAATCGGTTGACCTTGCAAACGGTCAGGTCGTTCTTGTTCACCCAAATGGGGTATCTCTTCCCAACGGTGAAGCGGCGCTCGATCTGCCCCGTGGTGAACGTGTCCACGCTCGTTCCGGTTAGGCGCGCGTCTTCGATGTTGTATGAGAACGTGAGCACCTGCCTTCCCGTTTCGCGTGATTCGATTTCGGGGGTGTGACCGCGGTAGATCGCGTCGATTTTGATGTTGCAGTTGGCGGCGTCGAGCAAAGGCATGATTCCTGCCCAAACCATGCCCGTACCTAAGGGCACGCAGATCAGGAACGCCAGCGCGATGGGGGAGTCCGCTAGAACGGCGGCGCCCATTAGGAAGAACCAAGCGGCAATGCCGATGGTCAGGCGCGAATCGCGTGATATCCCTTGGCGTGTGAAGAAAACGATGAGCGCGCCGCCCGCCCAAAGCGCAACGGTTATCGGCCACGAACCCAAGCTCATCTTGATTCCTTTCGTCGGCGGCGTTTCGCCGGTTTGCAGCGCGGGCATGCAGGTTGCCGGCGCGGTTTCGATAGTCTTCGAAAAAGTGTAGCCGCTTAGGTTCTTTACGGGTTGCACGAGGGCTTTCTTTCGCGAAATCAATTTGAAGATGCCCACGGATGACGCCGTGCCTTGCCGATTGCGCTATACTGACGGCTACATGCGCTCGACGAAGACGACATCGTGCAGGCGCCCGTTCTAAGAGATGCCCTCCATGGCTGGAAGGGGGCAAGCGGGTAGCGCGGTGGTTCCCCTTCGGAGCAGCCTGCCTGAAAGCGAATGCGCGGCAAAGCGCGCAAGGCGAGATAGGGTGGGACGGATTCCCCGTTATCGGATCAAAACAAGAGGGCGTGGCTTAGCCGCGTCAACCAAGGTGGTACCGCGAGAGCTTTCTTTCGTCCTTGGACCGGGTTCGGCAAACGCCGTTCCCTCCAAGTCGGAAGAGGGCTCTTTTTCGTTTTTCGGAAAGGAAAGGCAAAGGCATGGCAATTACTGATGAGCTCGCCCAGCTGCGCGTCGAGACGCTTGCCGCGATCGAAGCGGCGCAGACGACTGCCGCGCTCGACGAAGTGCGCGTGGCCGTCGTGGGCAAGTCTGGCTCGCTTACGGGTTACTTGCGCAACATGGGCAACGTCGCGAAGGAAGAGCGCGCTACGGTTGGCAAGACCGTGAACGAGGTTCGCAACGCAGTCGAGGCGGCGCTGGAAGAGCGCAAGGCCCAGCTCGCTGCGGCCGAGCTCGAAGCTTCCATCAACGCTTCCGCAATCGATATCACGATGCCCGGCCGCTCTCAGCAGATCGGCACGCGTCATCTGATCAACCGCATCACCGACGAGATCTGCGACATCTTCCTAGGCCTTGGCTATACGGTTGCCACCGGTCCCGAGGTCGAGACCGACTGGTATAACTTCACGGCCCTGAATGCGCCGGCTGACCATCCCAGCCGCAGCATGCAGGACACCTTCTACGTGTTTGACCGATCGGGCGACCAAGCTGCGGTCCGCGGCGAGTCCGACGTTCTTCTGCGCACGCAGACCTCCGGTGTTCAGGTTCACTGCATGGAAGACCAGGATCTTCCCATTTACGTCATTGCTCCTGGCAAGGTGTACCGCCGCGACGTGGCCGACCCTTCGCATCTTCCCCAGTTCACGCAGTGCGAGGGTCTGGTTGTCGACAAGGGCATCACCTTCGGCGACCTCAAGGGTACGCTTGAGCACTTCTGCAAGGCCATGTTCGGCCCCGATCGCAAGACGCGTTTCCGCGCTCACTACTTCCCGTTCACCGAGCCTTCCGCCGAGGCCGATGTCAGCTGCGGCGTGTGCGGCGGCACGGGTCATACTCACGACGGCGAGCGTTGCCGCATGTGCAAGGGCACGGGCTGGCTTGAGATCCTTGGTTGCGGCATGGTCGACCCGAACGTCCTCGATATGTCCGGTATCGACCCCGAAGTTTATTCCGGTTTTGCGTTCGGCGTAGGCGTTGAGCGCGTTGCGTGCTTGAAGTACAACGTTCCCGACCTGCGTCTTCTGCTGCAGGGCGACATGCGCTTCCTGCGTCAGTTCTAGGAGGGTGTTGAATGAAGGTATCTCTTAAGTGGCTCAGCGAGTACGTTGACGTGCCCGCAGACACGCAGGCTTTCTGCGACAGGCTCGACCTTACGGGCACTGGTGTCGAAGGTGTCGACAAAACCGGCGCCGCGTTCGACCACGTGGTCACGGCCAAGGTCGTCTCCAAGAAACCGCACCCCGATTCCGACCATATGTGGGTGTGCATGGTCGACGTGGGACAGACCGGTGCCGACGGCGCCCCCGAACCCCTCCAGATCGTGTGCGGTGCTCAGAACTTCAACGAGGGCGATCATATCGTCACGGCGCTTGTAGGCGCCGAACTTCCCGGCGACGTCAAGATCAAGAAGTCGAAGCTGCGCGGCGTCGTCAGCAACGGCATGAACTGCTCGATGCGCGAGCTTGGTTTGGGTGGCGACCACGAGGGCATCATGATCCTCCCCGAGGATGCGCCGGTGGGCATGCCCTTCGCCGATTATGCTAAGCTTTCCGACACAGTCCTCGACCTTGAGATCACGCCGAACCGTCCCGACTGCCTGTCGATGGTGGGCATGGCTCGAGAGGTTGGCGCGATGTACCGCACGCCGGTCACGTTCCCGCTTTACGAGCTGGAAGAGGACGCGTCCGAGTCTTCCGTCGGCGAGCTTGCCGACGTCGTCATTGCCGATGAGGATCGCTGCCGTCGCTACACCGCCCGCGTCATCAAGAACGTGAAGATCGGCCCGTCGCCCGACTGGCTGGTCGAGCGCGTGACCGCGGCGGGCGCCCGTTCAATCAACAACGTCGTTGACGTCACCAATTACATCCTGTTCCTGTTCGGCCAGCCGCTTCATGCGTTCGATTTCGATCGCGTGAAAAGCGCCGACGGCAAGGCGCACATCATCGTGCGTGCCGCGGAAGACGGCGAGAAGTTCACCACCCTTGACGGCGAGAACCGCGAGCTTACTTCCGATATGACCGTCATCTCCACGCCCGAGCGCGCTGTTGCGCTTGCCGGCGTCATGGGCGGCCTCGATTCCGAGATCACCGATGACACCACCACGGTCCTGCTTGAGACCGCAACCTTCAACAGCAGCCACACCAGCCGCACCAGCCGTAATCTGGGCCTGATCAGCGAGTCGTCTATGCGCTACGAGCGTGGCGTTGACGACAACCCCATCGCCGAGATCGCCGACATGGCCGCAGCCCTTTTGGCTGAGGTTTCCGGCGGCGTCGTTTGCCCCGGCTTGGTTGACGTTTATCCCACTAAGACGGTTGCCCCCGAGCTCAACTTCCGTGTCAACCGTTTCGGTTCGATGATGGGTCTTGACGTGCCGCGCGCCGACATCGTCGACATCCTCGAGCGCCTTGACTGCGACGTCCAGGACACCCAGGACGCCGACGTCCTGAAGGTCGTTCCGCCTACGTGCCGTCCCGACCTCGAGCGCGAGATCGATCTTTACGAGGAAGTTTTGCGCCTTTGGGGCATGGACCGCGTCGAGTCGACGCTTCCCGCGAGCCCCGCTCGCGTTGGCGCCCTGACCGAAGAGCAGAAGCTCATGCGCCTGGTTAACAACAGCATGCGCGCCAGCGGCCTTAACGAGACCATGACCTACTCGTTCGCCGATCCGGACGAAATCGCCAAGCTGCGTATGAGCACCGAGGGTCTGGGTGATCCGGTTGAGCTTCTGAATCCCATGAACTCCGATCAATCGGTGATGCGCCAAAGCATCATCCCCGGTCTGCTGCGCAGTGTCGCTTACAACCAAAGCCATGGCGTGAAGAACGTTCAGCTTTACGAAACCGGCAAGGTGTTCTTCGCTCACGAGGGCAAGAAGAAGCCTAAGGAGAAGTCGCGCTTGGCAGGCGTTCTGGCTGGTTCCATGCACGACGCCGCTTGGAACGCCCCTGTTGTTCCGTTCGATTTCTTCGATGGCAAGGGTGTTGTCGAGAACCTGATGCGCGAGCTCGCTGTTTCCAAAGTCCGCTTTAAGGCCGCTACGGCTGAAGAAGCCCCGCACCTGCAGCCCGGTCGCGCCGCTTTCGTCTATTCGGGTGGCACGCTGCTTGGCTGGCTGGGCGAGCTTCACCCGCTGGCCGTCGATGCATACGAGGCTCAGGCCCCGGTCGTTGCATTCGAGCTCGATCTTGAGGCTCTTCAGAAGTCCACGCGCCCCGCGCGCGACTACGTCGACGTCCCGACTTTCCCCGCGGTCAGCACCGACATCGCTTTCATCGTGAACGAGGAAGTCACCAACGAGACCATGATGCAGCGCATCAAGTCGGCTGGCGGCAACCTGCTTGGCGAGGCTTGCCTGTTCGATGTGTACCGCGACGCCGAGCGCATCGGCGAAGGCAAGAAGTCCATGGCGTACGCGTTTACATGGCGCACGGCCGACCGCACTCTGAACAGCGAGGAAGTTGACAAGGCCCAGACCCGTTTGGTCGAGAAGGTTTCCCGCGCCGTCGGCGCCGAGGTTCGAGGGTAGGCGACGCTTGATGTTCGACGACATGAAATCGCCCGGTCGCAACGACGAATGCTGGTGCGGCAGCGGCAAGAAGTACAAGAAGTGTCACCTTAACGCCGATGAGCGCATGGAGGAGCTTTTCGAGCAGGGTTTCGAGGTTCCCGATCGAACCCTGCTGAAAACCCCTGCCGATATCGAGGGTATCAAATGTTCCGCCGAGGTGAACATCGGCTCGTTGGACTACGTGGCCGAGCACATCAAGGCTGGCGTTTCGACCGAAGAGATCGACAAGTGGGTTTACGACTACTGCATCGAGCGTGACGCGATCCCGGCAGATCTGAACTACGAGGGTTTCCCGAAGAGCGTCTGCACGTCCATCAACGAAGTAGTGTGCCATGGCATCCCTTCGCCCGACGATGTGCTGAAGGAAGGCGACATCGTCAACGTCGACATGTCTACCATCAAGGACGGTTATTATTCGGACTCCTCCCGTATGTTCTGCATCGGCGAGGTCGACCCCGAGCATAAGCGTCTGGTCGAGGTCACGCGTGAGGCGGTTCAGGCCGGTCTTGACGCTATCCGGCCTTGGGGCTTCCTTGGCGATGTCGGCCACGCGGTCAACAAGGTATGCACCGATGCGGGCTTCACGGTCGTTCGCGAGTTCGGTGGCCACGGCATTGGACGCGAATTCCACGAGGATCCGTGGGTCAGCTTCACGTCCGAGCCAGGTACCGGCATGATCTTGGTTCCGGGCCTGTGCTTCACCATCGAGCCCATGGTCAATCTGGGCGCTCAGGAAATCGACATGAGCGATCCGAACGGCTGGACCGTGCGCACGGCCGACGGCAGCCCCACCGCCCAGTGGGAGGTACAGGTTGTGGTGACGGAAACCGGTTACGAACTGATTTCTTGGTAAACACAAACAAACGTTCGTATTTTGTGGTATAGTGTTCGTAGACAATTCAACGAGCGCTATACCACGTTCTTTTTGGTGCAGCCCACTGAAACGCCCCGCGATTTCACCGAACGCTCGTGCTATTTTTCATCGGGAAAGGGGTTATCAATGGAACTCATCGCATCGGAAGGCATCGCCAGTATTCGCTCTTTCTTGAACTTCGTCAGCTTGTCAGACGAACCCGTCATCGTCACGCAGAATGGGCAAGAGTGCCTTGTGGCTATGACGCCGGATGTGCTCGATCGCCTGTTGTTCGACGTCAACCTGTTGAATTGGTCCGAGCGGTCCATAAGCGATTATTAGATTTCGGGCATGTTGGCCCCGAACGGGCCCAAGACCCCCTACGCTATCGTTGCTGTGCTAGGCGTTGCTTGTTGCGCGCCAAGTTGACCAGCGGCTCCAGGAACGGACGCTCGTCTTCTTCGAGTCCCTGCTTTGCCATTTCCAGCAGTTCTATAACAGCTTGCTGTGCGGGTTTCCCATAGGCGGTTCCGTCGTAGCCATGCGAAGCGAGATTCGTTCTTGTCATGGCGATGTCGCTTGTTTCCACGTTGCAGTACAGCGCGTCAAGTCGGTCCAGGTTCTTCTCGCAATACAGAAGGCCTTTGATCAGTGAGGCATATGCGGCAACATAGGGTGCCGGCATCGAGTCTGCGGGCCTGATCTCCAAATAGGTTTTCACTCGAACGTCGGTGAACAGCATCGATAGGGCATGTTCTATTTCATGACGATTCATCAGCGTGGTTGCGTACACTTCACCGAACGTTTCGGCTGTGGGGCGGTAGTCGTCACCGTCTGGCACAAGTATCGCCGGGGTATCAAGCACGAACGCTGCGTAACTCTGAAGTGAGAAGTCTTTGTCGGCCACGTTCGGAACGCTTTCGCACCTGTCGGGGTCGCAGTAATGCCATACGTCGGCCCTCATCATGGGATGGCCGCTTGGCTCGTTTTCGAAAACGGGCGTGTTGTCGCATAGAAGAGTAAGCAAAGGGGCAAGTATCGATGCAAGGCGCAGCTTTCTTAAGCAGTCCGCCTCCGAAAAGAAGTCGACCGATATTTGGGTTGCGGCGCTGCAGCGCATCATGCGCCTTCCGTAGTCGCCGATTCGCGCGAAGTAGACGTCCATGAACGCATAGCGCTTTTTCGGAATAAGCTCGATATCGGCGGCAATGCCGCGGGGTCTATAGCCGAATGCCACAATGTGCTCGTCGTAGGGGGCCAGAGCTTCCGACACGGTGCGGACGAACCGTTCGAAGTCCTTCTGAATCGAGCAAACCTTATCGTACGGGCCCGAAGAAAGCTCAACTTGGGCGCCTGGTTCAAGGGTCACGCTTTGGCCGTCCCTTGCAACGCCGATAAGTTCGCCGTCGGTTCCGTAGGTTTTCAGGGGAAAGGTGCCGGAAAGCTCGTTAAGAAGCCAATCAACGCCGTGTTCGTCGCTGAACATCACCGGCTCGTTGTTGTTTTTCACAATGAAGTGCTCAACCTCAACGCCAAGCTTGCCGCCGACGTTTCGAGGCTTAATGCCTTCTTTGATGTACTCGACGATGGCGTCAATGTTCGCTTGGCGCATAGGTTGCTTGGGGTCGTCGATGTTGAGTTCGAGTGGCTTGACCATGCGGTCCGCAGCCCTTTCTTATGTGGTGATGCCAACGGCATATACGATACCGCAAAATCAAGGGCATGACTCCCGCTCGGACGAAACCGACAACTTGCATTTGTCAAACTCAGAAGGGAGGCAAGCTCCCGAAACATAATGGAAACCTAGCGTCGTTGATAGCGTGAAATCCTTGAAATAACATCAGGGGTTTTTTACGATGCCTTAAAGGCGCAAAAAGACGCTTTTTGCCGATATGTGGAAAGGAAGCGGTGGGAATGTCCGTTAAAGCCGGCGTTATCGGAGCAGCAGGATTTGCGGGTGCCGAATTGGTGCGCCTTTTGCTGCGACATCCCGGCTTCGAGTTGGTCGCGGCAACCTCTAACGAGCTTGCCGGAAAACCCGTTTCCGATGTGTACCCGCTGTTCACGGGAAGAACCGATCTGGCGTTCTCCCGTCATGACGACCCTGTTCTTGACCAGTGCGAGGTTGTCTTCTTGGCGGTTCCTCATACCGCTGCGTTGAATCACGCCCCGGGATTCATGGAACGTGGCATCAGCGTTGTCGACCTTTCGGCCGATTTCAGGTTCGAAGACCCGTCTCTTTACGAGCAGTGGTACAAGGTCAAACATACCCAAACGAAACTCCTGTCGGAGCGCACCTTTGGGCAGCCCGAACTGTTCCCGCAGGGCCTTGCGGCCGCGCGCGAATATCGTGCTGCGGGCAATCCTGTTCTCGTCGGTTGCCCGGGTTGCTATCCAACAGCCACCTCGCTTGCCGCCGCTCCCGCTCTTCGTGCGGGTTTGGTTGGCAATGGCCTTATCGTGGCCGATGCCATCTCGGGCGTTTCCGGTGCCGGCAAGAAGGCAACCGAGCGCACTCACTTTTGCTTTGCGAACGAAAACGTCGAAGCTTACGGCGTCAGCGGTCATCGTCATACTCCCGAAATCGAGCAGATCCTGGGTATTCCGGGTAGACTTGTCTTCACGCCTCATCTTGCGCCTTATAACCGAGGACTCCTTTCGACTGTCACGCTTCCCTTGGCTGATTCTACGGTTTCCCAAGATGCCGTTCACTCCATGTATCAGGAGTTTTATCGCGACGCAGCGTTCGTGAAGGTTCTCGATGGCGCCGCGCAACCCAAGACGTCTTCGGTCGCAGGAACTAATTTCGCGCATGTCAACGTTGCGGTCGATCAGCGCGTTGGCGCTATTGTCACTACGTGCGCCATTGACAACGTCGGCAAGGGTGCGGCAGGTCAGGCGGTTCAGTGCGCCAATTTGGTTTTCGGGTTCAACGAGGCTGACGGTCTCGAATCGTTCGGCATTCCAGCATAGCGAGGGAATTATGAGTCAATCTGTCATCGAAAACGAGTTCGCACCCCTTTCGTTAAACGTTGGCGAGATCGACCAGACCGGTTTATCGCCCATCGAAGGCGGCGGCGTTTCCAGCGCATTGGGCTTTAAAGCTGCAGGCATTCATGCGGGGTTCCGCGCCGACCCCGACAGGCTTGATTACGGTCTCGTTGTGGCCGACCAGCCTTGTCCGGCAGCGGCAACGTTCACTACTAATGTGTTCTGTGCAGCTCCGGTCATCGTTTCCCGCCAGCACCTGAACGGCCAATCGTTTGGCTTGGCGCGAGTCGTCTCTATTAATTCAGGAATCGCAAATGCAGCTACGGGCGAGGTCGGGCTACAAACTGCTCAGGCTTCTTGCCGGATCGTGGCGGATGCCGTTGGCTGCACTGCCGACGAAGTTTTGGTGGCGTCCACGGGGGTCATCGGTCAGCATCTTGATCTTCTTCCGTTCCAGTCTGGTGCTCCTGCTGCGGTCGCGTCGCTTTCTCGCGACGGCGGCGACGCCGCTGCTCGCGCTATCATGACGACCGACACCCATTCAAAGCAGTACGCTGTTTCGTTCTCGGGCGACGGCATCGGATACCCTGGCGCGGTTTTCACTGTGGGTGGAATGGCGAAGGGCGCCGGCATGATCATGCCCAGCATGGCAACCATGATCTCTGTTATCACCACTGACGCTCCCGTAAAGGCCGACTTCCTGCACGATGTTATCGTTCGCTGTGTAAACAAGTCGTTCAATAGGGTTACCGTCGATTCCGACACGTCAACCAATGACTCCTGCTTCCTTATGGCAAGCGGCGCTGCTGCGCCCGATCAGGGGTATTTCGAGCCAAACACATCGGCTGGTCAGATGTTCGAGCGTGCCGTTATGTGCGTGTGCGCCTCGCTGGCGCGTGAAATGGCAGCCGATGGCGAGGGCGCAACGCGCCTTGTTTTGGTGCGTGTGGCGGGTGCCGCCACCGATGCCGACGCCGATGCGGCGGCAAGGACCGTTGCCAACTCCCCTTTGGTTAAGACGGCGATTTTCGGTCACGATGCAAATTGGGGAAGGATCGCCGGCGCCCTTGGCCGCTCCGGTGCTTGTTTCAATCAAGAAGATGTTTCCATTGACATTCTCGGGCTTCCCGTTTGCAGGCAGGGTCTAACCGTGCCTTTCGACGAGGAAGAGGCGCTTCGACGATTCGAGCGCCCAGAGATCGACATCGATGTCGATCTGGGCGCGGGCGAATGCCAATCGATGATGTGGACGTGCGATTTCTCGTACGAGTATGTGAAAATCAATGGAGAGTACCGTTCATGAAGTACGCAAAAGACTCACGCCCTCATGGCGTGACAGATAAAGAGTCGGCGCAGATCCTCGCTGAGGCTCTGCCTTGGATCAAGAACATCACCGGCAAAACCATTTTGGTCAAGTACGGCGGTGCCGCCATGACCGATAAGAAGCTTCGTGCCGACGTCATGAGCGACATCGTGCTACTGAAGATCGTCGGCGCGAACCCGGTTATCGTGCACGGAGGCGGCAAGGACATCTCCCGTGCGATGGATCAGGCGGGCCTTCCCGTAGAGTTCATCGACGGCCAGCGCGTCACCACCGACGAGGGCATGGACGTCGTTCGCACGGTTCTTGCGGGAAAGGTAAACCAGCAGCTGGTACGTGCTTTGAACGAGCATGGAAACTTCGGCATCGGCGTTAACGGCATTGACGGTGGAACCATCATTGCCGAGCCCGCTTCGGGTGAGCTCGGTCGCGTTGGAAACATCAAGCGAATCAACGCCGAGCTGCTTAAAGACCTTATCGCTGCCGATTACATCCCCGTTATCGCCTCGGTTGCCATCGGCAACGATGGCGGCTACTGCAACGTGAACGCCGACCTTGTCGCCAGCGAGATCGCCGTGGCGCTCGGTGCAACCAAGATCCTATTCCTTACCGACGTTGATGGCCTGTACATGGACTTCGACGACAAGGACTCGCTTGTTTCGTCTCTTACGGTCGATGACGCCCGCCGCTTGGTTCGTGAGGGCCTTGTTTCCTCGGGCATGATCCCGAAGCTCGAGTCTTGCATCAGATCGCTTGATGGCGGCGTCGAGCGTGCCTATATGATCAACGGAACCGTGCCGCATTCCATCCTGATCGAACTTCTTACCAGCGCCGGCGTGGGAACGGCTGTATATGTTGAGGGAGACGAAGTCGAGAACCCTTCGGCGCATCCTTTGGGAAGGTTCGCTTCGAAGCTTCTCGAGAACAAGGGTTTTTAATCGTCGGCGAAAAAAAGACAGCGCCCGTTTAATCAAGCGGGCCTCATCGGATAGAGGGAAACATGTCATTCGAAGAAGAGAAACAGCTGGAAGAAACGTACGTCATGCACACGTTCGGCCGCAAGCCTGTCGAGCTGGTTAGCGGACAGGGCATGATCGCGAAGGACGATAAAGGCAACGAATACCTTGATTTCATTGCTGGCATCGGCGTAAACAGCTTGGGCCACTGCCATCCTGCTTTAAGCGAGGCGCTGGCAAAGCAGGCTTCGCGCCTGATCCATGTTAGTAATTATTACTACATCGAGAACCGCGGCGAGCTCGCCCGCGATTTGTCCGAGTTGCTGAATGAAACGGTGCCCCAGGATCAGCGCGAGCCCTGGCAAACGTTTTTCGCGAACTCCGGCGCCGAGGCGAACGAGTGCGCTATCAAGCTTGCACGTTTGCATGCACGTCGCAAGGCGCTTGAAGCCGGCTCCGACCGTATCCCGCGCACGATCGTCACTTTGCAGCGCAGCTTCCACGGCCGCACGCTCGCTACGCTCGCCGCAACAGCTCAGCCTGCCAAACAGGAGGCCTTTCAGCCGCTGCCTGACGGCTTCGTCGCGGTGCCTGCCAATGATATCCAAACCATAGAGGCTCTTTTCGAGCAAATGGGCAATGAAATCTGCGCGGTCCTTCTCGAGCCCATTCAGGGCGAGAGCGGTGTGCATCCTTGCACTGCCGAGTTCCTTCAGGCGGTTCGTCGCCTCACCAAGCAGCATGGTGCGCTTATGATGCTCGACGAGGTTCAGTGCGGCATGTTCCGTTGCGGCACGTACGCATTCGCCTTCCAGCATTTCGGCGTCGTTCCCGATGTCGTCACCATGGCGAAGGGCATTGCGGGCGGCGTTCCCATGGGCGCCTGTGCCGCTCCTGCAGGCATCGCCTCCGCGTTCGAGCCCGGTGACCACGGATCGACCTTCGGTGGATCGAACCTTGCGATCACCGCCGCGAAAACCGTTATCGACACGGTTAAGTCCGAGGGCATCGCCCAGAACGCCGCCGAGGTTGGCGCGTATCTGCAGGAACGCCTTGCGTCGCTTGAGGGCGTCGTTGCGGTTCGTGGTTTGGGCTTGATGGTTGCCGCCGATCTAGCAGAAGGTCTTGATGCCACGCAGATCGCCGTCGATGCATTGGGCAAGGGCCTGCTTTTGAATGCAACCGGCTTGCATACTCTGCGATTCCTTCCCCCGTTGATTTGCACAAAGTATGAAGTCGACACGCTCGTCGATCGTTTGAAGCAGTTGCTGTAAGAAAATGTGCGCCATTGCAGGCGCAATGATCCTAAGAGAGGAAACATCATGGCAGAGGAAAAAGAGAAAGTTGTTCTTGCCTATTCGGGCGGCTTGGATACTTCCATTTGCATCAAGTGGCTCCAGCTCGTTAAGAACCTTGACGTTATCGCTATGATCGGTGAGGTTGGCCAGGAGCATGATGGCCTCGAGGCAATTCGTCAGAAGGCCCTTCGCACCGGCGCAATCGAGGCTTATGTCGTCGATATGCGTCAGGAGTTTGCCGACGAGTACCTCACGCATGCTTTGGCTGCCAACGCCCTTTACGAGAACAAGTATCCCCTGCTTTCCGCGCTTTCCCGCCCGGTGATCTCGAAGCATCTGGTCGAGATCGCTCATAAGCATGGAGCGAAGTACATTGCCCATGGCTGCACCGGCAAGGGCAACGATCAGGTTCGTTTCGAAACCGCTATCACTGCGCTTGACCCCGAGATCAAGATCATCGCCCCTGTCCGCGAGTGGGAGTTCAAGACCCGTCCCGAGGAAATGGATTGGGCAGAGGCTCACGGTGTCGAAGTGCCCACTACCAAGAAGACCCCGTACTCCATCGATGACAACCTGTGGGGTCGCGCTATCGAGTGCGGCATCCTCGAGGATCCCTGGAACGAGCCGCCTGAGGACATCTACACGATGACCGTTTCCCCCGAGGCTGCCCCCGACAAGCCTGAGTACGTTGAGGTCTCCTTCAAACAGGGCATTCCTTGCGCGATTGACGGTGAAGAGGCAAGCTACCTCGATGTTATTTACAAGCTCAACGAGATCTCCGGCCGTAACGGCTTCGGTCGCCTTGACGTGATGGAAAACCGTCTTGTTGGCGTGAAGAGCCGCGAGTGCTACGAGCAGCCTGCTGCGCTGGCCCTTATCACTGCCCATAAGGCTCTTGAGGATATGTGCCTTGA
Organism: uncultured Eggerthellaceae bacterium; assembly: GCA_934630485.1. Lineage (GTDB taxonomy): Bacteria > Actinomycetota > Coriobacteriia > Coriobacteriales > Eggerthellaceae > UMGS1502. The sequence goes on along the minus strand of CAKTWD010000004.1, from coordinate 8,618 downwards.
GCGCGAGGTTCTGCACTACAAGCTCGGCCTCGAACAGGAATGGGCAACCCGCGTTTATTATGGCCAGTGGTTCTCGCCGCTTAAGGACGCTATCGATGCCTTCATGGCTGCTACGCAGCAGTACGTTACCGGTACGGTCCGCCTTAAGTTCTATAAGGGCAACTGCACGGTCGTCGGTCGTAAGAGCGACTACTCGCTGTACAGCTACGAGCTTGCCACGTACGACAAGGGCGACACCTTCCACCACGAGTCTGCCGCCGGCTTCATCGAACTTTCCGCATTGCCCACCAAGGTTTGGGCAATCAACCGCCGCCAGGCAAAGGGCGAGTAGGGCAGCCCGAGCTCTGTTCCAGCCATTAAAGCGCGATCGGGCATTCGTCCCGGTCGCGCTTTTTCTTACGACGCGCGCACTGTAGGGTTTCGCGTCGTGTCAGTAAAACGCATGCGGTTCAGTACCGCTTTCCGAAAAAGAAAAACGAGGGGGATCATGGCACTTTGGTCAGGTCGTTTCACCGAGAACGTCAGCGAGTTCACCCAGCGCTTCGGCGCCTCGCTTCCAGTTGATAAGGCGCTGTACGCGCAAGACATCGCGGGATCGAAGGCCCATGCGCGTATGCTTGGTGAGCAGGGTGTCATCTCGAAAGATGACGTTGCCCTTATCGAGCAGGGCCTCGACAACATCAAAGACCGCATTGAGGCGGGCAACTTCCCATTCGATATCAACGATGAGGACATTCATATGTCCATCGAGAAAGCCCTTATTCAGGATATCGGCGAAGCGGGTGCGCGCTTGCATACCGGTCGTTCTCGTAACGATCAGGTCATCACCGACACCCGTCTGTTCGCTAAAAAGCGTTGCGGCGACCTTATGCGCGCGAACCTGGCGTTGCGCCACGAGCTTGTCAAGCAGGCCGAGAAGAACTTCGATGTCATTCTTCCTGGCTACACCCACATGCAGCACGCACAGCCGGTGCTGCTTTCCCATCATTTGCTTGCTTACGCATGGATGCTCTCTCGTGACTTCACCAGGCTTGTCGCTGCGCGCGATGCCGCCGACGTGAATCCTTTGGGCTCTGCTGCGCTTGCGGGCACCACGTATCCGCTTGATCGTCGCATGACCGCTGATGAGCTGGGATTCTCCTCGGTAACTCAGAATTCCCTCGATGCTGTTTCCGACAGGGATTTCCTGCTTGATCTTCTGTATGCCTGTACCGTTTCCAGCATTCATCTTTCTCGTTTGGCCGAGGAAATCGTTTTGTGGTCCACTACGGAATTCGGCTTCATCGTGCTTTCTGACGCTTTCTCAACTGGATCGTCCATCATGCCGCAGAAGAAGAATCCTGACTTCGCGGAGCTTGTTCGTGGCAAGACTGGTCGCGTCGTCGGCGATCTTGTTGCGTTGCTCATGACGCTGAAGTCTCTTCCTCTTGCGTACAACAAGGACCTTCAAGAGGACAAGGAGGGCGCCATCGACGCGGCGGCCACTCTTGAGGACTGCATGAACTGCATGTCGGGCATGATCTCCACCATGAAGGTCAACGAAGACGCCATGGCGACCCAGGCAAAGAAAGGCTATCTTGCCGCAACCGACGTGGCGGACTATTTGGCAAAGAAAGGCCTGCCTTTCCGCCGCGCTCACGAGATCGTCGGCCACCTGGTGCTTCTCTGCGATCAGCGCGGTTGCGATCTCGAGGATCTCACCCTTGACGACTTCAAGGCGGAAAGCGACTTGTTCGAGTCGGATATCGTGAATTGCCTCAGCTTGCGCGACATCGCCAATGCCCGTCTTACCGAAGGTGGTACCGGCCACGACGCCGTCGCTGCTCAACTTTCCAAGGTGAAAGAAATCCTGGCCGACGACGAGGCCAAGCTCGCGTAGCAGAATCGGGGATTCGATCGTTTCAGGCTCGCCTGCCAGCTGTTTGCGGATAGGGGAATCTTCCTGGAGATCTCGCGAAAGAACGAAGGCTGTCAAGGCCGCTTGTCTGCAGGGAAAGTCGCAGGCAAGCGGCCTTATATGTAGTTTCGCTCGATGCATAGGGTCAATGCTAAAATGCATCTTAATTGTCTGCATGAGGATGGAGGGTTTTGCGCATGGGATCTCGCTCTATGAAGAACAGACCAAGCGCTAAGAAAAAGCACCCGGTAACAGGCGTTGCCGCCGTTTTTACTGTTCTTGGCGTTTTGATCGTGTCCCTTTGCGTGGGTGCGCTTGCGGTATGCGCATCCTGGCTTCAGGACCTTCCCGACTATAAGAATGCCGACGCGTATTTGAACGATTCGAAACCGACGGTCGTGTATGCCGCGGATGAAACCACCGAGCTTGCTCGTTTTCAGCTTGAGTACCGCGAAACCATCGAGTTTTCGCAGATGAGCCCCTATGTGCTTAAGGGAACCGTCGCTACCGAGGACGAGCGTTTTTACGACCATGGCGGCATTGACATCGCCGGTATCGCTCGTGCAGTGGTGAACAACCTTACCGGTGGCGCCCTTGAGGGTGCGTCCACTATCACGCAGCAGTTGGTGCGTAACACCGTCTTGGCTGATGAGATGGATGATATCTCCATCAAGCGTAAGGTGCGCGAGGCTTATGTGGCAACCAAGCTCGAGGAGCAATACTCCAAAGACGAGATCCTCGCAATGTACCTGAACACCATCAATTACGGCTCGGGCGCATATGGCATCGAGGCGGCCTCTCAGCGTTACTTCTCAAAAAGCTGCATGGAGCTTACGCTTCCTGAAGCTGCGCTGCTTATCGGCATTCCTCAGTCTCCGACGTACAACGATCCCATCAACTACCCTGACAATGCGCTGAAGCGCCGCAACGTCGTTCTTGATCGCATGCTCTCGAACGGCTATATCACCCAGACCGAGCATGATCAGGCTGTGGCCGAGCCTATCAACCTCAATGTGCACTCCAACCCCGATGACGGCATCTTGGCTTACCCGTACTTCACTAGCTATGTGCGTAATCTGCTGTACAATAGCTACAATCTGTCCTCCAGCGACATTCTCGAAGGCGGTCTTTCTGTTTACACCACGCTCGATGTCGAGATGCAGGATGCCGCTGAAGCTGCCGCCCAGAACAAACGCGACGCCTTGCCCGATGGCATTGACTGCGCAATGGCGGTGGTCGAGCCTTCCACTGGTTACGTTAAGGCAATTGTGGGCGGCGCCGATTATTATACTAACCAGGTTAACATCGCCACGGGTGACGGTGCGGGCGGCAGGCCTTGCGGTTCGGCATTCAAGGTCTTCACATTGGTCACCGCACTCGATAAGAAGATCAACCCGCAGAGCTATATCGACTGCACGTCGCCTGCAACCGTCGACGGCTACACTGTTCAGAACTACGACAACATCAATTACGGCACTCGTACCATCACGCGCGCTCTTGCTGTATCCTCGAACACCGGCTTCGTTCGCTTGATCTCTTCAATCGGCGTGAATGACGTGGCGCAAATGGCCAAAGCGATGGGCATCTCTTCGGAGCTTAGCCCTCACACCGCCGGCGCGACGCTTACCCTTGGCGTCGAGAATGTCACGCCGCTCGAGATGGCCGAGGCGTTCGCCACCATCGCCAATGGTGGCGTCCACTGCGACTCCACGCCCATCATGCGCATCGAGGACCGCAACGGTAAAGTCCTCGTTGACAACACGGACGTCTCGACGCGCAGTGAGCGCGTTATCTCCGAGGAAGTAGCTTACGCGGCCGAGCAGGTCATGGAAAGCGTCGTCAACTCCTCCGAGGGCACCGGTACCGCCGCACGCTTGGCCAGCGGTCAGGTTGTTGCCGGTAAAACGGGCACCACTGAAAGCTACAAGGACATCACGTTCTTCGGTATCATCCCTCAGCTGTCGGTGGGCATTTGGTGCGGCGACCCCTCCAATGTTAGCTCGGTTCCTGTCGGCACCGAATGTGCGGGAGTTTTCTCCGACTTCGTCAACCGAATCATCTCGCACGAAGATGTTGAGCAGTGGAAGAAACCTTCGGCCCAGATCCAATACGTTAACTATACCGACAAGAAATATCACATTTACGGGACGAACTACGTTAGCGAATCGGCATCAAGCTCTTCGTCCAGCTCGAGTTCTTCTAGCTCAAGCTCGTCTGCTTCCGCCTCGTCCGACGCCGCTACTGCTGGAGGCAACGCTGGCGCCACTACCGGCGGGGGCGGAGCGACGACCGGCGGCAACACCGGCGGCGGGGGCACGACCAGCGGCGGGGGTGCTGCTACTGGCGGCGGTGCTACCGGTACTGGTCCCACTGGCGGCGGCGCTGGATCAGTAACCACTTCGCCTACAGGTTAAGCACTCGCTGGCACAGCGGTATGCGGTTGAGTAACGGTTCCATTCATCCGTTTCCCAACGTGGTAGATTCTCCAACGGAACTTAATAGCGCCGATCGCTCGGCTATGGATAGATCAGGGAAGAACGCTTATGAACTTTAGGAAGCTCGCGGTAGCGATTTGCACGGGGTCTCTTGCAGTTGCCATGCTTGCCGGCTGTGCGGCAACACCGCAGAATTCGCTCACCGACGAACAGAAGGCGAATCGCGAGTACATGTCTGCGGTTAACCAGAGGATGACCACGCTTGCCTCGACGCTCGATTCCTTCAACGACGCAGTTTCGCGCGAAGATGTGGTCACTATGAAGACGCAGGCGGCGAATGCGTCCAAGGTGCTTGATGAGCTCGCTAACGTGGAGACGCCGGAAGCGTTCACCGACGTGCACACCAATTATGTCGACGGCGCAAAAAACCTCGAGGCTGCCCTTAACGAGTACATCGAGCTCTATTCCGAGATCCAGTCCGCCACCGAGGCGAATCCCTTTGATTGGTCCTCCTACGACCAACGCGTGCAGACCATCCAGTCTCACTATGACGAAGGTGTCGCCGTCCTCAAGGCGGGCGACGAGGCAGTTTCCGCTATGGAATAGTCGTTTCGTCTGATAGATGCGAAGCTGCAACTTTCAATGGCGGGATGCGCACAGCAAAGCGCGTTCCGCCATTTCACTTGAATGACAACGAACGAAAGAGATGAAGTGACCAAGAAGATTGAGCTGCTTGCGCCTGCGGGAAACGCTGAGTGCCTTCGAGCTGCTGTAAATGCCGGCGCTGACGCCGTGTACCTCGGTTTGGGTGAGTTCAACGCTCGCCGCAACGCTGACAACTTCACTATCGATGATTTGCGTGAGTCGTGCGAGTATGCGCACTTGCGCGGAGTTCGCGTTTATGTGACGTTGAACATCGAGATATTGCCGTCCGAGCTTCAAAACGCGCTTGATTTCGCCCGCGATGCTTATTACGCCGGCGCAGACGCTTTCATTGTTCAGGATATCGGTCTGGCACAAAACCTCGCGCAGTATGTTCCCGGTGCGCGCTTGCACATTTCAACTCAGATGAATACCCACAGTGCCGCAGGTATTGAATTCGCGGCCCGTCTAGGGGCGAAGCGCGTCACTTTGGCGCGTGAGCTTTCCGTTGCCGAGATCGCCGAGCTGGCCGAGATCGCCGGTTCATTCGGCATGGAGATCGAGACGTTCGCGCATGGTGCCATTTGCATCAGCTATTCGGGCCAATGCCTGATGTCCTCGATGATCGGCGGGCGTTCTGCGAATCGTGGGCTGTGCGCTCAAGCATGTCGACTGCCTTATGAGCTGCACCGCGCCGATGTGGAAGGCGCGCTTCCTGCCGAGGGCGAGCATCTTTTGTCGCCGCGCGACCTTTGCTCCATCAACCTTCTTCCGCAACTTGTCGATGCAGGCGTCTCGTCGTTCAAAATCGAAGGCCGCATGAAATCGGCCGATTACGTTTACGCCGTTACCTCGGTATACCGCTCCGTCCTCGATCGTGTCCTTTCGGGTGCCGACACCGACGCCGTTAAAGCAACCGTCGATGAGGAGAACCGTTTGGCCGAGGCGTTCTCACGGGGCTTCACCACGGCTTACATGACTGGTAACCGCGGAAACGAGATCATGAGCTATGGCCGCCCGAACAACCGTGGCGTTTTCATTGGCCGCGTGTCTGCGATTCGCGATGATGTTGCAGAGGTCGTCCCGGAGCGCCCGCTTATCGAGGGCGACGTCCTTGAGTTTTGGACGAACCGCGGCCATTTCGCCGAGACGGTCGAGGATGCAACTCTGACAAGGAACGGATCGGTCAAGATTCGCGTTTCCCAGCGCACCGGGAAGGGCGATCGCGTTTTTCGCGTGCGGAGCGCCGCCTCTGCCTATCATGACGACCCTCTTGAGCCTCGAATCGTCGTCGACGGCTTCGTCGAGGCTCGCATTGGCCGCCCTTTGAAGATCTCTTTCTCATTGGCCGACGGCTTTCTTTCCTATTCGGCCGAGGGGCCTATCGTCGAGGCCGCAAGAACGAAGCCGCTTGAGCTCGAGGACGTCCGCGCGCATGTTGATAGGCTCGGGCAGACGCCTTTCGCGATCCGTGATCTCTCAATCGACCTCGATGACGGGGTAGGGATGAGCTTCTCGCGGCTTCACCACGTTCGCGCCGATGCGCTCGATGGTCTTGCGCAGATGCTTCTCGCTCCTTACGTTCGAAAGGTGACGCCTCGAGTGAAGGTGCCGTCTTCGCGAAAACCGCGCCGTTTCGAGGGGCGTGTTGCCTCGTGCAAAGTTGTCGCTTGGGCGACGAACCCGGCATGCGCTCGCGCTGCGAAACGCGCCGGTGCGGACGAGGTGTACGTACCTGTTGTGAATTACCGTCGTGGTCAGGCTGTTTACGGCGGCGAACGCGTCGATCAAGCGGAGCAGGCTGGTTATCCGAAAAAGTGCATCATGGCGCTGCCCACCGTCGATCACGACCCCGTTGCGGGAACACGTGAGTCAACCCTCGACTACGACATGTGGGATTACGTGAAGGTCGAGCGAACCGTGTACATTGACAACATGGCTGATTGCATTCGCGCATCGGGCATGGGCGCAATCGTTCAGCTGGGCTCGCATGTTCCGGTTACCAATGCTATGTCGGTTAAAGCCGCAAAGGACGCAGGTGCCTCTTTCGTTTGGCTTTCGCCCGAGCTCTCGCTGGGACAGATCGCAGACATTGCCGAGGAATCCGAGCTTCCTTTGGGCCTTACAGTCGTGGGTGCTCAAGAGGTCATGATCACCGAGCATTGCCTGCTTATGAGCCAGGGTCCTTGTGACCAGCGTTGCGTTACGTGCTTAAGGCGAGCAGTCGAGCATCATTACGTCGACCGCAAGGGTTTCTCATTCCCGATAATCACAGACGCGCTTGGCCGTAGTCATTTGTATAACGGGGTTCAGCTTGACGTTGCGCCGACTGTGCCCGACCTGATGGACATCGGTCTTGAGGCGCTTATGGTCGACACTACGCTCATGGACAAGAACGAGGCCTACAGTGCGGTTTCCCGTGTGGTGAAGGCTCGCGACCTTGCGCTCGGCGGTCAAGGAGCCGTTGCCAAGAAAACGGGCGTGACAAGCGGACATTTGTTCCGCGGCGTTTCGTAACGAGTCGAGCGCTGTGCTAGAATCGCACCCATTACCTAGAAAGATCAGTTGGCATTTGCCATTGAAAGGGGTTTCCCAATGCTATCTGCAGAAGAGCAGCTGCACATTATCGCTTCGGGCGTTGATTCCATCGTCCCTAAAGAGGATCTGCTTAAGAAGCTGAAGCGCGGCGAGCCGCTGAACATCAAGCTCGGCGTCGATCCCACGGCTCCCGATATCCACATCGGCCACGCTGTTCCGCTGCGTAAGCTCCGTCAGTTCCAGGATCTGGGTCACCGTGTCACGCTCATCATCGGCGACGGCACGGCTCTTATCGGCGACCCCTCGGGCCGTAACAGCACGCGTCCGCAGCTTACGCGCGAACAGGTCAACGCAAATGCGCAAACCTATGTCGATCAGGCCTTTAAGATCCTTGATAAGGAAAAGACCGACCTGATGCACAACGCTGACTGGATTCTCGATCTTAAAATGGAAGACATTTTGGGCTTGTTGAGCAAGTTCACCGTTGCCCGTATTCTCGAGCGCGACGATTTCTCCAATCGCTATCACTCGAATCAGCCCATCAGCCTGCACGAGTTCATTTACCCTGTTATGCAGGCATACGACTCCGTTGTCATCAAGGCTGATGTCGAGCTTGGCGGGCGCGATCAGCTGTTCAATCTTCTTGCTGGTCGTGAGCTCATGGAGAAGATGGGTATGGAGCCGCAGGTTGCGCTTACCCTGCCGCTTCTTGAGGGTATCGATGGCGTTCAGAAGATGTCGAAGAGCTATGGCAACTACATCGGCCTTACCGACGAGCCTTCTGACATGTTCGGCAAGGTCATGTCCATTCCTGATGAACTTATGGTCAAGTACTTCCGACTTGCTTCTACCATGCCGGTTGATGAAGTGGACCGCATTGAGGAGGGTTTGAAGAACGACGAACTTCACCCTAACAAGATCAAGCGTCAGCTCGCACGCAACATCGTAGCCGCCTATTATGACGAGCAGACGGCTGCCGATGCCGAGGGACAGTTCGATCAGGTTTTCAAGAACCACGAGGTTCCCGATGATATCCCTGAGTGCTCCGTAGATCTTACGCCCAACGACGAGGGCAAGGTGTACTTGGCGAAGTTGTTGGCAGAGGC
>CAKTWD010000003.1 GCA_934630485.1 uncultured Eggerthellaceae bacterium | reverse complement strand
TCCGGCGTGTACTTCAACGCCATGGACGTTCTGAATGCCTATGGCATCGGCGATATTGACAAGGACGGCAAGTTCACCAAGATCAACGCCACCTACCAGTCCTTCGGCGACTCCGCCGACGCTCTGAAGAACGAGCAGATCGACGCTGCGTTCCTCGTCGCTGGCGCTCCCACCACCGCCATCACCGACCTGTCCACCTCTAAGCAGGCTTACCTGGTTTCCATGGACGCCGAGCATGTGAAGAAGCTCATGGACGATGTTGACTACTACGGTTCCGCCACCATCAAGGCCGGCACCTACGGCGGCATCGACACCGACACCACCACCGTTGCCGTCAAAGCTGTCGTCCTTGCCAACGACACCGTCGCCGAGCACGACATCTACGCCCTTACCGCCGACATCTTCGACAACGCGGCCGATTTGGTTGAGAGCCATGCCAAGTACGCCGAGATCAACGTCGAGGAAGGCGCTTCCATCACTTCCGTTCCGTATCATCCGGGCGCTGCGAAGTACTTCAAGGAGAAGGGCTTCGACGTCGCAACCAAGTAGCACGTCATTTGGTCGCAACGGGCGTTTTGCGCTACAATTGATGTTTCAAACGAATTTGGAAACCGCAGTGGAAATGCCCGCTGCGGTTTCCGTGGCAAATGCCAGGAGGTTAGACATTGCCGTTTTTTAAGAAAATGTCGGCAGCCGAAGAAGCGGCTGCAAGAAAAGCAGAGCAGCAAATCGAAGCGGAAGCTGACGCAGGTCTTGCACGCGAGGCCTCGGGTCATGCCACCATCTCGGCGCATGTTGCGGAACAACCTGATTCCGACGTTAACGTAGACGAGGTCATGCGCAAGTACGACATCGAGTCGAACACGCGCATCTGGGAAGGTCGCCCCAAGACCATCATCTCCATTCTTCTGGCAGCCTTCTCGGTCTACTGCATCGGAATGACGTTGTTCTCCACGTTCCTGCCCGAAACAAAGTTGGCTATGTTCGTGGGCTTCGTCGTCATTATCGGCTTCGTCTTGTACCCCGCAAGCAAGAAGCATGTGCGCGTCAACCACATGCCGTGGTACGACATCGTTCTTATGGTTGTGGGTGCCGGCTGCTTCTTCTATTTCGCCATCAACGCCGTTGACATCGTTCGTTTGGCTACGCGCATTCAGCCCATTCACGTGGTGCTGGGTGTCATCGGCATTCTGGTGCTTATGGAACTCTGCCGTCGTTGCGTTGGCATTCCTATCCTGGTGGTCGTCGGATGCCTCATCATTTACACGTTCTACAACCAGTTCTCGTTCGGCGCCGACTTCTACAAGGCGCTCCGCAACGTCGTCTACAAGCTGTTCTACACCACGTCGGGCGTTATAGGCACGCCGGTGAACGTCTGTTACACGTACATCGTGTTGTTCATCATCTTCGGTGCGTTCTTGGAGCGCACGGGCATTGCAGCCTTCTTCATCTCGCTGGCTAACCGTGTTGCTGGTTGGTCGTCGGGCGGCGCCGCCAAGGTTTCCGTCATTGCCTCTGCTTTGTGCGGCATGGTTTCCGGTTCGTCGGTCGGCAACACCGTTACCACTGGTTCGGTTACCATCCCCATGATGAAGAAGACGGGCTACAAGCCCGAGTTCGCGGGTGCTGTCGAAGCTGCATCGTCAACGGGCGGTCAGATCATGCCTCCTATCATGGGCGCTGCAGCGTTCCTTATGGCTGAGTACATGGGCATCCCGTACATCGAGGTTGCCGCAATGGCAATCATCCCCGCGCTTCTGTATTTCACGGGCATCTTCATCACAGTTCACCTCGAGGCTAAGAAGCTCGATTTGAAGGGCATCCCGCGCGATCAGCTTCCTCGCATTTCGTACCTGGTGAAGAACAGCTACCTTATCCTGCCGCTGGTTCTGCTGGTCTGGCTGGTTTCCACGGGTGCTCGCACCATGGCTTATTCGGCCGCCATCTCCATTCTGGGCGCGTTCATCGTTGGCGTCATCAACTTCTTCATCACCGAGGTTCGTTCGCGTGAAGAGGGCGAAACCGTCGCTCAGGTTGCGAAGAAGGTTCTGTTCGTTGCCCTTACCATGGCGTTCGAGTCTTTCCAAGCTGGCGCCCGCAGCTGCGTTTCCGTTGCTGTTGCGTGCGCCATGGCCGGCATGATCGCTGGCTGCATCACCGTCACTGGTCTTGCTTCCACGCTCATCAACTTCATCGTCAACTTCGCCGGCGACGCCACCATGTTTGGTCTGGTTCTCACCATGCTCACCTGCATCATCCTGGGCATGGGCGTTCCTACCACCGCCAACTACTGCATCATGGCCGCAACCACAGCGCCCATCCTTATCCAGCTGGGCATCCCGGTTGTTGCCGCTCACTTCTTCGTGTTCTACTTCGGCATCGTGGCCGACATCACGCCGCCGGTTGCATTGGCAGCGTACGCAGGCTCGGCAATCGCCCATTCCGACCCCATGAAGACGGGTTTGAATGCTGCCAAACTTGCAATCGCTGCGTTCATCGTTCCGTACATCCTGGCCTTCAACCCGGTTATGGTGCTGCAAGGCTCGTTCACGGCAATCGATCTGGGTGTTGTCATCATCACCTCCATCGTGGGCCTGTACGGTATTGCCGTTGCCTTGAACGGCACGGTGTTCACCAAGGTCAACCCGTTGTTCCGTATCGCTTTTGCTGCCGGCGGTTTGTGCATGATGATCCCCGAGCCTGTTTCCGACATCGTGGGCGTTGGTTTGGTCGTCGGTCTTTCCGTGGTTCAGTACCTTCTTGCTAAGAAGAGGAAGGCTGCTGCCGCGGCATAGTCTTGCGCAGGTTTTGCGAAGGCTTCAGATCATTCGCTTGCCAACATCGGCATGGGCAAGTAGAATACACAGAGTTATTTGGTCGCTTGGCTCAGCGGGAGAGCATCGCCTTCACACGGCGGGGGTCACAGGTTCAAATCCTGTAGCGACCACCATGAACTTACAGGCCAGGGGCTTTTGCCTCTGGCCTTTTGGTTGTCAAAGCGAAACAGCCAGATGAATTCAGGGGAAGCGGCTGAAGAACCGTTATACTTGAACGGTTGCACCAGTTACACCTAGAACGAGAGATGGTTATGGCTGAATTTTCCGATACCTTCCTTGCAAGCAAGAACCGCTCCGACGAGATCCGTGCCGATCTTGCCGTTCATCCCGAGAAGTACACCATGCTCACTGGAGACCGCCCCACGGGCCGTCTGCATCTGGGCCATTATTTCGGCAGCATTCTTCATCGCGTTGAGTACCAGAACATGGGCATCAACTGCTATGTTTTGATTGCCGATTATCAGGTCATCACCGACCGCGACACCACCGAGCACATCCAGGACAACGTCTACAACATGGTGCTCGACTATATGGCGGCCGGCATCGACCCCGAGAAAACCCCGATCTTCACGCACTCGGCCGTTCCGGCGCTCAACCAGCTCATGCTTCCGTTCCTTTCGCTGGTTTCCGAATCCGAGCTTCAGCGCAACCCCACCGTTAAGGCCGAGCAGCAGGCTTCCGGTCATGCGCTTACCGGCCTTCTGCTGACGTATCCTGTGCATCAGGCTTGCGACATCCTGTTCTGCAAGGGCAACATCGTGCCTGTAGGCAAGGACCAGCTGCCGCATATCGAGCTCACGCGTCAGATCGCTCGCCGATTCAACGAGCGCTACGGTCAGGTGTTCCCCGAGCCCGACGGAATTCTTTCTGACGCCATCGAGATCCCCGGTCTTGACGGTCGCAAGATGTCCAAAAGCTACGGCAACTCCATCATGCTTTCGGCAACTGCCGAAGAGACGGCCAAGCTTATCAAGAAGTCCAAGACCGACTCCGATCGTTTCATCACCTTCGATAAGGAAAACCGTCCTGGCGTTTCTGCCTTGCTTACCACTGCGGCGCTCTGCACCGGCAGGACCGAGGTCGAAATCGCTGAGGAAATCGGCAACGATGGTTCCGGAGCTTTGAAGAAGTACGTCACCGAGGCGGTGAACGAGTTCATGGCTCCGCATCGTGCTCGCCGCGAAGAGCTTGCTCAGGATATGGACCACGTTAAGGAAGTCCTGCACGAGGGCAACAAGCGCATGAACGAGATCGCTAACGAGACGCTTGGTGAGGTCTGCGAGGCAATGGGGATGGTTTACTAGCCGTTTTCGCCAGGGTAGGGTGCTCGGAGTGCTGGAAGGAATGCGTTTGGATCGATTAGCGTGCGCTGCTTGCACCTTTGCGGTTTCGTTTTCGCGAAGGTGACGGTACATGCGTGCGATGCCAATTGTGAATTTCACGTGAGTGAAAATTACCCCTTGCGTCATTCGGGCGAATCAGTATAATAACTACTTGCGCATTTGAAAAGCGCAATGACATTCCTCGGTAGCTCAACGGCAGAGCATCCGGCTGTTAACCGGAGGGTTGTAGGTTCGAATCCTACCCGGGGAGCCATGAAACATCAGGCCATCGACATCAGTCGATGGCCTTTTTGCTGCGTTGGGCGTTATTGGTTAACCTTGAAGGTAATTCAACATCCGCCGTGCGGTCGCTTTACTAACTTTTGTGTCGTCGCTTTCTTTCAACTATGAATAACTATTGCCTCAAGATTCGCGCTGCTTGACATTCGCTCGTCCATTAAGAAATTAGACAGATGTAACGCGGTTGTCGCTTATCTGTTGATAAGAAGATTACAGTAGGAAGTGTGATTCGCCGCTATACTCGAAAGGTATCGCGAATGGTGCGATGGACGGCATTTTTCAATCGACGGGTTTTCATGAATAGAAACAACCTTCGCTTTCTTCTTGTCTCGGTAATGGCAATTGCGCTGGCTGCGCTTATCGTCGTCAGGTTCGATGACGTTTGTAGCGTGGCGGGCAGCGTATGGCAGGCTATTGAGCCGCTTGCGGTTGGCGCTGTGATCGCGTACCTGCTTAACTTCATTGCGGTGCGCATCGAGGGAATTTGGTTTCCCAATAGCGACAACAAGTTCGTCAATGTTTCGCGTAGGCCTATTTGCGTCATCTTGGCCATTGCGATCGCGACTCTTGCCGTGGTTGCGTTGGGTATGTTCGTGGCAAATGAGTTCAAGTCGGTTGGCTCGGCAATTGCCAGCGGCTTGTTGAACGCCGCCGTTGCAACGTCGCAGGCGGTTTCAACCTTGCCCGGTGCCGAAGAATTCCCCGTTGTCGATGCCAATGCGTGGGATTCCGCTGCGCAGAAGGCCGTAGAGGCTTTGGGCGGCGGTACGGCTACGCTCAGCTTGCTTGCCCGTACGGGCGGTGAGGTGGCTCATACGGTGCTCTCTATCTTCTTGGGAATGGTTTTCGCGCTGTATTTGCTTCTTGACAAGGATCGCGTTCATGCAGGCGCCCTGCGTGCTTTGACGATCATCCCCGGCAGCCACAGGCGCGACATCGTCATGCATTTTTGCACCGTTGCCAACGACTGCTTCTCGCGCTTCATCATGGGCCAGTGCATCGAGGCTTGTATTCTGGGCGTGCTGTGCGGCATCGGCAGCGCCATCCTGCATTTCCCGTATGCTGCGTCCATCGGCCTGATCGTTGGTGTCACCTCAGTCATTCCGTTTGCCGGTGCATGGATCGGCGGCATTGTGGGCGCCGCGATGATCCTCTCGCAAGATCCGTTGCAGGCTGTGCAGTTCGTTATCTTCTTGGTTATCCTTCAGCAGATCGAAGGCCACCTTATTTATCCGAATGTCGTTGGCCAGTCGGTCGGCCTGCCCAGCATTTGGGTGTTCGTGGCTGTTGTTGTGGGCGCAACGTTGTTCGGCCTGCCTGGCGTGCTTCTTGGCGTGCCGGTTATCTCGACCGTGCGCACGCTGGTGATGGAGAAGTTCGCGAAGGAAGAAGCTCGGGGCGAAGCCGAGGCTCTAACTAAGTACACGGGGTAGGGCAAGCTTGGTTTTGGGTAACGGAGGTTGCTGAATAGCGTTTGAGAAATGATGGGCTTGTGACAGCGAATCGCCTCGCATTTCTCGATGTCCAAAAAATGATGGATCCACGGCAGATAGCCGGTGGATCCATCATTGGTTCTGAGCGAAGTTTGGGCAAAAGGCTTGTTAGATAGAAGACCAAATTTGGTTTGATTCAAGCGAGTTCGTTGGCTTCAAGCGGTTGGTTTAGGAACCACGAGTACAACTCGCGCTCGGCGGGGGTGTCCAGGCTGGTTTCCAGCTTGACGATGCCCGCGGAACCATCGGATGCGGGCTTGTTTAGCTGACCGTGCTCTTCAAGCGTGTGCGCTAGGTGTCGAGCGGTGCCGAAGGCGCCATCGAATAGGGTGACGTCGCCCAAAACCCCGCGAATCTGCTTGGCGATGTAGGGATAGTGCGTGCAGCCAAGAACGACGCTGTCGGCTTTCCCGCGATATTCGCCAATCAGGCTTTCGAGCAGCTCGTGCATGTCGGGTGCGTCCAGGTTGCCCTTCTCGATGCGACCGGCAAGGCCTCCGCAAACCACCGAGCTTGCGTCGACGCGCTTGCCCCATTTGTCATACAAATCTTGGTACTTTTGCAAATGGATGGTAACGGGAGTGGCCATTACCAGCACGTGGCGTGCTTCGGGGAATTGAGCCGCCTGCTTCAGTGCTGGTTCCAGTCCGATGATGGGAATCTCGGGATGTTCGGCGCGCACGTAGTCGGCAGCGGCGCTGGTAGCTGTGTTGCAGGCGATGACGACGGCTTTAACGCCCTCGTTGATAAGGTTCGAGACGATCTTGGATGTGCGTTGGCAAATCCACTCGGGGTCTTTGTCTCCATAAGGTGCATTCGCTGAATCGCCGTAGTAGATGAAATTCTCGTTTGGCAGCAGATCGACGGCGCGACGCAGGACGCTGATGCCTCCTACGCCGGAATCCATCATTCCGATCCAGTTTTCGTAACGCCGTTCAGTCACTTTTTGCCTCACGTCTTGATAATGTCTGTCGGGGCTTTAACGGGGATTGGCCTGCCGAGCCACAGCCGTCTGGCAGCTTTGTGGTTGCCTGACGGTGTTGCGGCTTTCCAACGGTACCATGGTTGTCGGCCATCATCGCCCCAACGCGGCTCCAACGGAACCGCCATTAGCATCACTCTAGTTTAAAACAGATTGCTTGCAAGTGCCTGTTTTCCAACAAACGCGTTACTCGCATGTTTTAAACTGATGCGATGCAAAACCTAATGCGACTTAAACAATCATTGAAATGAAGCGAGAACGAGTGAGCGTCGAGGAAAAATACCCCCTGTCCGAACATGAAGAAAACCTGCTGGTGAACGAGCTTCTGGGTTCAGGGGCGATGTTCATCATCCTTGGTATTGTCTTTTCGATTGCGTTCACCGGCTTACGCACAGGTGATTGGTTCTGGTCTGTTCTTGAATTTGGTTGGGCATACGAATTCGGACAGGCAATGACGCTTGGCCGTATGCCCGTTGTCGCTGCTGTTGCCGCAGTTGGTTTGCCGGCTTTCTTCATCTTGGTGAATGAGATCGTCGCCGACAAGATTTTGTGGAAGCGCTCACAGAAGTATCGCGACGATGTAAGAGAGATGCGTTCGGGTATTAACGGCGAGCTCCCGCGCATGAGTTTGGCTTCGCGTGCCGTTACCGCTTCGGTTGCGGGTTTCGCGGAGGAGTTCTCGTTCCGTTACGCCTTGATCAGTTTTCTTGCCTTGACTCTTGGGTGGGTGACCGAGCCGACGTTCGGAATGGTTGCTTCCGTTCTTATCACCTCGTTCGTGTTCACGTCTGCTCATGGCCAGTATGAGCGTTCGTGGGAGCGCATTGTGGTGTTCAGCTACGCATTCGCGTTCGGTGCAGTGTTCCTTGTCACGGGAAGCCTGCTGTCGGTTGTCATCGCCCATGCTCTTTACGATTTCTGCGTTGAAGCGCTTGAACGTCGCAGGATGCTTCGCGATCCCGAGTACTTCGGCGAGGCGGGTGCACCCGATCATGTAGTTGAAGAGCAGCTCAAAGAGCTGCGCGATTACTTCGACAAGTTCATGAACCGCCGCGACTAACTTATCATTCTGTCGTCAAAACCTTTCGCTAATCAAACATGGGCCCAACGCATACCAAGCGTGAATCTAACAAGATCGAGGTGCGGGTTCGCTGCGGTCCATCGCCGCTCCAGCAAATTCAAACGCGCATCTATCGCCGTCGAAACACGGGCCCAACACCGTTGTGTTGGAGTATCATTGACGAAATGAAGTGAATCCAACAACAGGAAGGGACTGCGGTGGAAGACTACAAGCAAGAGTTCATCGAGTTCATGGTCGAAAGCGATGTTTTGAAGTTCGGCGAGTTCACGCTGAAGAGCGGTCGTCAGTCGCCCTTCTTCATGAACGCCGGCGCATATGTTACCGGTGAGCAGCTTCATCGTTTGGGTCTTTACTATGCCCGTGCGATCCATGACAACTTCGGCTTGGACTTCGACGTTGTGTTCGGCCCGGCTTACAAGGGCATTCCGCTGGCTGTCATCACCTGCATGGCTTTGAACGAGCTTTACGGCAAAGAGGCACGTTATTGCTCCAACCGCAAGGAAGTAAAGGATCACGGCGCCGACAAGGGCAACCTGCTTGGCAGCGAGCTTCATGATGGCGACAAGGTCGTCATGGTTGAGGATGTCACCACGTCGGGCAAGTCCATCGACGAAACGTACCCTATTCTGAAGGGCGCCGCCGACGTCGATGTCAAGGGCCTCATCGTCAGCTTGAACCGTATGGAGGTAGGTAAGGGCGGCGTCGTCACCGCTCAGCAGGAAGTTCAGGAGAAGTACGGTTTCCCCGTCGCCTCTATCGTCAGCATGGCCGAGGTCACTGAGCATCTGTACAACCACGAGGTTGGCGGTCGTGTCGTTATCGACGATGAGATTAAGGCTGCTTTGGACAAGTACTACGAGCAGTACGGTGTGAAATAGCGTTCAAACCGTGATGTTCGCGGTCATTTGGTTCGACAGGGCAGGGTTCTTATCGTAAAATGACCGAACGCAATGCCAGTGTGGCTCAACGGTAGAGCAACTGATTTGTAATCAGTGGGTTGCGGGTTCGATTCCTGTCACTGGCTCCACGAAACATCAGGTCGGATGGCTGCTTGTCAGCCATCCGACCTTTCTTTTTGCCGTAAGACATAGCAAGGTGCTTTGCGAGTTGGACTCCATCGAACTCGCCGCCTCTCTCTTTCAGCGTGCGCAAATCTTCCCGTTTTGTACGATCGGTCTTGGCGAACAGAACATAATAACACTTTGAACTGGGGTTTTGTTGTGATGGGCAGGACTGGAGGCGAAAACTGTGCGATTTGCTGCTCGGAAGCGCGCAAAACGGGAAAATTTGCGCAACGAAGGGCGGCCGTCGCGCAAGCTAGCCCGGCATCGCAACGAAGGGCGGTCGTCGCGCAAGCCTCCCGGGGTCGCGCAACTCAGGAACGTCGTCGCGCAAGCCAGTCTGGGAGCCGCACGGGCTTTCTATCGTTGACCGTCGGCGGGCAAGGACGCCCCGAACCCCATCGCGTCCCGCTGCGCTTTGGCCTCGCTGCTAGAATCCCCCTCAGAGAGACAAGCTAATAAGTCGGCAATCGCGTGCTTGGCGTGGTGTCTGCTGTGGGGTTGATATCCGGCCGCCGTCCAGCGCCAGCCACCCGGCAGCGCGATTCGCGCGCAAGCCGGCAAACAGCCGACACGAATCGTGCACGTCAGTCAAACCAAGCGAAGCGGGGGATATCATGGATTTGAACGCCATGTACCTAGGAATCGACATCGGAGGCACCTCGACGAAAGTGGGTGTCGTCGACGCATCGGGCGACCTCATCGGTAAAACGCGATTCTCGTTGCCCGAGCTGCAAACCGAGGCTCAGTGCCGTCAGTACATCGCGCAAATCATCGACTTCGTTCACGGCACGGGTGTGTACGCCTCCGAGCTTGCCGGCGTGGGTTTAGCCGCCCCCGGCATCGTTGTGAACGGCATCCCGCAGCTCACTCCCAACGTCAAGGCCGATTGGCCCACGCTTCTGAATGTCATTCGCAGCGAGTTCGAGGGTACCCCGTTCGAGTGCATCAACGACGCTAACGCCGCAGCTCTTGGAGAAATGTGGCGCGGTGCGGCATCGGGCGCCCAAAGCGCGATGCTTGTCACCATCGGTGCGGGGATCGGCGCCGGCATCGTCGCCGACGGCCGCGTTGTTCAGGGCCACGGCGGCGCAGGCGAGATCGGTCACATGACCATCGTCCCAGACGGCCGTCAGTGCCAGTGCGGTCGCCGCGGTTGCGTCGAGCAGTACGCATCGTCGCGCGGCATCGTCGCCAATTTCCGCGAGGCCGAGGCAAACGGCATTGCTGGAACCAGCAAGCACGTACCGCAAAACGACACCGACGCGCTGTCGGTGTTCGAGGCATATCGCGAAGGCGATCCTCGCGCAACCTATGCCGTCGACATCTTCACCGACAAGCTTGGCTACGCGCTTGCGCAGGCCACCTGCGTGGTTGATGCCGATGTTATTCTGCTTGGCGGCGGCGTTGCGGGAGCCGCCGATCTGTTCCTTCCCGCGCTTCAGGGAACCTACCGTAAGAACTGCCTTTCCACCTGCGCCGACACGCAAATTCGCGTGGCGACGCTTGGCAATATCGCGGGCATGGTCGGCGTGGTTCGCTACGTCCAAATGATGAGCGAGTCGCTTGACCCGTTCGACAACTTGTTCGGGATGGGATTGTGATGGCAGCCCAGGCCGGCAATGCTGGTGCAACCCCCGTCGTCGATTGCCGCTCGGGTGCGGCGCTTGAGGCGCAGGCCGAGTCGGTGGCCGTCGCCAAAACGAAGCAGACCAGCGCGCGCTGCTTCGCGCTTTCCATCCTTGCGGGCATGGAAATCGCCCTGGGCGCCACGCTCATGCTGTTCGTGAAGTCCGACGCAACGCTTGGCTTTGCACCCTCGCAGCTTCTTGGCGGCATCTCGTTCTCTCTCGGTTTGCTGTGCGTTATTGTGGCGGGCGCAGAGTTGTTCACTGGAAACTCCCTGATGGTATGCGCGGCATGCTCGCGCAAGATCTCGTGGAGTGCGCTGGCGAAGAACTGGGTCATCGTCTATTTCGGTAACATGGCGGGATCGCTTTTGATGGTTGCACTGATGACCGGCGCGAACATCGCCGCCATGAACTCGGGTGCGGTGGGGCAGACCATCGTCAGCGTTGCGGCGGCGAAGATCGGCCTTGATTGGGGCGTCATCTTCTTCCGCGGCATTCTGTGCAACGTGCTGGTGTGCCTTGCGGTGTGGATGGGTTTCGCCGGCCGCACCGTCATCGACAAGGTGTTCACTACTATGATTCCGGTCATGGCGTTCGTGGCCTGCGGTTTCGAGCACTGCATTGCGAACATGTACTTCTTGCCGCTGGGCATTGTCACGCTGGCGACAGGCGGTGCCGAAGCGGGCGCTGCGGCTGCGACGGTCAACCTTGCGGGTGCGCTGTTCAACATCAGCGCGGCCACCTTAGGGAACATGGTGGGCGGCGCCGTGTTCGTGGGCCTGCTGTATTGGCTTTCGTACGCGAAACGCTCGTAGGGGCCGGCTGGCAAGCGCGTAGCGGCTGCTAACGCCACTGCGCGGTGGTCGAGTTGGGTTCGAGCCTGCGAGCTAGTCAACCTTCGTTTCGCCGGCAAGAACGCGCTTGTAGTCGGCGTAGTTGTCGCGCAGCAATCGCGGGGTGTCCAGCTCGTAGGGGCACTTCGCCGAGCATTGCCCGCAGTTCAGGCAGTCGTTGATCTTCGCCATTTCGGCTTGCCATTCGTCGGTGAGCCAGCTTGCCGATGGCGCACGGCGCAGCATCAGCGAGATGCGCGCGCATTGGTTGATCTTGATGCCAACGGGGCAGGGCATGCAGTAACCGCATGCGCGGCAGAAGTCGCCCTGCAGTTCGGTGCGTTCGCGCTCGATGAATTCCTCGATCTCGGGCGTCATTTCGGGCGTGTCATGCATGTACGAAAGCCACTCGTCAAGCTCGCTTTGGCGCTGGATTCCCCAAATGGGAACGTAGTTGTCTAGGTTTGCCACGTACGCCATCATTGCGCGCGAGTTCGAGATAAGGCCGCCCGACATGCCCTTCATGCCAAGGAAGCCCATGTCGGCGTCGATGCATTTATGCAGCAGGTCAAGCTCGCGCTGCGTGGACAGATAGTTCAGCGGGTACTGCATGGTGTCGTACAGGCCCGAGGCAACCTCTTCCTCGGCCACGCCAATGCGGTGCGCGGTAACCGAGATGAAGCGGATCTTCCCCTGCGCCTTTGCCTCTAGCATGGCTTCGTACATGCCGGTGCCGTCGCCAGGGCGGTAGCACTGCGCGGGGTTGTGGAACTGGTAGATATCGACGTAGTCGGTTTTCAGCTGGGCCAGCGAGGTTTCAAGGTCGTTCCAGAACTTGTCGGGCGTCTTCGCCATGGTTTTGGTGGCAATGAAAATTTCCTCGCGCTTCGGGCCACGCCAACCGTTGGGGTCGGCCGGGTCGGATTCGCCCCAATTGCCGAAGGCCAGGCCAAGCTTGTGCTCGCTGTCGCTGTACGCGCGAGCGGTGTCGAAGAACGTCATGCCGCCTTTCCAGGCGTTGCGCAAGATGGAAACGGCGGTTTCGTCGTCGACGCGTTGAATGGGGAGGGCCCCGAATCCGTTGGCGGGCGTGACGATGCCGGTTCTGCCAAGGGTGGCGGTTTTCATGGTTTCCTCCCTAGTCCTACGCGGGGTCGCAGTCCGTTGCGCGGAAACCGCGACCCGTTGCACAGGGTCCCTCACTCTCTCCCTAAGGTATAAGGATAAACCCGAGCAGGGCGAAAATGATCGCGAAAATGAAAGCGCCTGCGATATCGCGGGGGAAGTGGACGCCGCCGACAATGCGGCAGAAGCCGACGACAACGCAGGCGATTAGGGCGATGGGGCCGAAAACAGGGTTCACCCACCACAGCGCGAAGGCGATGATTGCGGCGCTGAACAGGTGTCGGCTGGGGAATGACTTACCGTGCGTGTCCTTTTTGATAAGGGGATCGATGTCGAAAACCTCGTAGGGGCGCGGCGCGTTGATGGCTTTGCGAAAGACGCTGACCAAAACGAATGAGACGGCGGGCACCAGGAGCGCTTTCCAGATGCGCGTGTCGCTGGTGGTTGCGGCAAGGAATGCTAGCCAGGCAAGCGTGCCGATGTAGGCAGCGGCGATGATGCCTACAAGCCCCTTGTCCAGCGCGTTCAGGATGCGCGGCGTGCGGGCATTGCCGCGAAACGGCGCGGATATGCGCGCGTACCAGGCTGGGTATGTGGGCTTGGGGCTGAAGTTCGTCATGCTTGCCTTCGTTTGTTGCGTTGGTCGGTGAGCTTGCGGCGCGGGGCTTGAGCCAGCGTCTTCCGCGTGGCCGCAACACCCGTTTGGCGTGTTGCTTCCAGACATTTTGCTAAAAGTATAGCCTAGGCATATAAAATAGAATCTCGAACAACAAGTGCCGCTTCGCGCCCGCGCGTCATAAGCGGCATGGTTTCGCATAAGTGCCAGAGAGGTTGGTTCCATGCACGTGAATTCCGTTGAAGAAATGCCCGCGCCGAAGGTGACAGTGCTGGTTCCCACGTACAACACCGAGAAGTACCTGGTGCAGAACCTGGATGCGCTTGTGGGGCAAACCCTGCGCGACATCGAGATCATCGCCATCAACGACGGCTCTACTGACGGCTCGCTGGACATCATGCGCCAGTACGCCGCCCGTGATGCGCGCATCCGCATCATCGACAAGCCCAACAGCGGCTATGGCGCCTCTCTGAACTTGGGCATCGACGAAGCGCGTGGCGGGTATATCGCCATTTCCGAGCCCGACGACTACATCGAGCACACTATGCTCGCCAAAATGTACAAGGCGGGTAAGAAGCGCGAGGCCGATCTGGTTAAATGCAACTATTTCGAGCATTTCGACACCCATGAAAACAAGCATAAGAATCTTGCCGGCTATCCGTACGGCAGGGTGTTCGATGCAGCTGACCAGCCGCAGATCATCCGAACCGTCCCCGGCATCTGGACGGGTTTATATCGTCGCGACTGGCTTAACGCCGAAGGCATCCGTTTCCGCGAAACGCCGGGTGCATCCTTCCAGGACACCGCGTTCGTCATGAAATCGTGGTTCGCGGCGCGTCGCGTGGTCCTGCTGCGCAGGTGCCTGGTTCATTACCGCATGGATAACCCCAACTCGTCGGTGAAAACCAGCAACAAGGTGTTCGAGGTGTGTGACGAGCTTGCCGAAAGCCAGCAGTTCTTACGTCAGCGCCCTGCACGCTACAAGGCGTTCATCCCGTGGTTCCACGTGGACAAGTGGGGCAAGTACCAGTGGAATTACGAACGTATCTCGCCCGAGCTTCATGCAAGCTTCGCCCAGCGCGCCAAGGCTGAATATGCCGAAGCGCAGGTAGCGGGTGAGCTTGATATGTCGCTGTTCGCGCCCGAAGCTGCCGCGCAGCTTGCCGATCTGCTGGCGCTTGATCCCGTGCAATTCGCCCAGAAATACTCGACGCTTGTTTAACGCGCCTGCCTGGCGCTGGCTCTCAGCCACGCCGTTTAATGCGTTTGGTTAACGTCTATGTGCTTGGTGGCTTGGTTGCCTCAAGTATCCGAAGGAGCTTTGCATGAATGCCCAGTCCGCACCTGCGGCGGAATCCCCGCAGATCACCGTTATCGTTCCGCTGTACAACTGCGAGAAGTACGTTGCCGAATGCCTGCAATCGCTGCAGAAACAGACGTTTGCAAACTTCGAGGTTATCTGCGTGAACGACTGTTCTCCCGACAACAGTTATGCGGTTGCGCAGCGGGCGGTGGCGGGAGACGACCGCTTTTCGTTCTTCTCGCTTGATGAGAATCGCGGCCCGGGCGGCGCGCGCAATTTCGCACTGGATCGCGCCAGTGGCAAGTACATCGTTTTCTTGGACAGCGACGACTTCTTCGTGCCCGAGGCGCTGCAGAAGATCTTCGATCGCGCGGAAACCCAGCAGCTTGACGACATGTACTTCAACGCGAAGTCGTTTTACGAATCGGCTGCCGTGCATAAGCGCGTGAAAGAAGATTTCAGCCACAGGCCCTCGTTCGATGGGGTTGCCACGGGGCGCGAGCTGTTCACGTTTTTCCAGCAGCGCGGCGAATTTTGGCCGCAAGGCGCCATGCGCATGGTGCGTCGCGGGCTGCTTGAGGATAACGGCATCCGTTTCAAAGAGGGGATCATCCACGAGGACGCCCTGTTCACGTTCCAGACGTTGGTGGTTTCGCAGCGCAGCACGTTTCTGAACGAACCTATTTACATGCGTCGCGTGCGCGAAGGTTCCATTATGGGGCAGCGGTCGCGCTCGATCCGCAATGTTCAGGGGCATTATGTGTGCCTAACCGAAATGAAACGCTGGATGCTGCAGCACGCTTCCGAGCTTGACAGGGAGTTCGTTGCCGCGATGACACGTCAGATGTACGACTGGCGCATGGTTGCGGGTCGTGACTGGATCGAGTCCGTTTCGCCTGAAGAGCGCCAGCGGTGGCTGTCGTCGCTTACGCCGGAAGATCAGGTCGAGTTCTATTTGGATATTATCCAGCCCGCGCAGAGCTTGGACGAGTATCTGAATTCGAAAACGTACAAGCTGGGCGATGCCATCTTGTCGGTGCCGCGTGCGGTGCGCGACAAGCTGCACGAAGGTCGTTAAAGTCTGTTTTTTGGCGTATAAGAAATCTCAACGGAGGCGAGGATGGCGGTGCAAGGTTTCAAGGCAGCTGTGCCTATCAAGGTGTCGGTGATCATCCCGGTTTACAACTCGCAGAAGTTCATCGGTAGTTGCTTGCAGCAGGTGCTTGCTCAGTCGCTGCGCGAAATCGAGGTCGTGTGCGTGGACGATGGATCGACCGATGGCTCGGCCGACATCATTGTCCAGACGGCGCAACGCGACTCGCGCGTGAAGCTGATTCGGCAGGAAAACGCAGGTCCGGGGCCTGCGCGAAATGCTGGCATTGCTGCGGCAACGGGCGAGTTCGTGACGTTTTTGGATGCCGACGATCGCTATTCGTCGGACGACTATTTGCGCGTGCTGTATGAAGGCGCGGTTGATAACGGCGTCGATGTTTCAGGGGCGTGCTTTTACAACGATCATGCGGGGCGATTGGAAAGGGATTTCTCGAACGATCCCGATTTAGCGGGGTACACCTTCACGGAATCCGGTGTGAAAAGCTACCGCGACTACCAGTTTGATTACGGCTTTCATCGTTTTATGTTCAAGCGCTCGCTGTTCGAACCTGCGAGCGACAGCGTGGAAATCGCCGATGACGGCGCGGCCAGCGCCGCCGATGTAGCGGCTGGCGTTAATGCGGCCAACACCGCTGCGAGCGGACCCTTCCCGGTGCTGACGTTCTTTGAAGATCCGGTCTTCCTGGCGCAAACGCTTTATCGCGCAGGGCGTTTTTTCGCCACCAATGAGGTGGGTTACTGCTATCGCTGCGACTACAAGGTTCCGTACTGGACAACTAAAAAAACCGCTGACCTGCTAGAAGGCGTGCGTCGCAACCTGAAATTCTCGAAAGAGCAGGGCCTTCCGCTTTTGCATTGGTATACGGCCCGTCATTACCAGCTGGAATCGGCTGGCGTTGGTTTGGGCGTGAATCCTGAAGTGTCGGTGCAACAGTTGGCCGATGCCATTGTGGCGGTTGAGCAGCAAATCGATCGAGGTATGCTTGCGCAGGTGAACCTTGCATATGCCGAATTCGAGTCGCCGCTTAAGATGCAGTTGCAGGATGTGGCGCAGGTTCCGTCGTGGAAAACGCGTTTGGGTGCGGTGGGCTACTCTATCAAGCATAACAAGAACGTGTTTGCCATGAAGGGCAAACTGCGCGACGCCGTGTTGCGCGCGAAGGGCTGTTACTGAGGTTCTGATCTGCGGTTGCGCTGCGCACGGCAAGTAATGCGATGCCTTGGATGTTTCTGAAGCTTGTGAAGTGCCCAAGTCTAACATGTGGAAATACAGTGCCTTCTGCGGAAACCTTGCATTCGTTGAGTAAAATTCTCAGTTGGTTTTTGTCCTTTCTAGGACAGTGTGCCCATTTTATTTCGAGAAAACGCCGCTTAGCGGCACTTATGAAATGCGGAGGTGCATATGACCGATTACGAGCGGGGAAAACATGCCAAGCATGCGCGTCCCAGCCAAGCTTCGCAATCGCAGCAGCCAAGGCAACAGCAGCAATATCAGCAGCAGTCCGGTAACGTTGCGCAGCCTCAGGGCCAGCAGCGATACCAGTACAAGGGTTATTCCAATCAACAGGCAAGGCAGCAGGCCGGCCCTCAACCGGTGCAGCCCGGTCATGCTGCCCGTCAGCACTCGCAGCAGGGGCATCAGCAGGTGCCGCCCATGCAGCAGCCCAATCGCACGCAGGCCATGCCGCAGCAGGGTGCGTATCGTCCTTCGCAACCTTACGGCCAGCAGGCAGATGGCCGTGCGCAGGGTGGTCGTCGTGTGAACCAGGCCCAGCAGGCGCAGTTCGCTCAGTATTCGCGCAACACGCAGACTAACCGTAACGGCTATTCCGCTCAGGGTCATAACGCGTATCCCGGCCAGGGCGGTCCTGGTCAAACCGGCGTTATCAGCATGCCTCAGAAAAAGCGCAAGGGTAAGAAAATCGTTATTGGCGTGCTTATTGCCGTTCTGGTGCTTATCGGTGCGGGCGTTGCCGCTGGTGCGGTGTATCTGAACAGCATTGCGGGGAACATGGCCCTTAGTGGCGACGTCAAGAAAGACCTCGAGAACGTTCTCAGCACGTCCGAGAACCCGTATGAAAAGCCGTTTTACGTACTGCTGATGGGCTCCGACAACTGGGAGTCGTACGGTGAGCGCTCGGATGCAATCGTCCTTTTGCGCGTGGATAAGAACAACCATCAAATTACGATGGTGTCGGTGCCGCGTGACACCCCGTACATGCTTAATGGCAACAAGGTTAAACTCAACCAAGCCTTTGCCGAAGATGGCGCTGTTGGTGCCGTTAAGGCGGTGGAGGAGCTTACCGGCGTTGATATCTCGTATTACGCCGAGATCGAATTCGCCGGCTTGAAAAACTACGTCGACTCGATTGGCGGCATTGAGGTTAACGTGCCGTACACCATCGATTACCAGGTGTACACGATGGATCAGGACGTTATTCATATCGAGGCGGGCGACCAAATGCTGAATGGCGAAGAGGCTATCGCTTTGGCTCGTATGCGTACGGCATATAAAGATACCGATAGTCAGGACGCGGTTCGCCAGTCGAATGTTCGCGCATTGGCCATCGCTATGATGAACTCAATCATCCAGGCGCCGGTCACCGAAATTCCCGGTTTGGTGCAAAACCTGTCGTCCTGCATTAAAACTAGCATGGATATGAATACCATGGTCAGCCTTGCAACCGATTTCGCTCAGGCTAAGAACGACGTGAAGTTGTATACGTGCACCGGCCCTTACAAGGGCGATATCGACAAGGAAACTGGTTTGTGGCTTTGCTACGAAGACAAGGCTGGTTGGAAAGATCTGATGTCGATTGTTGATAGTGGCGGTAATCCTAAGGAATCGGACGCTGCCACGCAGGTTGAGGGTAAATAATTCTTTCTGTGATATATTTACTCCATTAAACACGTTGCGCAAGGTAGGTTATCGGCCTTGCGCTTTTCGGATAGGTTGTCGTGAGTGGGGTCTTGATGAGCGACGCGGTTGCAAGCGAAGCGGTAATACCGAAGGGTTCTTTGTCGGATGTGGACGCATTGTCGTCCGCATCCGATATTTGCGTTGTCGAACCTTGTAACGGGGCTCCCGACGCGGAGGTTGCTGCTGCTGCGGAGCGCCTGAAGTATCGCTGGGGGTACTGTTTCGTTAAGCGCCTGTTCGATATCGTATTCAGTTTGCTGGTTCTTGTTCTGTTCAGCTGGCTGTTCGCCATTGTGGCTATTGCTATCAAGATCGATGACCCTAAGGGCCCGGTCATCTTCAAGCAGCGTCGCGTTACCAAAAACGGACGCGAGTTCAAGATGTACAAGTTTCGCAGCATGTGCGTCGATGCCGAGGCCAAGCTAGAAGAGCTGCGCAAAGCCAATGAGAAAACCGGCCCCGTGTTCAAAATAAAGGACGACCCCCGTATTACTCGTGTGGGAAAGTTCATTCGAAAGATGAGCATCGACGAGCTTCCGCAGTTCCTAAATGTGTTGAAGGGCGACCTTTCAATTGTGGGTCCTCGCCCTGCGCTCCCAAAAGAGGTGGCAGCGTACACGCCGTACCAGCGTCAGCGTTTGCTGGTTAAGGCTGGTATTACGTGTTATTGGCAAACGCGTAATAACCGCGATGCCATCACCTTCGACGAATGGGTCGATCTTGACCTGCTGTACATTAAACAGTGCAGTGTCTGGTCCGACTTCAAATTGATTATTCAGACGGTTGGTGTGGTTCTGACCGCACAAGGGAATTAGGAAAGCAAATGCAAGATACGGTCCAAAGAGGGCTCCCTCCACGGGTTTCGGTTATGGGGTGCCCGGTTGATCCTTGGACAATGGAGCAAACCGTTTTTGCGTCGGATCAGCTAATCAAAGATTCCAAGTTCGCGCATCTGATTGGCGTGAATGCAGATAAGATTCTTCAAATGCGTGACGATCCCGAAATGGATTCCATCGTTCGACGTTGTGAAATCGTTAATGCCGATGGGGCCTCTATGGTTATGGCGGCTAGGAAGCTTGGGGTTGAATTGCCCGAACGAGTTGCGGGAATCGATCTTATGTGGCAACTGTGCAAGCTTGCCAACACTCGGCGTTATCGAGTTTATCTCCTTGGTGCGAAACAGGAAGTTGTCTCTACCACAGCCGACGTTCTTCAGGAAAAGTATCCCGACATGAATCTCGTGGGTTATCGAGACGGCTATTTTTCCGAAGATGAATTCGATTCAATTGTGAATCAAGTTTTCGAGTATCAACCTGATATCGTTTTTGTTGGGATCACCTCTCCGAAGAAGGAAAGGCTCATTGAGCGTTTTCGCGATTTGGGCGCAACTGGCATCTATGTGGGTGTTGGCGGTTCGTTTGACGTCGTCTCGGGGAGTATCCCCCGCGCACCGATGTGGATGCAGAAGGCCAACCTTGAGTGGTTGTTCAGAATGATGCAAGAGCCAGGTCGTCTGGCAAAGCGCTATGCGGTCGGTAACGTCAGGTTTTTATCGCTGTTGCAAAAAGAGAAGGCAAAGGCCAAAAAACATGCGTAAAAAGGTAATGCTGGTTTTTGGCACAAGGCCGGAAGCTATCAAAATGTGCCCGCTGGTTAATGAGCTTAAATCGCGTTCGGATAATTTCGACACCCTCGTTGTTGTTACGGGCCAACATCGTGAGATGCTCGATCAGGTTCTGGCTGTGTTCGATGTCAAGCCCGATTACGACCTGTCTATCATGAAGCCGGGTCAAACGCTGTTTGATGTGACATGCGATGTTCTGCTTAAGCTCAAGGATCTTCTGAAAAAAGAGAACCCGGAAGTCGTTTTAGTTCATGGGGATACGACCACGTCGTTCGCGGCTGCCCTTGCATGTTTCTACCTGCAAATTCCCGTCGGACATGTTGAGGCAGGTTTGCGTACGCGTGACATTTACAGCCCTTGGCCCGAGGAATTCAACCGTCAGGCGGTTGACATCGTAAGTAAATACTATTTTGCGCCAACCGAGGACAGCAAGCAGAATCTTCTTGATGAAGGAAAACCTACTTCTAAGATTTGGGTGACCGGCAACACGGGAATTGACGCTCTTCAAACCACCATTCGCGAAGACTACTCGCATCCCGAGCTGGAGTGGGCGAAGGGGTCACGCCTGATTCTTATCACTGCGCACCGTCGCGAGAATCTTGGCGAGCCAATGCATCGCATGTTCCATGCGATTCGTCGAGTGATGGAAGAGCATCCTGACACGAAAGCCGTTTACCCCATCCATATGAACCCGCAAGTGCGAGAAGCTGCTCACGAAGAGCTCGATGGTTTCGATCGCTTGCATATCATTGACCCGCTTGAGGTTTTTGACTTCCATAATTTCATGGCGGCAAGCTATCTGATCCTTACTGATTCGGGTGGTATCCAGGAGGAGGCTCCGAGCTTGGGCAAGCCGGTGCTCGTCATGCGCGACACCACTGAGCGTCCCGAGGGCGTGGCTGCCGGCACGTTGAAGCTGGTGGGGACAGAAAAAGGGGTCATTTACCGCGAGTTCAGCAGGCTCCTTTCTGACGATGTCGAGTATGCAGCTATGTCTCATGCCTCGAACCCCTACGGAGACGGGCATGCGAGCGAGCGCATCGCGGACGTATTGGCTGTCAACGGAGGTGAGGTGCGTGCCGATTAGCCAAACAGACGCAAGGATCCTCATGGTGGGACCGGACCGCTCCCTTAAGGGAGGCATCGTAAGTGTTGTGGACGGTTACTTCGACGCTGGGCTGGCCGAGCGATGTGCCGCCCTGGCATATCAAGGCACTGGTGTGGGGTCGAGCCTTCTTACCAAGTGTCTGGCCTTTGCGGGAGTCTTGCCGGCTTACAAGCATGCCCTTCGCGATTTCGACATCGTTCACCTCCATATAAGTGCGAAGGGTTCGTTCAAGCGAAAGTATATGATGGCTGCCATGGCGCATAAGGCCGGGAAGAGGGTCGTCTTGCATGAGCACAGCGGGGAGTTTGCTCGCGACTTCGAGGCCGGCGACGACGCTTATCGCGAGAGGGTTCGTGATGCATTCAACGGGGCGGATCGCGTGATTGTCCTCTCCGAGGAGTGGAAGGACTACTTCGCGGAGAATGTCATGCGCGACGGAGGGAGGCTCGCCGTCTTGCATAACGGCGTCTCCGTACCGGCGGATCCTTGCTCGCCTTGTTCGCATCAAGACGTTCTATTTTTAGGACGCCTTGATGCGAACAAGAGTCCTGATGTGCTTTTGCACGCATCGGAGAGCGTGTTGTCCGCCTGTCCCGACATGCGTATAGTCTTCGGCGGCGATGGCGACGTTGATCGCTATGCAGCCCTTGCAAAGAAGCTTGGAATCGCCGACAGGTGCGACTTTTTGGGCTGGGTTGCCGGCGAGGACAAGGAGCGGCTTTTCGACCAAGCTGGAATTTACTGCCTTCCCTCAAAGAACGAGGCAATGCCCATTAGCGTCATGGAGGCGATGGCACACGGCGTGCCCGTGATATCCACCTGCGTTGGTGGCGTGCCCCAGCTCATCGAGGACGGCGTCGACGGCTTTCTCATGGATGTCGACGACGTGGAGAGGTTATCCGACCTCTTGCTGAAGCTCTCTGGCTCTTCTGAGCTGAGGTGCGTGATTGGTCTTGCGGGCAGGGCGAAGATCGAGCGCAAGTTTAGCTTGCGGGCATCAATTGACGGCCTTGTCGAAATCTATCGAGAACTGTATGAGGAGGCTTGAACGTGAGCGAGGCGACTCGGAATGTATGGCGCGTGGCTTATGCTGCGCTTGTAAAGTGGTGGCCTCAGGATCAGTGGTTTCCGCCGGCGGCCAAGGCGCGTCAGTTCTTTGCCCGCCGTATCTGCGCGGAGACGGGCTCTCACATTGTCATCGACCGCAATTCAACCTTCTCTTCCAAGGTTCATATGGGCGATTACGCCCGAATAGGGCGTGACTGCGAGCTACATGGCGAAGTTCATCTAGGGGATCATGTCCTGATGGCGCCGGAGGTAGTCTTATACACCGTTAATCACGAGCACGGAAGTCTCGATGTCTCAATTGATTTGCAGGGTGATACCGAGATGAGGCCGATCTACGTCGGCAACGACGTTTGGCTGGGCCGTCGTGTGATGGTGATGCCGGGCGTGCATATTGGCGACGGTTGTATAGTCGCTGCGGGTGCCGTCGTGGTCAAGGACGTGCCAGCTTTTTCGATTGTGGGAGGGGTGCCGGCCAAGGTCATAGGATCGCGGCTTGAGCAATGAATGCCTGCAATCCCACGCCAAAAGTCCTTCATTATTGTTGGTTCGGCGGGGCTCCGCTCCCCAGTAGGGCCGAGGCCACAATCGCTCGATGGCGCGAACTCATGCCGGAATACGAGATCATTCGCTGGGACGAGACCAATTTCGACATCGCCGAGTGTGCATATTCTCGTGATGCCTATCAGGCAAGGAAATGGGCTTTCGTGAGCGATTACGCGCGTTTCAAGGTCGTCTACGACAACGGTGGAACGTACATGGATATTGGCAGCGAGCTCAAA
Organism: uncultured Eggerthellaceae bacterium; assembly: GCA_934630485.1. Lineage (GTDB taxonomy): Bacteria > Actinomycetota > Coriobacteriia > Coriobacteriales > Eggerthellaceae > UMGS1502. The sequence goes on along the minus strand of CAKTWD010000003.1, from coordinate 22,282 downwards.
AAGTCGATAGACCCGCTGGTTGAGAGATCCGGGTTCGCAGCTCGTGAATGGGAATCGCGAGCTGCGAGCCCCGGTCTAGTGCTCTCGGCCGGGGCTCGCTGCTCCTTGGTCGGCGAGGTCCTCGAGGTATATCGGAGTTTGAAATTTGAGGACACCTCTGAGTTTCTATTTCATCACACGGTCAACCAGATCTTTTGCGATGTTCTTTCTCGTTACGGTTACGAAAGCGGCACCGATACCCTCTGGGAGCACGATGGATTTACAGTCTACCCCAGCGAGTATTTCTGTCCGAAGCTCGATTTTGGCGGATTCAGGTGTACGGAAAACACTTATTCGACGCATATAGGCACGGCAAGCTGGATGCCAGAAGGCGAGAAGTTCCGCATCGGCTTCATTAACAAGTGGGCGCCCTACGTAGGCGATTTCGTCGCGCGTAAGACGGCAAGGGTGCTGACTCTTTTGAAATACTGGAAGGACGATTGTTGATTACGGTTTTTACACCAAGCTACAACCGCGCGTACACCCTGCGAAGATTGTTTGGTTCCCTGCAGGAACAGGGTTGTACCGATTTCGAGTGGCTTATCGTCGATGACGGCTCGACGGATGGGACCCGGGAACTGTGCGCCGGCTTCGTCGCGGATGCGAGCTTTCCGGTGCGCTACATTCGCCAGGAGAACGCTGGCAAACATGTTGCGATCAACCGGGGAGCTGCAGAAGCGCGGGGTGATTGGTTCTTCGTCGTAGACTCAGACGACTTCCTTCCCCCTGATTCTATCGAGACGAATATGCGGTACCTCTCGCAGATCGAGGAAGATCCCGGTTTTGCCGGGGTCTCTGGTCTGCGCGCCCGGGAGGACGGTTCCTGGCTTCTTGGCCGGGGACAAGGGCTGGAGGACATGGATTCCCGTCTACGGGAGCTTTTATCCAAGGAGTACATCGATGCCACGTCCCAAGATTACCGCTCGAAGCTGAAGATGCCTGGAGATCGCGCCGAGATTGTGAGGACCGAGCTGGTGAGGAAGTACCCGTTCCCCTCTTTTGAGGGCGAGAGGTTCCTCTCTGAATATTACCTGTGGCAGTCCATCTCTGAGGAAGGGCTGAAGCTCCGCTGGTTCAACAAGCCGACTTACTGTGGCAATTACCTAGACGACGGCCTGACAACGAATATGCGCGAGATCATGCGAAAGAGTCCGTTGGGTCGCTCTTTCGTGGACAACTTCACGTTGGGGACCCATGCGCCGTTGAGCATGAAGCTCAACTCCGCCGTTAACTACACGCGATACGGGCGTTTCGGCGGCAAGTCGATTACGCAACTTATTCGGGAGGCGAAGAGCAAGTCCCTTGTCGTTTTGGGACTTCCCATTGCCTTGGCCCTTCCAATCAAGGAGGTCGAATGAACGGTTTCGGGCAGATAAAGAGGAGCATTCTGAACATGCAGCTTTTTACGGTCCGCAATCTCCTCCTGTTCATTCTAATCGGCTCCGTTGTGGTGTTCACATTTTATGTCAGGATGAACATCAGCCCGGTGCTCGCCTATATCAACATGCCCTTCTACCTTGCGCTGGTTTTGCTGGTGTTTTTGTTCCATGGCAAGGTAGGCGTTCCCAACGCGGTTCTTTGGGCGCTCAGCGTGTGCATGTTCCTGTTTGCTGAGGTTTCCGCCGGCGCGGAATGGAAGCATATTTTGAAGTTCTTCTTCCTGTACTGCGCTCCGCTGCTTGCATGCCAGCTTAGTTTCGACTGCGGCGGTACGAAGGGACTCGCTTGCACAATCATCAGGATCTTTAACGCCGGGGTGCTGCTGGTCTTTTCTATCCTGATGCTAGACTGCTTAAGCGGGTCTGCTGTCATGTCGTTTCTCGTCACGCACTTTATGCCAGATATGGCTGTTTGGGTTCTTCCCGATTTGTTCGAGAGGCATGCCTCTATTTGGGGGCATTATTTGATAACGGCTGGTTTCTACCTGGTCTTCCTATTTATTAACGTTGCCTACGCAAAAATAGAAGGGGACTACCTCATAGATGTACGTCTTCTTTATGCTGTTGCAACGCTTGGTGTCCTTAGCACTGGCGGCAAGGCCGCATTGGTTGTCTACTTGATGTCGGTCGTCTTGATAAACGTCGCCTCGAAGAACGGTGCGCGTAATTTAGTTGTGATCGTGTTCTTCCTTCTGTTACTTTATTTATTTGGCGCGTTTGATATCGTTCTCGACCGCTTCGGTGCCGATGACCTTTCGAGTGGTCGTAACGGTTCGACCCAGGCGATGCTTGCTGTAGAAAAGCCCAAATTAATCGGTGGTTATGGCGAAAATTTCACCGCCTATGCGAGCGCGTTGATCGGTGAAGGCAGTACGGCGATGTTTTCGGAATACTCCTTGCTAGCGCTTTGCTACAAGTTCGGCATTGTATATGTCGTATTGATGTGCGTGCTGCTTCTATGGCCTGCATTTTCAACCGCTCGCGCAACGGGCAAGTGGATTATCGCGGTTATGGCGGTTATGCTGCTTGTTTATTATTCGACCTTTAACGGTTTGGTTGGCGTTCCAGACACTTATCTCACAATGGTTGTTTTCAGTTTAATTGTCAATTCTCTTAAGTCCGTCGACACCGGGCCCAGAAGTATTTCCGGGGCTTAGCGAACGACACCCGTTCCAACGATTGTTTCACTGACTGATGAAGAAAGCGCAGTTTTTAATGCCCAACAACGATATATTCAATAACGATAGCGATTTTGCGCCTGTAGCGATTACCTCACTTAGCCGTTGCGATTGTCTGAAAACGGTGATTCATTCACTTGAAAATTGTAGTTGGGCTGAGAAGACGGATGTCTATATATCGATTGACTTTCCGCCTAACGAGGAATATGAACATGGATATAGTGAGGTTTGCGGGTATCTTGCCGAAATGCAAGAGACCCATAGGTTTAAATCGCTGAACTGCTATTTTCACAAGTCGAATTTAGGGCCGTTTGAAAACTATCTCTGGTTGGTAAGGTTGGTTCTTGCCAAGCACGAGAAGATAATCTTGCTGGAAGACGACAACGAGGTGGCTCCGTGCTTCCTTGACTTCTGCAACAAGGCGCTTGATATTTATAAAGACAGCACTGAAGTGGTTGCGGTCAATCCTTCTGATTATGTTTGGTGCGGGGGCGGCTTTACTCCGCCTCTTAGGACGATAGCTGCCGACGAGGCGAATGTCGAGAAGCGGCAGATGCTTTGGCATGCAACGGCGTTTTGGGGGGACGATATCCTCCCCTATTACACGTTTGTTGCAAACCAAGGCCTTCTTGCCATCGGGGACAATCCTTCCGCCTTGCTCAAACTCTTCAGACGATGCAAGCTTCTTTGCTATCAGTATCTTAGGGATGCGTATAATGGGCGAAGCAGGGCGCCGTGGAGCAACGGGCGCTTTTACTCCATCGACATGGCCTGGGATGTTGCTATGATCGTTTTCGATAAGGTCGCAATCTGCCCCATAGAGAGCCTTCAACGGGATTTGGGCGTCATGGGGAATGGAAACAGCTTTACTACGGCCTTCTCCAATGGAGATGAGCTGCGGACCAGGTCGTTAAAAAAGGAGCCGATTTTCGATTTCGTTAACACCCCGTCTGCGACATTGAACGCGCGTGAATTCGAGCTTCATGACACGAAGCAGCACATTCGTGCGTGGCGATGGGTTCTGACGGTTCTCGGCTATTGCGCGAGGCTGATCCAGAGGAAAGTGACTGGCTCCTGCAAACAATTGCGCAATCCCTGGAGTAAGAATGCAGACCGATAGATCCACGCTTAAGAGGGCGACCATCTCCTCGCTTTTGTGGAAGCTGTTCGAGAAGGGCGGCAATGCTGCTATTCAGCTTCTAGTTCAAATCGTCCTGGCGCGATTGCTGGCGCCGGAACAGTTTGGCGAGCTTGCCATAATGTTGGTATTCGTCAACCTCGGCAACGTCATCGTACAATGCGGTTTGAACACGTCGCTGGTTCAAAAGGAGGCAATCGACAAGACAGACTTGTCGACGGTCTTCTGGCTAAGCCTGTTTATTTCGACGGCCCTGTTTTTGATTGTTTTCGCTGCCGCGCCACTGATAGCCGCTTTCTATTCAGCGCCCGATGTTGTTGCCCCGTTGCGTTGTCTTGGTCTCCTGTTTTTCCTTACTTGCTTCAATTCCGTGCAGGTTGCTATTGTTCAACGTGAACTACAAATGCGGAAGACTTTCGTTGCTACCCTCGCCTCTGTCTTGGTTTCGGGCTGTGTGAGCGTTTCGGTCGCGGTTTGTGGCGGAGGCCTGTGGGCCCTCGTTGTGCAACAGCTCTGCTATCAATCGGTTAACTGCATTGTGCTGTCAATACAGGTTCGATGGTTCCCTTCTTTTGTCTTTGATTGCATCAAGGCTCGCGATCACTTTATTTACGGGTGGAAGTTACTTGCCTCCGGCCTGTTGAATCAGTTCTATGAATCCCTGTCGGACCTCATTATCGGCAAGCAATTCAGCGCATCGAGCCTTGGCCTGGTCTCGCAGGGCAAGAAGTACCCGCAGGCGGTGGGCAGCATGCTGGACGGCGCGATACAGCCCGTTATGCTCTCGGCCGTTTCGCGCGTTCAGTCGGACGTGCCGCAAGTGAAGCGGCTTGTACGCAGGGCGCTCAAGACGTCGACGTTTCTCATAGTCCCTTCCATGATGCTGTTCGCCGTGGCGGCCGAGCCTATCGTGGGGCTTCTGCTGGGGGAGAAGTGGTTGCCGTGTGTGCCATTTTTGCGAATGTACTGCTTTATCTACGCGCTGCTGCCCATACACACTACGAATCTTCAGGCCCTGAATGGCATGGGGCGCAGTGACCTGTTCCTGAAGCTGGAACTCATCAAGAAGGTTTATGGCATCTGCTTCATCCTGTTCGCGGCCTTCGTGCTCAAGGATGTCTACCTGATGGTGGCCATGTATATGATCACGGGCGTTATCTCCACCTTTGTGAACGCATTCCCCAACAAGCGCGTCATCGGTTACTCGTACGGCGAGCAGATACGCGACATTGCGCCCGCTTTCGCATTGTCTTTCGTGGCCGGCGGGCTGGCGTTTCTCTGTGGCTCCCTTGTCTGCGACGATGCGCTGCGAATCCTTGTGGACGCAAGCGTCATGGCTGTTGCCTATCTTGGGCTGGCCAAGCTGCTCCACCTTGAGTCGTTGGAATATCTATTGACCACCATGAGGGAGATGCTCGGCTCTCGCAAGGGGCTCAACGCTTAAGAGTTTATGCTTTTGAACCACTGCACTTCGAATGCCGAAGGCTTGGATAGAAGGGAAGGTAACATGTCCGACCGTATACTGGTGACTCGCTCCTCAATGCCCACGCTAGAGGAGTACGTCGATGAGATTGCTCCGCTTTGGGAGAGTCACTGGCTTACAAATATGGGGATAGAACATAAAAAGCTCGAAGGCGCTTTGAGGGAGCGCCTGGGCGTCAAAAGTCTGGCCCTGTTCACCAACGGCCACAACGCGCTTGAGTGTATCCTCGAGGCGATGGCGTTTCCCGCCGGCGGCGAGGTTGTCACTACGCCGTTCACCTTCGCGTCTACCACGCACGCCATCGTACGCAAAGGTCTGACCCCGGTATTCGCGGATGTATGCCCTGAGAACCTAACGCTCGATCCTAAATCCATCGAGAAGATGATCACCCCGCGCACCTGTGCCATCGTGCCTGTGCACGTCTACGGCAACTTATGCGACGTGGATGCCATCCAGGAGATAGCCGACAGGCACGGTCTGAAGGTGATCTACGACGCTGCGCATGCGTTCGGCGTGGAGCGACGCTGTACCGACGGCCAGTGGCGTTCCGCCGCGGCCTTTGGTGATGCGGCTATGTTCAGCTTTCACGCCACCAAAGTGTTCAACACTATAGAAGGTGGGGCTGTGTGCTTCAGGGACGAGGATCTCTACCCGTTGCTTAACCAGTGGAAGAACTTCGGCATCACGGGACCGGAGGATGTGGAGTACGTGGGCGGCAACGCAAAGATGAACGAATTCTGCGCCGCGATGGGCGTATGCAACCTGCGCCATCTAGACAGTGAGATTAGCAAGCGAAAAATGGTTGCTGAGCGCTATTGGGAGCGCCTGGAAGGTGTGTCGGGTGTGACAGTATTTACGCCGGGGGAGGGAGTAAGGCATAATTATGCCTATCTGCCGGTGATCTTCGATCCCGAGACCTTCGGCGCTAGCCGTGATGACGTATTCGATGCGCTTGATGCTGCGAATGTCGGTGCGCGCAAGTACTTTTACCCATTGGTTAGCGATTTTGCATGCTATCGAAGTGTGTATTCGAGTGATCGCACGCCTATAGCCAAGAGGACGGCTTCGCAGGTCCTTACTCTTCCTATGTACGCCGATTTGAAGCTGGAGGATGTTGACCGTATCTGCGACTCGGTGCTGACCGTAGGGAAAAGAGATTAGGAGAGAACCATGAGCAACGTACTGCTGACATCCATCGGCTCCGTGGCAGCCGACATAACCATCAAATCCCTCAAACGTTTGGGCCACAGGGTTGTGGGTACCGATATCTACCCGCGCGAGTGGGTGGTCGACGCCTACAACGTGGATGCCTTCTACCGCGTTCCGCTGGTGAGCGAAGCCGAAGCCTACATTTCAGCCATCCATGACATCTGCGAGAGCGAGCATATCGACTACCTCATCCCGCTTATCGACCCCGAGGTTGATTTGTTCAACGTGAACAGAGGGTGGTTTGAGGAGCACGGGGTCATCCTATGTATCTCGACGAAGCGCTCGTTAGACATCATCCGCAATAAGAAAAGTTTGCAGGATTTTATCGAGGCCGAGGTGCCCGATATAAATGGTATCCCGACGCTGATGGTGAGCGAGACCGACGAGCTGCCCTGGAGCTTCCCCGTGGTTGTGAAGCCTTACGACGGCCGCTCGAGCCAGGGCAGGGAATACATCAATTCCGACGAGGAGTGGGCGACTTATAAAGAGAAGCGCGCCGACTCAAGGAGCATAGTGGAGCCCTTCGTGAGCGGGCCGCTGGTGATGGTGGAGGTCGTGCGCCAGGAGTCCACCGGAAAGTGCGTGTGCATCACTCGGCGAGAACTTTTGAGCACGCCACATGGCTGCGCGACTACCGTGCGCGTGTATTCGGATCCCGAACTAGAGGCCGCCAGTCGTGCTCTGGCCGAGCACCTGGGGATAAACGGCTGCGTGAACTTCGAGTTCATAAGACACGAGGACGGCAGGCACTTCCTGGTTGAGTGTAACCCTCGCTACTCGGCGGGTCTGGAGTTCTCGTACCTGGCCGGCTATGACTGCGTCGCCAACCATTTAGACTGCTTCGGTGGCCGTGTGATCGACGGCTTCGAGATGGGTGCACCGATCACCGTGGCCCGCAAGTACGAGGAGTATGTGACCTCGGTGGAGAGGGGAGCCTAGTGGAGCTGCACGCGGTGAATCTGCTCTACGACTTCGCCACCGCGGCGATGCTGCTGTTCGCTGCCAAGGTGCTGCGCTGCAAGCTGCGCTTTATCCAGCGTGCTTACATCCCTGCGGCGTTGATAGCAGGCTTTCTCGGCCTGTTCCTAGGGCCGCAGTTCCTAAACGTCTTGCCCTTCAGCGGGGAGATAGGCAACTACCCCTCGATACTCATTGCCGTGCTGTTCGGCTCGATGTTTGTAGGCACCAGGGGTAAGGTCTCCGTTAAGTCGGTGCTGAAGGGCGCGGGCGACACTATGCTTGTCAATGGCGCGTCGGAGATGATGCAGTTTGCCGTGTTCATTCTGGTAGGTGTGACGGTACTGCCCATGGCTTTTTCTGGCATAAACGACGCATTCGGCCTGATGCTTCCCTCTGGTTTCGTGGGCGGGCATGGCACCGCGGCGGCCATCGGCGGCGTGCTTGCCGACGCGGGTTGGCCAGACGCTTCGACCATAGGTCAGACCTTCGCAACCGTGGGACTTCTTGGCGGCATCCTTTTGGGCGTGGTTCTCATCAACGTTGGAGCGCGCAGGGGCTGGACCAGCGTCATCAAGGGCGTTGGCTATTTACCCGAAGAGATGTTGACGGGGCTGGTGCCCGAGGGGAAGGCCGCGCCCCTGGGTAAGAGCACCACTAACGGCGTGAGCATTGACTCGCTGACGTGGCACGCCTGCCTGGTGCTAGTGTCGGTGGGCATGGCCTACCTAGTCAACGAGGGGCTGAAGGTGGCGCTTCCTGGCGTGTCGTTCCCGACCTATGGACTGGCTCTTCTATGCGGCATCGTGGTTCAGTTCATCCTCAAGATCGTGAAGCTTGACTCCAACGTGGACAAGGATGTGATCACTCACATTGGCAGCTCCGCTACCGACTTTTTAGTGGTGTTCGGCATCGCGTCGATCAAGGTGAGCGTCGTGGTGCAGTACTGGGTGCCAATCATTGCCCTCTCTGTGTTTGGCTTCCTGTTCGTGACGGTCTGGTTGTTGCTCATCTCCCGCAGGTTCTTCCGTAACTATTGGTTTGAGCACGGCATCTACATTTTCGGAATGTCCACAGGCGTGCTGGCCACTGGTGTTATCCTGCTGCGTATCACCGACCCTGAGTTTCGCACAGGCGTGCTGGAGGACTTCGGGCTTGCGTGGATCGTGCTGTCGGTGATGGACGCGTTGCTGGTGGCGTTCGCTCCAGTGTTTGTGGTAGCGGGGCAGGGCGTAGGATTTTCACTGGCGCTCATCGCAGTGTCGGTGGCGGCGCTGGTGGCGTGCAAGCTCATGTTTGGTCGGAAGGTACATGTTGAGAAAGGCTCAAACGCATGAAGGGCGTAATTCTCGCGGGAGGATCTGGAACCCGCTTGCATCCTATAACCAAGGCGGTAAGTAAGCAGCTGTTGCCGATTTACGACAAACCGCTAGTCTACTACCCGCTGAGCGTGCTGATGCTTGCGGGTATACGCGAGGTGCTCGTTATCTCGACGCCTCGCGATCTGCCGGCTTTTAGGGAGCTTTTGGGTGATGGGGCGGAACTGGGCATGCGCTTGGAGTATGCCGAGCAGGCTGAGCCGCGTGGGCTGGCCGAGGCGTTCACTATTGGCCGCGATTTTTTGGCGGGTGAACCGTGCGCCCTCGTGCTTGGTGACAACATGTTCCATGGTCAGGATTTAACGCGTGTGCTGAATCGCGCCAAATTCAAAGTTGAGGCTGAGGGCGGCGCAGTCGTCTTCGGTTATCCGGTGCAAGATCCGCGTGCTTTCGGTGTGGTGGAGTTTGACGAAAATCGCCGCGTCGTCGGCATTGAAGAGAAGCCCTCGCATCCTAAGAGCAACTATGCCGTGCCTGGTCTGTATTTCTATGACGGTCAAGTGAGCGATATTGCCGCTGGCGTAAAGCCGAGTGCGCGTGGTGAGCTGGAGATCACGAGTGTGAACAACGCATATCTGGAACGCGGTCAGCTTTCTGTAGAGCTTATGGGCCGCGGTATGGCATGGCTTGATACCGGTACACCGGAGGGGCTCCTCAAGGCTGCTGAGTATGTGGAGGCCGTACAAAGCCGTCAGGGGTACTACATTGCTTGCCTGGAAGAAATCGCCTATCGTCGCGGTTTCATCGACTCTGCCGAACTGCGCAAACTGGGCGATGCCTTGAAGAAGACGGCGTATGGCAAGTACTTACTGAATGTTGCCGATGAGCCAAAGAGGGAGTAAGGATGACTGATTTTTTCGAGCCTAAGAGCATCGTCGTCACGGGCGGCTGTGGCTTCATTGGCAGCAACTTCGTGCATTATGTCGTCAAAAACCACCCCGATGTTCATGTGACGGTGCTAGATAAGCTCACTTATGCGGGTAACCCCCACAATATCGCAGGCCTTCCTTCCGATCGCGTCGATCTCGTTGTCGGAGATATTTGCGATTCCGATTTGCTAGAGCGAATCGTCCCGGGCTGCGACGCGATAGTGCACTACGCCGCTGAGTCCCATAATGACAACTCCATTGTTGACCCCGAGCCGTTTCTGAAGACCAACGTCGAAGGAACGTTTCGACTGCTTGAGGCTGCACGCAAGTACGACGTTCGTTATCATCATGTGTCGACCGATGAGGTGTACGGCGACTTAGCCCTTGACGACCCGTCGAGGTTTACCGAGGAAACGCCTTACGCCCCTTCGAGCCCTTATAGTTCGTCGAAGGCGGCTTCCGACATGCTTGTTCGCGCATGGACTCGCACTTATGGGCTTCGCACGACGATTAGCAACTGCTCGAACAACTATGGTCCGTATCAGCATATTGAGAAGTTCATCCCTAGGCAGATCACTAACATCATCGACGGTGTCCGACCTAAGCTTTACGGCGATGGCCTCAACGTGCGTGACTGGATCCACACGGAGGATCACTCCTCGGCCGTGTGGACCATCCTCACGAAGGGCCGCATGGGCGAGACCTACCTGATCGGCGCCGACGGCGAGAAGAACAACATCACCGTCCTGCGTATGGTCCTGGAGATGATGGGCAAGGACCCCGACGGCTTCGACTGGGTGCGCGACCGTCCTGGCCATGATCGTCGCTACGCCATCGATTCCACCAAGCTGCAGACCGAGCTTGGCTGGGCGCCGAAGCATACGGATTTCGCCAGCGGGCTTCGGGCGACCATCGATTGGTATATCCAGAATGAGGCCTGGTGGCGCCCTGTAAAGGCCGCTACCGAGGCTAAGTATGCAGCTCAGGGGCAATGACGACTGGATTACGTTTGCCTGTGCGACTCCTTCTGCTCGCTGTTAAAATGTTGTTATCAGTTGGGTATCAAGTAAGATGCTGTATCAACGCCGTTCGGCTTTTGTCGCGCGGCGTTTATACATCTTTGGTTAAGAAAGAAAGGTGTTAGATGAAAAAGACCATGAAGCTGATTGCCGCTGTGGCGGCATGTATGCTGTTCGTTTTTGCCGCGGTGGGGTGCTCTTCCTCGTCTTCGGGATCTTCGAGCGCGGCATCCTCTTCGTTCAGTAGTGTTTCCGAACCGGCTCAGGCTGCTGTTGACACGAACCCTCATTACGTTTTGGTCATTGGCGACGACACGTGGGAGGATAACAAGCCGGGCCGCGCCGACCTTATGATGCTGATGCGCCTTGATTTCGACAAACATCAGGTTACCCTGGTTTCGGTTCCGCGTGACACCAAGTACGTTGACGCTGACGGCAACATCATGAAGCTGAACTTCGTGTGTCGCGATCATGGCGCCGAGGCCCAGTGCAAGGCCGTCTCCCAGCTTGTTGGCGTTGACGTTACCGATTACGTGGTAGTCGGGTTCGACGGCTTCCAGAAGATCGTCGAGAACTTCGGCGGCGTCGACGTTGACTTGCCGTATGCGCTTTCCTATAACTTCTATACCAAAGATTTCCCGGATGAAGAATACGACGCCGGCCAACAGACGCTTACTCCGTGGCGTGCGATGGCCCTTTCCCGTGCCCGCACCGGCTATGCCAAGTACGACCTCGACCAAGATTCCATGCGTCAGGTGGTCAACCGCCGCATGATGGTAAGCCTGATGCAGGCCGCCTACGCCGACCCCGCTAAGGTTGGCGACGTTCTTTCTGCGCTTCAGGGCTCTATCACAACCAACATCCCCGTGGACACCCAGGTTGCATGGGCCCAGGCTCTTGCCAAGGATGCTGGCGAGATCACGGTGTACGGCACCAGCGGTCCCTTCGACGGTGACATCGACGAAGAGTCGCAGCTGTTCCTGGTTACCCTTGATCCCCAGAATTGGAAGAACCTGATGGCTGCTGTTGATGCTGGCCAGGATCCGACTGCAGCTACCGAGGTATATGCTGCCGGGCTTGAGTCTCCCAAGGCTCCGATTGCTCAGACGTTCAAGATCGCTTTGTAGCGAACACGGCGGTTTATCCTGGCCGATACGTTGTATCCTCGTTTGAGCAAAGTCGCACAAGAAGGCCCTGTTCTTGGATATCCAAGAACAGGGCCTTCGTCGTCTAGAGCCTTACTGTTATTTCATATCTGGCCTCGATATCACTAAGATTGGTAGGATGTTCCTCTCGAAAATGAAGTGTGACCATCCTCGAAAATCGAGTATGATATTCCTCGAAAATAAAGTATGCCCACTTCAGATAAGGGGGTTAAGCTATGGTCGTATATGGAACCGAAAAGCCCCAGGCGTACCGTCCGCGGCTTGTCGACGAGCGTCTGCAGAGGTTGCTCTCCACCTTCGGCGCAGTTGAAATCCGCGGTACCAAGTGGTGCGGCAAATCTTGGGCGGCGCTGGCGTTCGGCGAGAGTGTCGTGCACTTGGACGACCCAAATGTCAAGGCGCTGGCCGAGGCCGACCCTGCACTGGCGCTGCAGGGCACGCGCCCTCACATCGTTGATGAGTGGCAAGAGGTCCCCTCTACCTGGGACGCCGCGCGCCGCGCGGTCGACGCGGCCGGCGGCGAACGCGGCATGTTCATTCTCACGGGCTCTTCCACCCCGGCCAAGGACGCCGTCACCCACAGCGGTGCCGGGCGCATCGCCCGCGTGGACATGGGCACTATGACGCTGTGGGAGCGCGACCTGTCCACGGGCACGGTTTCGTTGTCCGGGTTGTTCGAGGGCGCGTTTGTTCCGTCAGCATGCGAAACGTCGCTGGCGCCTTTGGCCGATGCCATATGCTGCGGCGGTTGGCCCGCCCTCATCGGGGCAGATGCTCAGACGGCCGCAGAGGTTGTCGATCAGTACCTCGATGCCATGTTCGAGGTCAGCGTTCCCAAGAAGGGCGGAACGCCCGACATGGCGCGGCGTATTGCGGGTTCGCTTGCGCGCAACGTCGCCACGGCGGCCACCTTGCAGACCATCGCCCAGGACGCCTCGCTGGGAGATGAGGCTGGGGCACCGGCGGTGACCACCGTCACCTTCTATTTGAATATGCTCGAGGACATGTATGTCATCGAGGCACTGCACGGCTGGGACGCCCCCGTTAGGGCCAAGTCGCGCCTGCGCACCAAGCCCAAACGCTACTTCGTCGATCCGTCCATCCCAGCCGCCGCGCTTGGCATGGGGCCGGAGAGATTGCTTTCCGACGGGCAGACCTTCGGCCTTCTCTTCGAATCGCTGTGCGTTCATGACCTTCGGGTCTATACCGCGTGTCTGCCGGGCGCCCATCCCGGGTCGCTTCGCTACTACGGCGATTCGGACGGGCTGGAGGTCGATGTCGTCATCGAGCTTCGCGACGGCCGCTGGGCGGCGCTGGAGATCAAGCTTGGCGAGGCTAAGGTGCCTGACGGTATTAGAAATATCGAGCGTCTGCGCGAGAAAGTCGCCTCCAACCCGGCGGCCCGCAACCCTAAACCCGAGTTCTGCGCCGTTGTCACTGCGATGTCTCCCTTCTGTCGCTACGATGCCGCTCATGACGTCTACGTTTTCCCTATCACTGCTCTGCGTCCGTAAGCGCAGCCACCGACCCAGTGCTTGCTGCGGTAAAAGTCGACGAGGTGATCGGGCATACAGTTTGCTCGCATCACTGCGTTATCCTAAGGCGCACAAGAAACCCCTGTTCTTGAATATCCAGGAACAGGGGTTTCGTCGTGTCTAGGGTCTTTTGTTTTGGGCGTTACTTCAGGTATTTGCCGACCATGTCCTTGCCGAAGTCGGTCAGGCGGTAATAGAACGCCAGGTTCCCATCGTCTTTTACGGTGCAGTCGGTTTCCTCTAAGATCCCGTTTTCCTTCGCGGTTGCTAGCGTTTCCTCGACATCGTGAAGGGACAGAAGCTTGTAGCTCGAGTAGGCGGGTTTAAGCGCGGCGACCACATCCTGGGCGCACGCCGCAACCCCGTTTTCGAAATGCTTGATGATCGCGTAGTGAAGCGGCAAGAGCTCGTTACTCATTGACGGCCTCCTTCTTCTTGAACGCGTCCAAAGGGTTGATGGCAATGCAGAAGATGCCCAGCACCATGATGACGGCGCCGATCCACTGCTCAATCGAAAGCGGCGGGTAGTCGGCGGACATCCCGCCCATGTTCAGCACGCCCAGAAGAATCCAAATGAAGAACGGCCCCCAGAACGCGTACATTCCGTTGCATGCCATGCCAAGCGCGGCTCCGCACATGGAGTTGCCTTTGTACCAGAAAGAGAACGCCGGCATTGCGAAGAAGCCCGAAACCGCGAACAGCAAAAGTGCAGGGTCGGTCATCGCGGCCGAAAGGATGGAGGGCAGCGCGCCGAACCCGTCGCCGACGATCGCCAATGCGGGGAAGGCGATCGCGAATTCCAACACGCCAGCCGTGATCTGCCTGATTCCGATGCCAATGCGGTAGTCGACAAGGACGGTGCCGAAGCCGGCAACGCATCCCTCGAAGCCCCAACCGAAAGCGGCAAGGAACGCGAACAGGCAGCCGAACAGCGCCTCGGGGCCCATGTTCGCGAAGCTGGTGCCGCCGATGACCCCGGCGGCCACAAGGCAAACCAGCACGCCGAGCACCTTGTGAGCTTCAAGTTTCTGCTTGAACAGGATGCGGCCGAGCACGGTGCCGATTGCGCAGTTGAGCGCGGCAATGGGGACGATCACGCCGGGGTTTCCGGCGGCGGTGGCGGAGTTAAGCGCCACGACGTAGGCGATGGTGGCGAAGGGGCCGCCGATGGCAGCGCACAGCATCATCACGCGGCCGGGTTTCGTCTTGACGGTTTTCCAAAGGTCGCCAAGCTGCCCGTTCTTCGCGCACGCGACCAGCGACCAAAAGCCGCTGAAGAGGTCGTTCAGCCCGGCGGCAAGCGCGGCAAGGGCGAACGTGATGGTGAACGCGCTTAGAGGCGCGCCGCCCCACGGCTCGGACTCGAACCACGCGCTCCATACGCCTTGCGTTTCCGCCAGCGTGAGGAACGCCGTGTACAAGCCGTAGCAAATGCCGGAAGCCACGGCGAATGCGATGCCTTTCCTCATGAACTTCCGGTGGTGCTGCGCTTTCAGCTGGGTTATGTCTTGTTGCATGATGTTCCTTCGTTTTGGGGTATGCCGCTTAGTCTTCTAAGGCTTCGTCGTACAAGGCCAGTGCTTTCTTCAGGTAGGTCTTGGCGTATCGGTAGTAGGTGTAGGCCCACTCGCCAACGTCCCCGCCTTCGATTTCTTTCAGCACGGACCATGCGTACCAGCACCATCCGGCCATGCCCACGTGTCCCAGGTTGTGGCGCCATTCCGCTTCGGTGGGCGTGCGGCCGAAGTAGTACGTCAGTGCAAGCCTCATTTCGTCCTCGCTCAGCCGCTCGCACACGCTGAACGTGCCGAAGTCGTTTGCGTAGTCGCCCATACCCGCGTACTCCCAGTCAATCAGGTCGATGAAGCCGTCGTTGCCGATAAGGAAGTTCAGACCGAAGAAGTCGTTGTGGCACAGGACAGGTTGCTCTCCGTCGGCCACAAACAGGTCGTTCAGCCGGTCTGCCTGGGCCCTCATGGCGCTCCAGTCGCTTGCGCAAATGGGCTCTCGTTCAAGGATCTTCTTCTCGAACAAAGCCGCTTCTTCGTAAAAGCTGAAGGAGCGGTCCACCGTTGCGCCGCACTCATGGAGCTTCCTGGCCATTTCCATTGCGGTTTTCAGCTGGGACTCGTCATGGCCGTCAAGATGCTTGTAATTCGCGACGAACTTGGAGATCTTCCAGCCGCGTTTTGGGTCCTCGAAGACGAACGTGCGGTCAAGCCCAAGTTCCGCAGCGGTTTCCAATGCCACCTTTTCCGCCTGGCGGTTGACAAGCAGCTCGGTGCCCACGCCGGGGTGGCGGTAGACCCACTCGCCCTGGTCGGTGGTGAAGTGGCAGCTGAGGTTGGTGAGCCCCTGATTCAGCGAATAGATGTCGCGCACTTCGGATTTTTCGCAGCCCAGCACCGACGCGATGTTGTCGAAGATCTCGCTGTCCAGGTTTTCAAGGAACAGGGGGTCGAAATCTCGCAGCTCGTCAAGCGAATCGAACTCGTGAATGATGGGCGGGTCGTAGCGGCGAATGGCCATGTCTAGCTCTTTGACATACTCTGCAAACAGGTCTTCCCAAAGCTTGTTTCGGGTTTCCGGCAAGTCGTATTCCGCTTCAAGGATTTCGCGGAAACGCTTGGAGAAAGCTCGATCGAAGAACGCATGGCCGATCATGTACCAAGCGTCGTGGCCGCCCTTGGTGACCTTGGTGATGCGATCGTGAGATTTGGTTTGCATGCACCATTCGTCGGTGTGGCCTTTTGAGTGCTGTGCGGAGTAATATGCCTTCCACACATGGTGCTCGAAGGGGTTTTCCTCAAAATAGTTGTCCGAGGAGCAAATGTAGGTATTCCCAAGAATCTCGCGCACCAGCATGAGCGAGCTGTTGTTGTTGCGCTCGGCGTAAGCGCGGTTGACCACGATTTTGACGCCGAACTCGTCTTCCAGGTAAAAGAACGATTCCTGCTTGTAGCCAACCACCACCACGATGTCGTTGATGCCCGCGGCTTTGAGCTGTTTGATCTGGCGCTCGATAAGCACCTCGCCGCGAACTTTAAGGAGCCCTTTCGGGCGATCGTGGGAGATGGACGCGAAGCGGCTGGAAAGTCCGGCGGCCATGATGACTGCGTTGTCGACCTCGTAGGGCTTGAGTTCCGCCATGCCTTTTGCAGTGAGGCGCTTATTGTTTATGAACCCGGCGGCAACGCATTCTTTCAGCGTGGTGTTGACGGTTGCAAGCCCAAGGTGGCTGATTTCGGACAGCTCCCTTTGCGTGGCGCCGGGTGCTTCCGAAAGGGCGCACATGGTTTTGAATTGGTTGTAGCTAAGTGCCATTGTTAGTGAAATCCTTTGTTCGATTTTACCAATCTATCACGGATCTTGAACAGTGATGGTGCAGTGTTCAAGAATCTGCAACAATCATCGAAATTCGAACAAAGGGAGGGGCTTTTATTATTGGATCATTCTGCGTCGCCCTGCTTCCAAATCGAATAGGCCTTTTCGGCTATGTCAAATTGCTCTCTGCTTCCGAACGGGTGCTCTTCTACCGTGTGATTAATGAGGTCGAAGTCGTAGTTGCGACTCGGCACGTTGACGATAACGCGTTCGAACTTAACTGGTAGGGCATTGAGTTTTGCGAAACGGCATAATGCGTCTTCGAGCATTCTGCGGTTGGCCAGAATGCAAGAGATAATAAACAGGTGATAGTGCTCTAGAGATTCGTATTCGCCTTCATTCAGCTTCTCGGCTTTCTTTTTAAAAGCATCCATGATGAGGTCGAAGCTGTCATTTCCACCCGGGCCAAACAGGATCCCGCTGATAACCTGACCGCCTAATTGTTCGATTCTTTCTATCGATCGAGCATGCGCGGTTGCATCGAAGCCACTGTTTTGCATTTCTGAGTACAGCGCGTCTGCCTCTTTATTAGCCTGGGGGTTGGCTTCCGTGACTTCTATGCCAAGGCTTGCCTTGTAGTCGATGAGGTCTGGTTTGTCCTTAACGATCAAGCCGCCATACATGACGGGATCGATGTGCTCTAGTATCAACTTTGCGTAAACTTCAGGGTGGCGGGGAGTCCGTTGGTTTGTGGAAGAGGCTTTGTTTGATTTTCTGCTCATGGTGTCTCCGTATCGTTTGAGATGCTGGGTTTTAGGATTGTCGGCTTAAGCGTCGGTGTTTCTATTTTCTTCCTCTTGGAGTGCACTCCTCAAGCTGTCTTTATACGCGTCTTTTTTAGAGTTAAGCGCGGTATTAAATTCAAGGAGGAATTTGAGTGCGTTTGAACTGGGGTGAAGATGTACATCGGTCGCGAGGCGCCTATCGCTTCCCAGGGGGCAGCCGGCCTATAGTGGTGGGTTCACGACACATTTGAAGGCAAGGCGCGACTTCTTAGGAGTGCGTACGACTAGGGGGCCGCCGCAGTTGCTCTAGCAAGTGCGTCAGAGGAACTATCGATAAAGTTACGGGGTCTGACTTCGGTGGTGGGGAATTCTCGCAGATTGACACCCATCGGTTTCAGTGCGCGACAGTGCCCATCGTGTTCGACTGGCTTCCGGCGATAGTGCTTGCGGGATGAGCTCATGTTGCATTTGGCATGGATTGGCGATGTCGGAATACTGCATGTGTCGGGTTCGAGGAAGTTGGTATGGTGCAGAGCATGTTCCGCTAGGTTGCATCGATGACGATGCAACGGAATGGATCTTTGGGCACCTGAAGGACGAGTTTTTTGAAAGTCGGCATCGGGTTCTTGAAAAACGGTTTAGGTGCTAGAGTTGCTTTTTTGGGCGCGTGAAGATGTCGGCTTGAACCGAGGAAGCTGACCCAGGGAATTCCTGAGTCAGCTCTTGCGGCGGCATAGCCTTTTATAAAGATTGTCCGAGTTTCGGAATACGGCTTATCGCGCTCTGTTGAAGTTTGCCCTTTGCCTCGAATCTGTTTTCGTTGTCATTGGTGATTAATCAACACGCGAGCGGATGTATCCTGAGAAGGTCAGTCGTCGAACTCGATCTCTACCTCGGCCGCTGCGTAAATCCGGTTGATGGTCTCGATATCGATACGGTTGACTATCCAGCCACGCAGGGAGCAGCGCTGCACAAATTCTTCGAACCGATTTATGTTGTACATCTCGCGAAGGGTTACAACTACGGCAAAGCGAATATCGGCACCTGCATCTGGCTTGTTGCGCTCCTTTTTGCGCAGCATAATACCCCACTGCGGATTGTCGTAAGCTTTGCGCGGGGTGAATCGTGATTTGGCGACATCGCCAATGTGCTTCACGTTGTCCCACTTTCTAAAAAGAGCGCGAGCATCCGCTTCGTAGGTTTGAGACCCCTCGTCTCCTTGAGTATTTTTGTCCAGGGACTTAATACCTTGGTTTTTAATACGGCCAAAATGCAAATCAATTTCAGTAGTGGTGTAATCTACGCCTTGGCTCCTATGGCAATTCGGAAAGTAGCAAAGCGTAGCTCGAGCCATGAATGGATACTTGCCATCACTCATGGGAATGGGTATGCCGTAGTTGTAGGTCTCGTAGGTATCAATCGTTCCCGACAGGACAAACCGGATTTCATTATTAGGTGTGCCGATGATTTCTTCGATGCTAATGGGCGGCACGCCGTAGCCCTTCACATTCGTTATGCCGTCTTCACCCCATTTGTAAGCCGTATCAATGAGGAGTGCCTTTGCCTCCTCCCTCGTTAGTCGGGCTTTGTAAATCAAAAAAGCAAGCTTTCTTGTAATCCATGGAGCAGCAAAAGACGTGCCCCAATTGCGGACGAGGGCATAGGGGGCGGCTACAACGAGGCCTTCTTCCTTTGTGCCGCCGAAATAAGCGATATCAGGTTTTCCGAAGAATGACAGGACTGGCCCATGGCGTGAGTACGATGCTGGTTTTCTGTCCCTGCCAACTGAATTGACTACAACTGAATTGATGGAGTCAGCGGGGGAGCCGACACGCTTAGCGGGTTCTCCATCCTTTAGGTTGGTGCCGGAAACGACAAACAAAATATCATATTTGGCCTGAAGCTCATCTAGGACCGAAGCGACCGGAGAAATTGAATTTTCTGGACATTCGGAGATCGTGCCAAGCGACAGGTTCCATACCTTAATGCTTAGATTCGCCTCGACGATTCTTTTCACGTCACGCATGACTGTAAGAGAGTTCATCCTCTCTCCGTCGGTGATTCCGAAGTGCTTTACGCGGAACCTGCCGCATTTGTCGTCCAATTCTGGGTTGAGGGATGGACCATCGACGATGATCGAAGATACCTGAGTTCCGTGAGCTACATCGTTGTTGCGGTCGCGTTTATTTGTCATGCAGTCTTGGTAGTCCACCCATTCGCTGAAATATGCGTTTTCATTGAACAGCGTGTCGATGACGCCGATAATGGGTTCGTCTTTCGGACTCGGAATGCTAGGGAGAGGGGGGAGCCTTGTCTTGTAATCTCTGCACGCATCATCGCTCCATAGATTTCGCAAGTCGTAATCTGCCCAATTGACCGTGTCCATGGCTATGAGAAATGGCGCTTCGCGGCGCATGCGGTCATACTGTTCGGGATATAAGCGGACGCAGTTCTCGAAGACTTGGTTGGTATCTAACTCGGGAATGATTTTCTTCAGTAATTCGAACGTGTCTTCACCTGTATTGTATACGGTTATGAAGGCGTCCGTAGAGTATTCCTTGTCAAAGGTGTCGGTATAGAAGAAGTCTGCGAGGTAGTATGAATCGCGGATGATCTGGGCAAAGGCGGTTTTTGACAGAGATGCTTCAAAGCTGTCAAATTTGTCTTTTCCGAGTTCGGACAGCTGTTTGCTGGTGATGCTTGCGTTGGGAAATCTGTCGTGCAGGATGCTTATGCAAGCCCCTAGCTCTCTGATGGTTTTCTCCAGAGTGTGAGGTTCGACACAGTATGTGATGATGTGCTTCGGGTCGTTGGATATATTGCCCGGAATCTGCTCGAAACGGGCGCCGACGATGGAATCGCTGGCATCATCGCTACTCTTTGCGAGGAGCCTTTTGCACCGATTACTTTTAGCTACGGTCGATATGTAACGAGCGTTCAGGAGGTAGTTGATGCCGAGCGACTGACGCTCCCAGTAGTTCTTACACTCAAACAGCTCGGATTGCAGTTTCTCGAGGTGATTGGCTGTGACTGATTTGCCCTTGGGAAGGGACGGGGGTCCGGGGGGCATGGCACCCTTGCGCTCGTAGGAGCCTTTTAGTTCTAGGATTGAATTGCTCATGATTTAATCCTTCAGCTCGCGCGATACTGTGCTTACCGGTATGCCTGTCAACATCTCGATTTCACGCATAGTGAATCCTTGTCCACGAAGGGTCTTAGCGTCTGGCACAGAACCGCCAGTAGCTTCCTTGTAGAGACGGCGCATGTAATCGTAAGGCTCTCCTGGATTGCTAAAAGCGATTGCAGTTTTGATGGTGTTCGAAAGCTCCGATGGATACGGCAGCTCTTTCAGAAGCCTCATAATCTTGTTGAATAATCTCATGTCTCTGCCTGCAAAACGGAATTTCGACAGATGGGTGTTGAGCAATGTTGATGCAATATTCAACAGGTCGTCGCGTGTGTATCTGTCGAAATCTATGACCGAGTCGAATCTTCGTATCATAGCCTTGTCGAGCATGTCATACATGTTGGTAGTCGCAATAAGAACAACTTGAGTATTCATGTTATCCAGCTCGCGTAGGAACGTGGACGTAGCGCGACCCATCTCGCGGACATCGCGGGTGTTGTTTCTGTCCATCGCAAGGGCATCGATCTCGTCGAAGAGCACCAAGATTCTGCCAGGGTTGGCAAACCCGTTTATCTCACGAAATAGCATACTGATGTTCTTGCCGGTTTGTCCGAGTTTGCTATCGATGACTTCGCTGAAATCTACAACGAAGAGATCTCTTTCTAGGATGCGGGCGATGTGTTTGGATGTCTCCGTTTTGCCTGTTCCCGGAGGACCCTGAAACAGAAACTTGTTGATTCCCGCATTGTGACCTATGGCGTTGATGACGCCCTTAATATCGTCCGATATTGGCTCGGGTAGCGGAAGCGGGGTGCGGGAGTAATCCATGCGACGCAGGAAGTGCCCGACGCTGTTTCCCGTCTGTGGGGTGAACGTATTGGTGGCGTCAGAGAGAAGTGCAAGGATGTACTCGGCTAGCTCTGTGTCGCCCGAACGGTCGAGGTCGTGGGCGATCTCTATGGCTTCCTGGCGGAAGCCATGGTTGTTGTCCTCCACATGATATTTGATGAGGTTCAGAATATTCCTCTTCTTCATGATGCCCTCCGGGTGCGACTACTTCAATAATTTCACTATATAATAGAACATAGCATGAAGTGTTTGGAACAGAGATTGATATTTATAGCATATAGGTGCTAGTTTCTATTGTTAGTTTGGCTCTTTTGAGCCAAACTGCGAACGTGGGCCGAAAGCGAGGGAACGCTGATGTTTTGAAACGTCGTGAGGCTCACGTTCAGCGAGGCGTTGTTGCATTGATGATCGTTGAGGCGAGTGCTAGGGCTAGAGGGAAAGTTGCAAGGGCTTGATAGTCATGAGCGCCGCATACACAGCGCCTATATTTCTTCCAAAGGAAGGGAGATGGTGTGACTGAAAAATCGGGGTTTTCGGGATTTATGTCAATAATGCCAGGCTTCTCGTAAGTGTAGATGCGGTTGCGTATGGCATCCTTTGTCAGAAAAGTTGACCCCTCCAATGAGTGAGAGAATGAGCTGCCTCCTATTTCTCGGATTGAAAATAAAGTCCGAGAAATAGGGGTTTCTTATGGCAGGGAGACATGCTGCGGATATGAGCGAGGTCGCGGAGGAAAGTAACGTCGAGAAAATGTGCGACTGCTCTCTAGAATGCGGCCTTGATCGT
>CAKTWD010000002.1 GCA_934630485.1 uncultured Eggerthellaceae bacterium | reverse complement strand
TACCTGCGCGTTGCGTCCGCTGACGACCGTGATGCCCAGTTCTCGCGCGAGATCGCCGATGTTCTGGTGAAGCTTATCGCACCTATTGCGCCTCATTTCGCCGAGGAACTGTGGTCCGACGTTCTTGAAGGCACGGGCTCCATCAGCGAGCAGGCTTGGCCCACGTTCGATCCCGAGCAGGCAAAGGCCGATGAGGTTGAGCTGGCTGTTCAGGTGAACGGCAAGGTCAAGATGCACATCAAGGTTGCAGCCGGTGCTTCGAAGGACGAGATCCAGGACGAGGCCATGAAGATCATGGGCGACTCGCTTGACGGCAAGGAGATCAAGAAGGTCATCATTGTCCCCAGCCGTTTGGTCAACATCGTTGTGAAATAACGGTCGGCTTATCGTGATCTGCGGCGTTTCATGTAAAGGCGCCGTCAATGCGTTCGGCAGGTCGTATGGAATTGCATTCCCATCGGCCTGCCGAACCGTATAATGAACCGAAGACGCGCAGCCGAATGCGCTATACCCCGCAAGGAGGCACTATATGAAAATCTTCGGATTGGGCATGCCCGAACTCATCATCATCCTGGTTGTCATTCTGCTTATCTTCGGCCCGAAGAACCTTCCAAAGCTTGGTAAGGCCATGGGCTCTGGTATCAAGAACCTGCGCTCCGGCATGAAGGAGGGCGCCGAGGAGGCTGCTCAGCAGGAAGAGACCGTGAAGGCCGAGTTCGAGGAAGCCGAGGAAGCCCCCAAGAAGGTCAAGAAGGTCGTTAAGAAGGCCGAACCTGTCGAAGACGACGTCGAGGAAGTTGAAGAAGTCGCCCAGAAAGAGGTTGCCGAGGAAGTTGAAGAAGCAACCAAGTAGTCTTTTTCAACCGAGAAGCACCTTGCAATGGAAACCCCGCCTGATCGCGTAGTTCGCGCTGATCGGGCGGGTTTCTTGTTTGCTGCGTGGGTCGCGGCTTTTATCTGAGGCGCGCGGCTTGGGTGCATGTTGCCGCAGGGAGAGGGTGCCGTTTGTGCCCGTTGTGGCGAGCGCAAACGGCGGCAGGCACGCCGCTCTGCAAGCCCTTCCCGTTAGATGCGGTGGTCGTTCGTCACGTCGCCCGATTGCGCAAGGCTAACGGGTTCACCCAAGATCGCGCTGGTCTTTTTTGCCAGCGTGTAGATGAAGTCCTTGGTGCGCGCAGGGATCTCGCGCAGGTCATAGTAGCCCTGATTTGCGTATGGGCCACCGTTCGACGGCACGCCCACGGCGTCGATTCCCAAGCCGCGCGCAGAGTACAGGGCGCGGGGCAGGTGGTAGGACTGCGTGACGATGATGAGCGAGGAGCAATTGAAGATATAGCGCGCGCGATACGAGCTGTCGTAGGTTGAATAGCCCGCACGGTCGCAGAAGATCGCCGAGCTGGGAATGCCAAGCCCGATCAGGTATTCCTTCATGGCTGCGGGTTCGTTGTACGAGGTTTGGCGCCCGTCGCCGCTGACGATGATGCGCGGTGCGTCGCCGGCGAAGTAAAGGCGAGCGGCTTCGTTCAGACGGTCCTGTAGGATGCCCGAAGGCGTGCCGTCAGCGTAAACCGACGCGCCCAAAACCAAGATGGCGTCCGACTTGTGGGTCAGCGTGGCGTCGTCCTCGCTGATAATACTTGACTTCGTGGAAATGAGCACGACAAGATTCGTGATAACGATGAACAACGCCACCGCGACCACGCAAGCAAAGGCGAATGCGAACATACCGCGCACTATGGCGATTCCTTTCCGTATCATGCTTGAAAGCATAACAAAGCCCCTCGAGCCGGATGGTTCGAGGGGCTTATCTTCGCGGAATCAGAAGGCTTGCTTCACCTAAGCACTACAGGTGTCGCTGCAGCAGTCGCAGGGCTTCGGGACGATCTTCTCGATGACCTCGCGGTTGCTGATTTGCTGTAGGAACCACTGCTCCTCGGAGGTAAGGCGCGCGTTCACATTGGTGATGACGTTGAGCGGGCGCTCGAGACGGCAGTTCTTGATGCGCAGCGTGGACAGGCGCTTCAGGCGGCATTCTTCCTGAATGGTGAGTTCCGACAGGATGGAAACGCCAAGGCCCGCCATGACGGCCTCTTTGATGGACTGAGTGGAGTTCAGTTCCATAATGGTGTTGATTTTCTTGGGGTCGAAGTCGCATGCGGAAAGGGCATCTTCCATGACCTTGCGCGTACCCGAGCCCTTCTCGCGCGAGATGAACTTCTCCTGAACGAATTCGTCGTAGTCGATTTCACCCATGCCCGCCCAACGATGGTGGAACGGGACGATGACGACAAGCTCGTCGGCCCAGAACTGATGGGCTTCGATGTCCTCGGAATCGCTGACAGGGCCCTCGATAAGGCCGATGCCCAGTTTGCTTTCGACAACGCCCTGCTCGACGGCCTTGGTGTTGGCGATGTTGACGTTGAACTTGGGTGACGAGTTGTCGGCGTGGGTGAGACTCATCATGTGGGGGAGGAGGTACTCGCCAATGGTGAGCGTTGCCCCGACGTGGACGATGCGGCCTTCGCGCTCGGCATATTCGCGGATGCTGTCCTTTGCTTGCTCGACTGCGCGCAGCGCGATGACTACCTGGTCGTACAGGATCTTGCCGAAGACAGTAAGGGTGACGCCGCGGTTGGTGCGCGAGAAAAGCTGTGCGCCGTACTCGTGCTCAAGGTTTTGGATTTGAACGCTGACGCTGGGTTGGCTGATGAACAGGCGTTTCGATGCCTGGGTGATGCTGCCGGTGTCGGCAACCTCTTTGAATACGGTAAATTGCTCGATAGAACTCATTGAACCGCACTTCGCTTTCTCGCAGGGAGGCGCGTCTGTGCCGACTTTCCAACGACCCGGACGCTCTTCCGAAAGATACGCAAAGCCCACGTGCTTTTCGCTATGCCTTTCGAAGGGGCGATGAGGCCCGATTCAAGAGGCATTAGAAAACCTTATGGGTATAAAAGTATCTTATCACAGCGGCTGTTAATCGCGTATCACTATCAGGGTCATTTCTGGGAATTGCTTACGATTTGCTCACAAAGCTGGGGATATGCGGTTCGTGCGCTGGACGTGGGCTTACGTGCCTTTACGTGCCGCATAGCCGCCGTTTATGGTGCGATTATCGATTTGCATTTTACAGTGGCGCGTCATATCCGTACTTTATTGTTAGCTGTATTATGGTTGAATACGCATTTTGCGTGTTTGCAAGGCAACTGGTGGAAGAAAGAGAGAGGTTCCGCCAAGGAACCAAGGGGGGTTCGCATGAATACATTGGTATTCGTCTTTGTGCTCGTAGCGCTTATCGGCTTCCTCGCCCTGAGCGCCGCGAAGTTCGCAAAGTACGCTAAGTGGTCCACTCATTCTCGTTTCGATCTGTACCCCATTCCCAAGGAATCTGGGCGCGGGGTTTACGGCGGATCGTTCTACGAGGAAGACGAGTGGTGGACCAAGGAGCGCAAGGTCGATCACGCTGCCGAGATGATCGATGTCATGAAGGAAATGATCTTCATCCGCAAGCTGTTCATCAGCCAGCGCGGCATGTGGGTTCCTTCGTTCATGTTCCACTTCGGCATCTACATCATGCTCGCATGGTCTTTCTGCCTTTTCATTCCGGCTTTCTGGCCCATTGACTGGGTTGTCGCCGTCATGAGCTTCGTCGGCATCCTGGGCTTCGCCATGACCACCATCGGCGCTGCAATCCTGCTCATCCAGCGCATCACGCGCGAGGATCTTCGCGTGTTCACCACGCCTGAGGAGTACTTCAACCTCATCGCTATCCTGGTCGTTCTGATCACCGGCATTTACTGCTGGATGAACTACGACGTGTTCACGGTTGCGCATCAGGTCCTTACCCTTGATGCTGCCAACATCGCACCTATCGTCCTGGTTCACCTGGTGCTCATGGGCGCCCTCATGATCTACATCCCCATCAGCAAGATGGGCCATTACGCTGGCAAGTTCTTCTGCTTCCGCTCGGTCTTCTGGGATAACAACCCCAACATGGTTGGTTCCGCAACCGAGAAGAAGATGAAGGCCGCTGCTGCCCAGCCGGTCACCACCAAGTGGTCCGCGCCGCACTGCCAGCCCGCCCCGGCTAAAGATTCGGAGGAGTAGTCAATGTCCGTCAACACTAAGCACCTTCGTCCTCGCGACATTTCCAAGAAGGTTGACATCCTTTCGCCGGTCGACGACCTGAAGCCGTTGCCCGCACCGTACGACACCAACGGCCTCGAGCCCGACTGGAAGCCCATGAAGGAAGAGTGGGCCAAGGAGCACTGCGCATCGCTCGACGGCTTCATCGCCCTTGACGGTCTTAAGCGTCCCGAGACCAAAGAGGAAGAGCAGGCTTTCGTCAAAAGCTTCCTGAGCGGCCTCGAGAAGCTCTTCCAGGATTCCAACAAGAACGCCATCCAGCCCCTTATGCTGAACATGGAGTTCTGCGCGAAGTGCAACACCTGCTCTGCTGCATGCCATATCTACGAGGCAAGCAACGGCGACGAGATCTATCGCCCCAGCTACCGCGTTGACGTTCTTCGTCGCATCTATAAGCGCTATTTCACCAAGTCCGGCAAGCTGCTGGGCAGTTTCGTTGGCGCCGACATCGATCTCGACTGGGAGACCGTTGCTCGTCTTGGCGAGATGTCTTACCGCTGCAACGTTTGCCGTCGTTGCGCTCAGACCTGCCCCATGGGCCTGGACAACGGCCTTGCCGCTCGCGAGATCCGCAAGATCTTCTCGCAGGAAATGGGCATCGCTCCGTCGCCCGTGCACAAGGACGGCACTGAGCTTCAGCTCAAGGTCGGCTCCACCACTCGCATGACCCCTGCTGCATTCAGGGACAACGTCGAGTTCCTTCAGGAGGACATGGAGGATCTGACCGGTCGCAAGATCGAGTTCCCCATCGACAAGGAAGGCGCCGACGTTCTGCTCATGCACAACGCAGGCGAGTTCATCGCATGGCCCGAGAACCCCACTTCGTTTGCAATCCTGCTGAACGAGGCCGGCGTCAACTGGACCCTCAGCTCCGAGCTCATGGGCTACGACGGCGTAAACTACGGCGTGTGGTACGACGACATCCAGGCTAAGAAGATCGTCACCAGGCAGTACGAGATCGCCAAGAAACTCGGCGTCAAGCGTATCGTCATCGGCGAGTGCGGTCACATGCACAAGAGCCTTGCTATCAGCGGCGACCGTATGGCCAACCCCGAGGATCATCCCCCGGTAGAGAGCTTCCTGCCCCTTATGGCGCAGCTGGTTCGCGACGGCAAGCTCAAGTTCGACCCCAGCAAGAACAACTTCCCGGTTACGCTGCATGACCCCTGCAACATCGTTCGCCAGATGGGCATCGTCGAGCCTCAGCGCGAGATCCTGCGTGCTATCGCTCCGCAGTTCCGCGAGATGACCCCGCACGGCGTCGACAACTACTGCTGCGGCGGCGGCTCCGGCTTCGCTATCATGCATTCTTATAACTTCTCTGACTTCAAGAACAAGGTCAGCGCACGTAAGAAGTTCGAGCAGATCATCAACGCCTTCGGCGACGAGTTTGAGAACCCGGATATCCCCAAGTTCGTTTGCGCTCCGTGCTCGAATTGCAAGGGCACCATCCGCGATATCCTGGGCGTTTACAAGGCAACCGCCAAGTACAACGTTCAGTACGGCGGCCTTGTCGACCTTATGGTCAACGGTCTGGTCTCCACCGAGACTCCGTACCTCGAGTTCCTGCAGGATTAGGCCGCGGGATTGCGTTTTGGCGTAGCCAAACCGCAAGAGCCGCGTAGCCCAAAAGGTTAGGCCGCGGGATTGCGTTTTGGCGTAGCCAAACCGCAAGAGCCGCGTAGCCGCTCGGATCGTAGAGTCTCGTCTGCAATCAACGAATCCCGCATCTGCAAAGCAGGTGCGGGATTCTTGCATTCATAGGGGCACGCAGCTTAAACCGGTGAAGCGTGGCCGGCGCACTTATGCAATCCTAAGAGTGACTCAAGTTGCTGAAAAGCGACGCCGTGAAGTGTGTAATGTAGGTTATAATCACCTTTGATTGCGGTTATTACGAAATACTATGCTGTGATTAACTTACCTGCGAATGAGCGCTCTGAACAGGTGCTAACATTCGCAATAGGTTGGATTGATACCACGATTAAACTTGGATATTTTCCATACGGGGGTTGTTCGTGGTGAAATGCAATCAGAGCTATGTATGTAAACGCGTCTTTGTGAGAGAAGGCGCATTTCAAGTAGCCGTATGGGTCAAATGAGAGAGAGTAACAGAGAGAGGAGGGGTCCTCATGTATATGATTTCTATCGATGAGGATGCTTGCGTCGGTTGCGGTGAGTGCCATGAGGCTTGCCCTGCACACATCCTGGGCTTCGAGGATGGTCATGCTTTCGTTTCCGGCGATGAGATGGAGTGCCTGGGTTGCCAGACCTGCGTCACCGTCTGCCCGGCTGGCGCTTGCCTGGTCACCGAGATGTAAGATTCCTCAAGTTAAGTAAACGAATTGCGAGAAAGGGGCGTTATGGCTGAATACGGAAATACTCCGCTGCTTGACGAACTCGAGAAGGGTCCTTGGCCCAGCTTCGTCAAGGAGATCAAGACCGCAGCTGCGAAGAACGAGATGTCCAACGACCTGTTGAACCAGCTCGAGCTCTCCTACGAAACCAAGAAGGGTTACTGGAAGCACGGCGGCATCGTCGGCGTTAAGGGCTACGGCGGAGGCGTCGTCGGCCGTTACAGCCAGCTGGCTGATCAGTATCCTCATCTGGCCGAGTTCCACACCATGCGTCTTAACGCGCCGAGCGGCTTCTTCTACAACACCGCTAAGCTGCGTACCATCTGCGACATTTGGGAGAAGCACGGTTCTGGCCTGACCAACGTTCATGGCACCTGCGGCGACCTGGTTATGCTGGGCTGCAAGACCGAAGAGCTTCAGCCGACCTTCGACGAGTTCTCTGAGGAAGAGATCGACCTCGGCGGTTCTGGTTCCGACCTTCGTACCCCCGTTGCCTGCGTCGGCCCTGGCTACTGCGAGCATGCTTGCTACGACACGCTGGACATGTGCACCGACATCACCAACGAGTGGCAGGACGAGCTGCATCGCCCGATGTGGCCGTACAAGTCCAAGATCAAGATGGCCGGCTGCGCAAACGACTGCGTTGGCGCCGGCGCTCGTGCTGACATCGCCGTCATCGGTACTTGGCGCGACTCCATCACCATCGACAACGACGAGGTGAAGAAGTACGCCGAGGCTGGCATGGACGTTGCTGCTGTTGCGCACAAGTGCCCCACCAAGTGCCTCACTTACGACAAGGAGACCGGCGAGCTCTCCGTCGATGCTCCTAACTGCACCCGCTGCATGCACTGCATCAACACCATGGGCCGTGCAATCAAGCAGGGCAAGGAGAAGGGCGCTACCATCCTGGTTGGCGCTAAATCCACCATCGTCAAGTCCCCGTTCATGGCTTGGGTCCTCGTTCCCTTCATGAAGATGGAGTCCCCTTACGACGAGTTCAAGGAACTCGTGAACAACATCTGGGATTGGTGGGACGAGAACGGCAAGACCCGCGAGCGTCTTGGTGAGACCATTTACCGTATGGGTATGGGCGAGTTCCTCCGTGGTATCGATATGCCTGCTGTTCCTCAGATGGTTTGGCGTCCGCGTGCTAACCCCTACGTGTTCTGGCAGCCCGACGAGGTTGAGGCCCGTCCGGAAGAAGAAGCAGCCGAGTAATCGTAGGAATCCACGCGACAAGCTTTTAGCAAGCTGATCGCTACTATAAGAAGGGGTGAATTTAATTGGCTATCACTGACCAAGGCCCAATGAATTATAAAGAGATGATCCCGCCGATCGTCGAAGAGAACTACGGCAAGTGGGAAGACCACGAGTTCGTTAAGCCGGGCGTCGTCAAGCACATCGGTCCTTCGGGCAACCTGTACACTGTTCGTGCAGGCCAGCCCCGCCTGATGGCTATCGACAACATCCGCGAGATCTGCGACCTCGCTGACAAGTACTGCGATGGCTACCTGCGCTTCACTACGCGCAACAACATCGAGTTCCTGGTCACCGACGAGGCTAACATCGATCCGCTGATCGAGGATGTCGAGAAGCTCGGTTACCCTGTTGGCGGTACTGGTCACTCTCTGACCAACATCGTCCACACCCAGGGCTGGGTTCACTGCCACACGCCTGCTACCGACGCTTCCGGCGTCGTCAAGGCTGTCATGGACGACCTTTACGAGTACTTCGTTTCCGACGACAAGCTGCCCGCTAAGCTGCACATCTCCATGGCTTGCTGCTTGAACATGTGCGGTGCTGCTCACTGCTCCGACATCGCCATCGTCGGCATCCATCGTACCGCTCCGCGTATCGACCATGAGACCATCCGCAAGACCACCGAGATCCCGTCTCTCGTTGCTTGCTGCCCGACCGGTGCTATCCGCCCCGATCCCAAGAACAAGAGCGTCAAGGTCGTCGAGTCCAAGTGCATGTACTGCGGCAACTGCTACACCATGTCGCCTGGTATGCACATCATCGACGAGGTCAACGACGGCATCGCCATTCTGGTTGGCGGCAAGGTCGCTAACGCCCGTACGGCTCCTGCGTTCTCTCGCATGGTCATCCCGTACCTCCCCAACACCGCTCCTCGCTGGCCCGAGACTGTTGCTGCTATCCGCAACATCGTCGAGTGCTGGATCGAGGGTGGCCGCAAGGGCGAGCGTCTGGGCGACTGGATCGAGCGTATCGGCTGGGAGAAGTTCTTTGAGGTTACCGGTATTCCGTTCTCCGATAAGCTCATCGACGATTACATCTTCTCTCGCGAGACGTTCCGTACGTCCGCAGCGTTCAAGTACTAGTCGTTGCCATCCGGGCTACTTCCTTATTCAAGGGGGTAGTCCGGATTTTTTATGCCTAAACGAGCTACTAATGTATGGAGGAATCGATGGCTGCCGATCCTAACGACGACATCGCATGTCTTTGCACCTCAGAAACATGCTTTTTCCTGCCGTTCTTCCAAGAGCGAAGCAACAGCGGGAGCAAGGATCAAACGCAATGGGGCGATTACATCGATGGCACGGACGTTACTCCTGATCAGGTAAAGGCGCTTGCCGCGTACGCCGATAAGCGCATCAACCGGTGCGCAGAGCTGATGTCTTTCCTGCTCAAAATGGATCCTGATTGGGAGGTCATTCCGCGCTCGGAGGGCGTTTACATGGAGTCCGACGCTGTGAAGTACGAGGATATCCTTCCGGCGCTCAACGCCGCCGGCTTCACTGGAGAGGACTTCGTCATTTTCAGTGAGTACACCAGGAAGTGGGGCATGTAGTCTTGCCTCCTGCGTGAGAGATACGCCGCTTTCGATAGCCTGTTGCATGCTAATGCCACAGGCTATTGCGCTATTGGAATAGCTTATAGCCTTCGTTGAGCAAAGTATCTCAACGGGAAAGGCTGTATGATTAACTAGTTTATAGCACTATGCGTAAACGCGTATAAGTTCAGCACAGATAGGAGTGTTGTCATGGACAAAGGACCTGCAGATCCCGTAATCAAGCAGAAGGTTTTGGATTATCTGGGCACCATCGAGAAGGCTAAGAGCAAGGAAATCGCCAAGGCTATCGACGAGCGTAAGGGCGCTGTCGACCTGGCCATCAAGGAGCTCGCCGCCGAGGACTTGGTTGAGTATCTGTACATCACCACCACGTTCGTCGCTCTCAAG
The DNA here is from genome assembly GCA_934630485.1 of uncultured Eggerthellaceae bacterium. Taxonomy (GTDB): domain Bacteria; phylum Actinomycetota; class Coriobacteriia; order Coriobacteriales; family Eggerthellaceae; genus UMGS1502. The sequence continues at coordinate 47,050 of CAKTWD010000002.1, read as the reverse complement.
GGCAAGGTTCCCGAGCCCGAGGACAAATAAGAACAGGAACCGATTCATCTGGGTGGGTTTGCCTGATAAAGGCAAATGAGAGAGGAATTGTTTCATGTTCAAGAAGGTCGCTGCAGGCGAACCGAAGGAAGTCATCATTCGCGAATGGTGTGCCAAGTTCGATCCTGCATTCGATTCTGACGATTTCGCCGGGAACATCAGTTCCCGGCGCTTTCGAAACCCTTCCGCGTTTCATGTAGACGGTGCAGCGCGCGAAGTGGTTGAATTCGTGCTTAGCGGTGAGAAGGGCGAGGGCTTCGATTCGAAGCTCAACGATCTCTGTCAGCTGGTTGCGCTGTGGAATTCGTCGCCGTCCGAGACGCTTAAGCCTTTTACGCAGCTTCGTTCGCTGGTTGCATCGAATTTGGGAGACTTCGATGCAAACTCCGAGGAAGCTCAGAACATCAACTCGCGTATCGATGAAGTCGTCCTTGTAGCGTTCGAGGATTACGTTCTTAGCCGCGAGAAGCTGAACTCGATTCGCTTCAACGAGTTGAAGCGTAAGACGGACGCTTTAGAGAGAGTATTCAACAACGCACAGAAAGAGATGGGGGAATTTTAAGATGAAAATTCTCGGACCCCTCGTGATGGTCCTCGCTATCGTTTTCGCCGCGTGGGTTGGCACCGCTTGTCTGCATCTGTACACGTTCTTCGGAGTCGTGCTTCCGTATGCAGCCATCGCATGCTTCTTTGTGGGTTTCATTATCCGCATCGTGCGTTGGGGCAAGAGTGACGTGCCTTTCGCTATCCCCACGACTGGCGGACAGCAGAAGAGCCTGCCTTGGATCAAGCAGGCCAAAGTCGACAACCCGTTCACCTACTGGGGTGTCGTTGCCCGTATGGCACTTGAGGTTCTGACCTTCAGGTCGCTGTTCCGTGGCGCTAAGGCTGAGAAGACCGAAGACGGTCTGCATATCGGCTCTTCCAAGTGGCTCTGGCTTGGTGCACTGGCCTTCCATTGGTCTATGTTCATTATCGTCCTGCGTCACCTCCGTCTGTTCCTCGACCCCGTTCCGGCATGGCTGGGCTTTCTCGAGGCGTTCGACGGAATGTTCCAGATCGGTCTTCCTATCGTCTACTTGACCGACGTTCTGATCATGGCGGGCCTTGTGTTCCTGTTCTTCCGCCGCGTCGTGGCCCCGCGTATTCGCTACATCTCCCAGCCCATGGACTACTTCCCGGTTGCTCTGCTTCTGACCATCGCCATCACCGGCATCGTCATGCGCTACGGCGTCAGGGTTGACATCACTGCCGTCAAAGAAGTGACCATGGGTCTCGTCACGTTCCACCCCGTTGCGGGCGAGAGCATCGCTCCCATCCTGTATATGCATCTCACTTGCGTGTGCGTCCTTATGGCGTACTTCCCCTTCAGCAAGCTTATGCACGCTGCGGGCATTTTCTTCAGCCCGACCAGGAATATGCCGAACAACAGCCGTGCAGTCCGCCATGTCAACCCGTGGAACTACCCGGTTAAGGTTCACTCTTACCAGGAGTACGAGGAAGAGTTCGGCGAGAAGATGAAGAAGCTCGGACTACCGTTGGATGGTGATGAGTAACCATGGCAAAGACTCCTAAACCTCAGGAGATTCGTGACTCCATTGATCTTTCCGCCCCTGAAAAGGAGTGGATGGACACTAAGGTCGAGTTCAAAGAGGGCATGTACTGCTACGCCGTTAAGCCCGATTGGTTGAAGCCGATCGACTTCCCGAACGGCCACGTCTGGGCTCCGAATGAGGAAGATTGGCATCTTCCTGAGAACTGGAAGGAAATCGTGCTCGACACGATGGCCGACCTGCTCAAGAAGTATCGCTCGTTCCGCCTGTTCATGGACATCTGCGTTCGCTGCGGCGCATGCGCTGACAAGTGCCACTTCTACATGGGCACCGGCGACCCGAAGAACATGCCTGTTCTTCGCGCTGAGCTCATGCGTTCGGTCTACAAGCGTTACTTCACCACCTCCGGCAAGCTCTTCGGCAAGCTGGTTGGCGCACGCGACCTCACTGAGGACGTGCTCAAAGAATGGTGGTACTACTTCTATCAGTGCACCGAGTGCCGTCGTTGTTCCCTGTTCTGCCCCTATGGCATCGACCAGGCTGAGATCACGATGATGGGCCGCGAGATCTTCAACAAGCTTGGCATGAACACCGACTGGATCGCTGGTCCTGTTGCCAACTGCTACATGAAGGGCAACCACGTTGGCCTTGAGCCCCAGACAATTATCAGCAACGTTGAGATGTTCATGGACGACCTCGAGGACATCACGGGTCATCATTACGAGCCTTCGTTCAACCGCAAGGGCGCAGAGATCCTGCTCGTTGCCCCGTCCGGCGACATTTACGCCGAGCCCGGCATCTTCACTTTCATGGGTTACATCACCTTGTTGGAGCACCTTGGCGTCGACTACACCCTGAGCACCTATGCTTCTGAGGGCGGTAACTTCGGCTTCTTCACCACCAACGAGATGGCGAAGCGACTGAACTCCAAGATCTACGCCGAGTCCGAGCGTCTGGGCGTTAAGTGGATCCTGGGAGGCGAGTGCGGCCACATGTGGCGCGTTATGAACCAGTACATGGACACCTGGAACGGCCCGGCTGACTGGTTGGAGGTCCCGGTTTCGCCCATTACCGGCACCAAGTTCGAGAACGCGGCTTCCACGAAGATGATCCACATCATCGAGTTCACCGCCGACCTCATCCACCACAACAAGCTCAAGTTCGACAAGAGCCGCAACGATGACCTGATCGTCACGTTCCATGACTCCTGCAACACGTCCCGCGGCATGGGCATCCTCGATGAGCCCCGCGAGATCATCAAGGCCGTCTGCAACAACTTCTACGAGATGCCTGAAGAGACCATCCGTGAGAAGACGCTGTGCTGCGGCGGTGGTGCTGGCCTGAACGCCGGCGAGAACATGGAGCTTCGTATGCGCGGCGGCTTCCCCCGTGCAGAGGCAGTTCGCTCGGTCCGCGATCGCTTCGGTGTCAACACCTTGGCGAACATCTGCGCTATCGACCGCGTTGTCCTTCCGCCTCTCATGGATTACTGGGTACCTGGTACCAGGGTCACCGGCGTCCACGAGCTCGTTGCAAATGCACTCATCCTTGACGAGAACGATCATCGTACGCTCAATATGCGTCTTGAGGATCTTCCGCAGAAGGAAGAGCCTGCTAACGCGGAGGTGTCTGAATAATGAGCAAAAAAGCGAAGATTATCCTTTTCATCGTAGTCGCATGCGTTTTGCTGCTCATCCCGTTTGCTGTTAACGCGGGTCACAAGGCCGACGCTGTTGAGGTGAGCCTTGACACCCCCGAGATCAACGCGATGACTGATAAGCAGTGCGTTGAGGACGCTGACTGGATGCGCGAGCATCATATGCAGCTTCTGAACGAGTGGCGTGACGAGGTCGTTCGCGGTGGCGAGACCATGTACGTCAGCTCCAACGGCAAGGTTTACGAGAAGAGCCTCGACGACACCTGCCTGAAGTGCCATTCGAACCCCGAGGAGTTCTGCAACAAGTGCCACGAGAACGCTAACGTGGAGTTGTATTGCTGGGACTGCCACGGTGCTAACGACCCTGAACTGCACAATGTCAATTCGGATAAATAGGGGAGTTGACATGGCTGAAAAGAAAGACAGTTCTCTGAACATGAAAAGACGAGACTTTACCAAACTCGGCCTGGGCGCTCTCGGTCTTGGTGTTCTCGGAATGGCTGGTTGCAAGACCGAGTCCACCTCGTACTCCGAGATCGTTTCTCAGACCAAGATCGACGGTAGCAAGCATTGGGCTATGGCCATCGATGTTGAGAAGCTGAACAAGCTCGGCGTTCTTAACGACATGATCGCCACGTGCCACGAAGAGCACAACGTTCCTCATATCGAGGACACCAAGCGCGAGATCAAGTGGATCTGGGGCGACACCTACGAGCACCTCTTCGAGGACATGGAGAACGAGTTCAACTCCGAAACCGTGAAGCAGCTCGAGTTCCCGGCTCTGTGTAACCACTGCGAAGAGCCTCCGTGCTGTCGTGCTTGCCCGACCGAGGCAACCTTCCAGCGCGCAGACGGCATCGTCACGATGGACTACCATCGTTGCATCGCTTGCCGTTTCTGCATCGCTGCATGCCCTTATGGCGCACGTAGCCTAAACTACAGCGACCCGCGCAAGTATATGGATCACATCAATCCCAACTACCCCACGCGTAGCAAGGGCGTCGTAGAGAAGTGCACCTTCTGCTACGAGCGCATTGACAAGGGCGAGGCTCCTCTGTGCGTTGAGAAGTCCAAGGGCACCGTTGTATTCGGCGACCTCAACGACGAGAACTCTGATGTGTGCAAGGCTCTTAAGGGTGCCTTCTCCATTAGGCGTAGGGTCGAGCTTGGCTCCGGTCCGAGCGTCTACTACATCATCAAGGCTGGTGAGTAAGAATGATCGAGAAGATTTTCCACGGCGGTAAGCTTTACTGGGGCTGGATTTGCTTCCTGCTGGTCTGCGTCGGCATCGGCGTAGTCGCTTATGCGAATCAGCTTCAGAACGGCCTGATCCTCACCGGCATGAGTCGCGACGTCAGCTGGGGTCTTTATATCGCCCAGTTCACGTTCTTCGTCGGCGTTGCTGCTTCGGGCGTTATGGTAGCCATTCCGTTCTACCTGCATAACTACAAGGAGTTCGGCCCCATGCTGATCTTCGGCGAGTTCCTCGCTGTCGCAGCTGTTCTGGTTGCCCTCCTGTTCGTTATCACCGACCTTGGTTATCCGCAGCGTCTGTTTAACGTTATCCTGTATCCGTCCCCGCACTCCATCTTGTTCTTCGACATGTGCGTTCTTTCTTCGTACCTGATCGTGAACATCATCGTGGGCTGGGCGGCCATCTACTGCGAGCGTAAGCAGATCCCGCCTTTCAAGTGGGCTAAGGTTCTGGCAATCATCGCAATCCCGCTGGCTATCGGCATCCATACCGTTACCGCATTCATTTACATCGGCAACCCGGGCCGTGCATATTGGGGTTCCGCAATCGTCGTCGGCCGCTTCCTGTCTTCGGCTTTCGCTGCTGGTCCTGCTCTGCTGATCATGGTTTGCTTCATCATGAGGAAGTTCACGAACTTTGACATTTCCGAGAAGGCTCTTAACTCCTTCGGTAAGATCGTTGCCTATGCAATGAGCGTCAACATCTTCTTTTTCCTGCTTGAGATCTTTGCCAGCTTCTATCCCAACAGCCCGCATCATATGGCTCCCATCGAGTACCTGTTCTTTGGTCTTAATGGCATCAACCAGCTTGGGCCCTTCATGTGGGTAGCAACGGTCTGCGCTTTCGTCGGCGTTGCCCTGCTCATCGTCCCGAAGTGGCGCAAGCAGCACAAGACTCTCTTCGCTGGTCTGTTCTTGGTCTTCCTGGCCTGCTGGATCGACAAGGGTCTTGGCTTCACCCTTGGTGGTTTCACGCCCACCGTTTTCGGCACTGTTGTTGATTACATCCCGAACCCCAATGAGATTTGCGTTATCATCGGCGTGTTCGCAATCGGCGCTTTGGTTCTGACGCTTCTGTACAAGATCGTTATCGGTGTTCGCAACGATAACGCTCAGGGCGCTAAGAAGCTTTCTGAGGTTGCCGGTCATTAATGCTGCAGATGCGTTAAAATAGCACCCGTGCGTCCAAGTGGCGCACGGTGTGTTATCATCATTAGCAATTCGCCGTGTAAAAGCGGCTGGATGCAGAAATATAGGCTGAGTATTTTTAGAAAAGGAGTGAACATGACTGATATTCAAGTAGGCGATCGTACCATCGCTCTTGATGAGGACGGCTTCCTGGTAGATCCCGCAGATTGGGACGAGCAGGTCGCTGAAGCTCTCGCCAAGTCCGAGGAAGTCGAGCTCACCGATGCTCACTGGGCAGTCATCAACTACCTCCGTCAGTACTATGCTGACTTCGGTACCGCCCCGATGGTTCGTAAGATGCTGCGCGACACCAAGCTGTCGAACGGCGAGATGTACGAGCTGTTCCCCAGCGGCCCCGGCAAGGGAGCTTGCAAAATCGCTGGCCTCATGAAGCCGACGGGTTGCGTCTAAGTCTTAATCAAGGCTTTGATGGGTTATCGCCTGTTATGTCTAACGGTCTTGCTGTGAATTCTGTTATGGGAGAGGTACGTCCTCTGCCGCGTCTTATGATTGCGGCTCCTAGCGGAAGAAGCGGCAAGACCGTTTCTACTATGGGCATAATGCGGGCACTAACGTCAACTGGGATCGATGTACGCCCCTTTAAAAAGGGTCCCGACTACATCGATCCCAGTTGGCATTTTCTTGCCTGTGGAAAGCCGTCGCGCAACCTCGACCCTCAGTTCATGGACGAGGCGACTATGCGGGATGTGTTGGCTGACGCGGCCTGCGGCGGTGATATCGCCGTTATTGAGGCAGCGATGGGCTTTTACGACGGCTCCGACCTTGAAGGATCCAGCTCTTCGGCAAATGTGGCCAAGGCAACGGACACGCCTGTCATCATGGTCATCGACGCCACGCGCATGACCCGTACGGTTGCGGCCTTGGTCATGGGCTGCATGCACTTCGATCCCGAGGTGAACATCGCGGGGGTCATCGTCAATCATGTTCGCGGGAAACGCCACGCCACGCGCATTCGCGAAGCCGTCGAGCACTACTGCGGCATCCCAGTTGTTGGGATGATTCCCGTGAGTGAAAAGCTCATTATTCCTGACAGGCATCTTGGTTTGGTCAACGCACCCGAGTTCGACGACCTTGACGAGTTTTACGATGGGGTAGCTGAAGTTATTCGTGAGAGCGTCGATCTCGATTTGTTGATGTCCATTGCGCAAAGCGCCCCTGCGTTAGAGGCTCGTCCAGTTAAGTTCCCGGTTGCGGCCAGCATCGAAGCTGGAGCCGATCGCGTGAAAATCGCGGTAGTGCGTGATAAGGCCTTCAACTTTTACTATCAAGAGAACTTGCAGGCACTGGAGCGGGCCGGGGCGGATCTTGTTTTCGTCGACGCACTTAACGACGTCGAGTTACCTTCGGGCATCGATGGCCTGTACATCGGCGGAGGGTTCCCCGAATCCTACGCGCAGCAGCTGCAAGACAACGCTCGCTTCCGCCGAAGCGTCCTTGCTGCGATCGAGGACGGCATTGCATGTTCGGCTGAGTGCGGCGGCTTGATGTTCCTTTCTCGTCAGCTTTTGATTGGGGACGACTCCTTCGATATGGTCGGTGCATTCGGCTTCGACGTGCAGATGATGGAGGAGCGTCAGGCTCATGGTTACGAAATCGCCTGTGTGAACGCCAGCCATCCCTGGCTTGCGGAGGGAACAATGATCGTCGGGCACGAACACCACCATTCGCGCGCGCTCGGCATGAGTGAAGATCAACCGTTCGCGTTCGATATCACGCGCGGTAAGGGAACCTTCGGGAAACAAGACGGCGTCTGCCGAAATCGCACGGTTGCGGGTTATTTGCACGTTAACGCTATCGCTTCACCGCAATGGGCGCTCGGATTCGTCGATGCGGCGGTAGAATATCGAAGCCAGCGTTTGAATCGTGAAAGGAAAACGGGAGAGAGATGACGAACACTGAAGCTGGAAACGCGGGTCCTCTTGAGTGCGTTGCCGGTAAAGCTGCTTCGTCGCTCGGGCATTCCGCCAAGGCCCTTCCCGCGATGCATGCCCATGCGGGCTATGCCTTGTTCCTAGATCTTACCGATCGTCTTGTTGTCGTCATCGGTGGCGGTACCATCGCTCAGCATAAGGTTGAAACGGTCATTCCATTCGGTGCGCGAATCGTCGTCGTTTCTCCGCGCATCACCGATGGTCTTCGCAAGCTTGCCAAAAACGGCGCCATAGAATGGGTTCCCCGGGAATATCGTGAGGGTGATCTTAAGGATGCGCGCCTGGTGTTTTCTGCATGCGGCGTGCCAAGCGTGGATGATGCCGTGCGTGAGGAAGCTCTTCGCGAACGCGCACTTATCAACGTCGTTGACGTGCCCGCCAAGTGTGAGTTCATTGTGCCGAGCACAGTCGATCGCGGGCCATTGCGCATTGCAGTCAGCACCAGCGGATGCGCGCCGACCGAAGCCAAGCGCATTCGCCGCAAGCTCGAGAATGACTTCGATGAAAGCTGGGAGCCGTATCTTCAACTGATGCAGAGCTTCCGCGCGTTGGTGAAAACCAGGATCCTTGAATCTGACGAAGCCAGGAAGCCTGTCTTCGAGGCAGCAACGCAAGCCGGATGGCGCGAACGTTTGGCGGCTGGCGAGAACATCACGCCCGAGCAGGCTTATGCCGAGGCGATTGAAAAAGCAGGGGTGAACTTATGAACATCTGCGTAGTCGGATTGAACCACACCACAGCCGGGGTCGAGCTTCGCGGCAGAATCTCGTTTCGCAAGAGCGAGATGAAACGCCAGCTCAATCAGCTGTGCTCTTACGCGAACATCGACGGCGCGGTTATCGTGAGCACGTGCAACCGCACTGAGATATACGTTTCCACGCCCAATCCCGAAGATGCGCTTGCCGAGGTGAAGACCTTCCTGCTCGTTGAGAAGAACGTCACTCCCGAAGAACTTGAGCGCAGTCTGTACGCCAAAGTTGGCAGGGAGGCGATTGAGCATCTTTTCATCGTCGTCGCGTCACTCGATTCGATGGTTTTGGGCGAGCAGCAGATCATCGGCCAGATGCGCACCGCATTCAAAGAGGCCAGCCACGCCGGGTGCGTGAACATGGTTCTTACGCGCCTGTTCCGTCAGGCAATGGAATGCGGCAAGCGCGTGCGCAGTCAGACGATGATCTCGGAAAGCCATGTCAGCGTTTCCACGGTTGCCATCGACATCGCCAAGCGTGCGTTCGACGACTTCGCGGACAAGACGGTGCTGGTCGTTGGCGCAGGCGAGGCAAGCGAACTTGCGGCTCGTTACTTGAAGGAACAAGGCGTCGAGGCGTTCATCGTCAGCAGCCGCACCCGCGAACACGCCATCGTGCTTGCCGAGGAGCTTGGCGGTGTAGCCCGTCGTTTCGAAGACCTGAAGCAGCTGGTCAACGAGGCCGACATCATCGTGTCGGGTACGGCGGCGACACGCTACGTCATCACGCCGGACATGTTCGATGGCACTCAGCGCGACAAGGTGCTCATCTTGGACATCGCCATTCCGCGTGACGTCGATCCCGCATGCTCTGAGGTGGAGGGTGTCATCGTTCGCGACCTTGACGATATCGGCAGGGAGATCGGCCAGAACAAGGACAGCCGTTCCTTGGCGGCCGAGCAGGCCCGCGCAATCGTCGCCGAGGAGACCGAGGCGTTCTTGGATTGGTCGGCGGGTTACGCGGTCACGCCTCTTATCAAGGCTATCCGTCTTGACGCCGAACGCATTCGCCAGCAAGAGGTCAAGCATCTGCTTCGCACGCTTGACGTGGAGCTTTCCGAAAAGGATCTGGAAAGCCTGGAGTGCGCGACCAGCGCTATCGTGAAGAAGATCCTGCATGAGCCGACGGTGCACATCCGCGAGAGCGCGAGCGCGCATTCTGAATATGAAACCATCGACGCGGCGCGTTATTTGTTTGACGTTCCGCAGGCAAATATCAAGACCGACGCCAAACAAGGGGCGATGAACCAGTGAGGAAGATCATCATCGGAAGCAGGGGCAGCAAGCTGGCCCTGTACCAATCCAATCTTGTGAAAGGCCTGCTTGAGCAGGCCGAGCCTGGACTGACCTGCGAGGTTCGCATCATTCACACGAAAGGCGACAAGATCCTTGACGTGGCTCTTTCGAAAATCGGCGACAAAGGCCTGTTCACGAAAGAGCTTGAGCGTGCCTTGCTCGACGGCGAAGTCGATCTGTGTGTCCATTCCACCAAGGACATGCCCACGGCGCTGCCCGAGGGGCTTGCCATCATGGGCATGCCTAAGCGCGCGAACGCTCAGGACGCCATCATCTCGGGCACGCCAGGCCTGACTGTTGACTCGCTCCCCCAGGGTGCTCGCGTTGCGACGGGCAGCTTGCGTCGTGTGGCCCAACTGCTGCGTCGCCGTCCCGACATCGAGCCGTGCGAGATTCGCGGCAACGTCGATTCGCGTGTGAAGCGCGTGCTTGACGGCGAGTTCGACGCGGGTATTCTGGCTGCTGCAGGCGTTGAGCGCCTGGGTCTTCAGGATGCTGTATCGAGCAACATCCCGACTGACGTTCTTGTTCCTGCTGCAGGTCAGGGCGCCATCGCCATTGAGGCGCGTCAGAACGACGCAGAGATCGCGGCCCTTCTTGAGAAGATCACCGACCGCGACACGTTGCTTGCGGTTGCGGCCGAGCGCTTCGTTCTGGGCGCTCTTGAGGGTGGCTGCCAGGTTCCCATGGGCATTCATGCCGAGATTGACGGCGACGTCATGGACCTGTGCGCCTTCGTGGCAAGCCTTGATGGCGCGAAATACGTCGAGGCTCGCGCAAAGGGCGACGCGAACGATCCCAAGGGGTTGGGACAGGTCGTTGTCGATGACTTGGTGGGCAAGGGCGCTCGCCAGATTCTAGATGAGATCATGGGGGAAGCTGAATGAGCAACGAAGCGAACGAGTTTCAGGGAATGGGCGCCGCCATGGTTTATCTGGTGGGAGCCGGTCCCGGTGACCCGGGTCTGTTGACCTTGCGTGCGCAGGAATTGCTCGCAAACGCCGACGAGGTTATTTACGACTACCTGGCCTCGGACGCAGTCATGCGTTTCGCGCGGCCCGAAGCCAAGAAGATCTTCGTGGGCAAGAAGGGCTTCTCGAATCATGTCACGCAGGAAGAGATCAACGCGCTGTTGGTTGCCGAGGCTCTTGCGCAGCCCGGCGCGAACATCGTTCGCCTGAAGGGCGGCGATCCGTTTGTCTTCGGCCGCGGCGGCGAGGAAGCTCTCGAACTTGTTGCGAACGATATCAGCTTCGAGGTGGTGCCCGGCATCACGGCGGGCGTTGCCGCATGTGCCTATGCGGGCATCCCCGTCACTCATCGTGGGTTGGCAAGCGCCGTTACTTTGGTGACCGGTCACGAGACTCCCGACAAGCCCGAAAGCGCCATTAATTGGGAGTCGTTCGCGCAGAACGCGGGTACGCTGTGCTTCTACATGGGCGTGCGCGATCTTCCTCATATCGTCGAGCGCTTGGTTCATTTCGACAGGCCAGAGAACACGCCTGTCGCGCTTGTTCGCTGGGGCACCACGCCCGAACAAGAGGTTCTTTCGGGGACACTGGGCGATATCGTCGAAAAGGTGGAAAAAGCCCAGTTCAAAGCTCCGGCCATCATCGTCGTCGGCGATGCCGTCACGCTGCGCGACAAGCTTGCGTGGTTCGACGTCAGGCCGCTGTTCGGCAAGCGCATCGCGGTCACGCGCTCTCGCGAGCAGGCATCGGCTCTGTCGTCCCGCCTTCGCGATCTGGGCGCCGACCCCGTTGAGTTCCCTGTTATCAAAACGGTCGCGCGCCCGGTTGATGACGCGATCGAGGCTGCTGCCGATTCCCTTGGCTCGTACGATTGGGTCGTGTTCACGTCTGCGAACGGCGTTAACAGCTTCTTCGAGCAGCTCGATGCGATGAAGAAGGACGCTCGCGCGTTCGGCGGCGCCAAGGTGTGCGCCATCGGCCCGGCCACGGCTCAGGTTCTTGCCGGCCGCGGCATCAAGGCGGACGTCGTGCCGCCGCGTTTCGTTGCCGAGTCGGTTGCCGAAACGCTGATCGGCGAAGGCGTTGGCAAGGGCAGCCGCGTGCTTGTCCTGCGTGCCGCCGTCGCTCGCGACACGATGATCGACTCCCTGCGCGAACAGGGCGCCGAGGTTGACGTGGTTGCCGTGTACGATACCGTCATGCCCGACGAAACCGATCAGGTGAAGCGTATGCGCGCCTTGCTTGAAGAGGGCTCGCTTGATGCGGTGACCTTCACGTCGTCTTCGACTGTGCGCAATTTTTGCTCGATGCTGTCCGACGATATGGGCGTTGACGCGTTCGCGAAGGTCATGGAAGGCGTCGCATGCTTGAGCATCGGGCCGATCACCTCGCAGACGATGCGCGATTCCGGTTTGACCGTGACTGCCGAGGCTGCTGAGTACACCATTCCCGGTTTAGTTCAGGTGGTTGGAGAAACGTTCGCTTAATCGCCGATGTTGGGCGTCGGTCTGGCGAGATTGATGCTGCGGGTTTCTTCTGGAAGCGAGCCACAGCTTCGCCGTCTGATTCCCATTGAAGGCGCCTCGCACTCGGTTGTTCGTTTGAAGCTTCGGTGCCAACCGGAGCTTCGCTTTTTCTGAGCGGTAAACTCGAACATGAAGGAAGAGATCCAAGGAGGAGACACTCATGGAGTATGGCAAGTTCCCGACGTATCGTCCGCGCCGCATGCGCGAGAACGAGACGGTCCGCCAGTTCATTCGCGAGACCGAGCTTTCCGCGAAGGACTTCATCTATCCGCTGTTCGTGAAGCCCGGCACGGGTCATCATGACGAGATTCCCAGCATGCCCGGTGTTTTCCAGGTGTCGCTTGATCTTCTTATGCCCGAGATCGACGAGCTGCTGAAGCTTGGCGTTACCAGCGTTTTGCTGTTCGGTCTTCCCGCGTCGAAGGATGAGGTTGGCTCTTCTGCATGGGACGAGCATGGCGTGGTGCAGGATGCCATCCGCATCATCCGTGAGCAGGCTCCCGAGATGTTCGTCATTACCGACGTCTGCATGTGCGAGTACACCGATCACGGTCATTGCGGAAAGCTCGACTCCGACGGCTACGTGAATAACGACGCCACGCTTGAGCTGCTGTGCAACGAGGCAGTAAGTCACGCGAAGGCCGGCGCTCAGATGGTTGCCCCGTCCGATATGATGGACGGTCGCGTGGGCGCCATCCGCAAGGCTCTTGACGAGGCCGGTTTCGAGCGAATCCCCATCATGAGTTACTCCACCAAGTACGCCAGCGGCTTCTACGGCCCGTTCCGCGATGCGGCCGACAGCGCTCCGGCATTCGGCGACAGGCGCGCATATCAGATGGATCCGGCCAACGCATCCGAGGGCGTGCGCGAGGCGTGCTTCGATATCGCCGAGGGTGCCGATATGGTCATGGTGAAGCCTGCTCTTCCGTATCTGGACGTTCTGCACCGCGTGAAGAGCGAGACCGGTTTCCCTACGGTTGCCTACAACGTGTCGGGTGAGTACTCAATGGTGAAGGCCGCCGCTCAAAACGGCTGGATCGATGAGAAGCGCGTTGTTTTGGAACTGCTTACCAGCATCAAGCGCGCTGGCGCCGACATGATCATCACGTACCATGCAAAAGAAGCCGCTCGCTGGCTTGCCGAGTAAAACGAACTGACGCGCGCTGGGCTCCGGTTGACAAGCCGACGCGTTTTTGGACGGGGCGTACGCAATGCTTGCGCCCCGTCGGTTTCTTAAGACTTTGCTAAAGGCGTTGCGAAACGCCGCAAGGAGGAAGAATGACCCACGAGGTGACGAACCACAAAGGATCCGACGCCTGTTTCGAAGAGGCGAACACGTGCATTCCCGGTGGTGTGAACTCGCCTGTTCGCGCATTCGCGAATGTGAACGAGACTCCGGTGTTCTACGACCACGCCAAGGGCAGCCACGTTTGGGACGTCGACGGCAACGAGTACGTCGACTTCATTGGCTCGTGGGGCCCGATGATCTTCGGTCATAGGCCTGATTTCGTCGATGACGCCGTGCGCGCTCAGCTGGATCGCGGCGTGTCGTACGGCGCTCCATGCCAAAGCGAGATCGCCTTGGCCGAGAAGATCTGCAAGCTGGTGCCTTCTGCTCAGAAGGTGCGCATGGTTTCCAGCGGCACCGAGGCCACGATGAGCGCCATCCGTTTGGCTCGCGGCTACACGCATCGCGACAAGATCATCAAGTTCGAGGGCAATTACCATGGGCATTCAGACTCGCTGCTGGTTAGCGCGGGTTCGGGCGTTGCCACGTTCTCGATTCCCGGTACGCCGGGCGTGACGGCGGGCACTGCGGCCGATACGTTGGTGTGCGTGTACAACAACCTTGACTCCGTTCGCGCCACGCTTGAGGCGAACAAGGATCAGGTGGCTTGCATCATCGTCGAGCCCGTTGCCGGCAACATGGGGGCGGTTGCTCCTGCCGAGGGTTTCCTACAGGGCCTGCGCGACCTGTGCGATGGGTTCGGTGCGCTTCTAATTTTCGACGAGGTTATCTCCGGTTTCCGCGTTGCCCTTGGCGGCGCGCAGGAGCGCTACGGCGTCATGCCCGACCTGTGCACGTTCGGCAAGATCATCGGCGGCGGTTTCCCCGTTGGCTGCTTTGCCGGTCGCGCCGAGATCATGGATCAGCTTGCACCGAACGGCCCCGTGTACCAGGCGGGCACGCTTTCCGGCAATCCCGTTGCCATGGAAGCCGGGTTGGCTCAGCTGGGAACGCTGGAAGCGGGTGTCGTCCCTGCTTCGGTGAATCCCGAGGCTGCCGGTCAGGGGATTTACGACTATCTTGAGTTCTTGGGCGCGCGTCTTGAGGCGGGTCTGAAGGCCGCCATCGTCGATACGGGCGTTTCGGCTCAGGTGAACCGCGTGGGTGCTTTGGCGACCATCTTCTTCACCGATCAGCCTGTTCGCGATTGGGATGGCGCGGTTACGTGCGACAATGACAAGTTCGCGCGTTATTTCTCGGGTATGCTCGAGCGTGGCTATCTTATCGCTCCCAGCCAGTTCGAGGCGCTGTTCCTGTCATGCGCGCATACGCCTGCCGAGGTTGATGCGTTTATCGAGGCTGCTCGCGAGGTGCTCGCAAGCCTTTAACGTGTGCCAGCGAAGGCGTTAACGTGTGCCAACGAAGGTCTTGGCGCATAAGAAGGCCCCTGCCAAGCGATTGAATCGCAGATGGTAGGGGCCTTTTCGTGTTTTATGGTGTCCCCTGGAGGATTCGAATCTCCGTTTCCGACCTGAGAAGTCGGCGTCCTTGGCCGCTAGACGAAGGGGGCGTGCATATACTAACACACCCTTCCCGCAGGTTTGGTGGGCTGCCACTGAATGGGCACGAGCGGAGGTTGTGCTGTGCGGGGTGTGCGGCGAAGGTTCAGCAGTTGGCCTCGATAGCCGACTTTGACGGCGCGTTCGTCTCTCAACATCACTGGGCAGATTGTTCATTGAAGCGGTTGATCTGGCTTACTACGATCGAATGTAATGATTTTTGACCGAAGGGAACCTCATGTCGATCGCTCTGCCCGCCATTTCTCGCCGCTCTTTCGTCACCGCTCTTGCCGCCGGATCCTTGGCTATTTGCGCGTCAGGTGTTGTCGGCTGCTCGCCTGCTGGCTCGGCAAGCTCTTCGAAGGCTTCCAAAATAGGCAAGGTCACCATCGGCACGCTTCCCACCGAGGATATCCTGCCGTTTTGGGTTGCTCAGTCGGAAGGCCGCTTCGAGGCTGAAGGCATCGAGGCGGAGGTTGTCTCATTCCTGTCCGCAACTGAGCTGATCGCGGGCATTTCTTCTGGAAACGTCCAGATGGCGATGACCGACATCATGGTCGCGGCCAGCGTTTTCGCGGGCGGCACCGACCTTTCGCTTTCGTGGGTCACCTTGGGAACCACGGCGGCCCAGGGCCGTTTCGGCATTCAGACCGGCCCCGATAGCGGCATCACCTCTCTTTCCCAGCTGGCGGGTGTTCCCGTTGGCGTGGGCACGAACACTATCCTCGAGTACGTCATGGACGTGCTGATGGAGCGCGCCGGCCTCTCGAACGAGCAGATCGTCACGTCCGAGCTGCAGAAGCTGCCCGTCCGCTTCCAGGCCATGATGTCGGGTGAAGTTAAGGCTGCAGCCCTTCCTGCATCTTTGCTGGCACTGGGCGAGGCATCAGGCGCTATTACTTTGGCGGACGACACTACGGGCGAAAACGTCTCTCAGTCGGTGATGGTCGTTCGTAACGATTGGCTTTCGGGCGAAGGCGCTCAGGCTATTGAGACGTTCAAGCAGATTTGGGATGGTTGCGCGCGTGACATCAATGCCGATCCCGAGAAGTATCGCGAGCTGCTTGTGAAGAACGCGAACCTGTCGGATGCCGTTGCTGCAACCTATCCCATCAGCGAGTACCCGCTGTGCCAGTTCCCCGCGAACGACATGGTCGATTCCGTCATGCAGTGGATGGAAGGTAAGGGCTACCTGACCAAGGACCTTGCGTACGACCAGTCCAACGGTGCTTTTTCAATTCGCTAGGGTTTGGTGCGTTCGTAGATGATCTCTTTTCAGGCTGAGGGGCGCCGAGCTGCGGCGCGGGAAAATCAGGCGATGACGCAGGCGGGCCCGCGGGTGCAGCTGTCGCATGTGGGTTTGGCATATCGTGGCGAAAACGATTCGGTTGTCGCGTTGGACGACGTGAGTTTGTCCGTCGCGCCTGGTGAGGCTGTCGCGATCATCGGCCCCTCAGGTTGTGGGAAGTCCTCTACGTTGCATATGCTTGCGGGAACCCTGAAGCCGACTAGTGGAAGTGTTTCGATCGGCGGCAGCCCCGTCGACGAGCCCCGTCGCACGACGGCGTTCATTCCCCAGGGGCTGGGTATTCTTCCATGGAAGACCGTGGCGCAAAACGCCGCGCTTGGCCTGACGATTCAAAAGGCCGGTGCGCGCGAGTCGCGCGAACGGGCTCTTGAAGCTTTGCGCGAGGTCGACTTGGTTGATTTCGCCGACGCGTTTCCGAAGGAGCTTTCGGGCGGCATGAAACAGCGTCTTGCGTTGGCCCGTGCCATCGCCATGGATGCCGACCTTCTACTGATGGACGAACCCCTGTCGGCGGTTGACGCCCTGCTTCGCGAATCTCTTCAGGGCATGTTGCTGGATCTGTGGAAACGCCGATCGCAGACGCAGATCCTTGTGACGCACTCCATTGACGAAGCTGTTTTCTTAGGTCAGCGCATTTTCGTGATGACGTCGCGCCCCGGCACCGTTGCTGCGGTTGTCGAGAATCCCTCCATGGGCGAGCAGGGTTTTCGTGATTCGGATGCCTTTGCGAAGACGTGCGTCAAAGTGCGTGCGGCTCTTTTCGGCGACAAGGGTGAGGGGGTGCGCTAGTGAAAACGAAACGTGCTTCAGCGGAAGCGCCGCGATCTAAGCGCTTTCTGGCCCCGTCGGCTCTGAGGAAGATCGGCGGTTATCTGTTCGCCGTTGCGTTCATACTTGTCGGTTGGTGGGCGACATCGGTCGCGCTGCATTCGGCGGCTCTCCCCACGCCTGGCGCGACGTTCGCGGTGCTGGCCGCCAATGTTCATGCGCTCACGCCCGATTTCGTGGTGAGTGCGTATCGTGTGGTGGCTTCCGTGGCTATCGGAACGGTGCTTGCCGTGCCGATAGCTTTGGTATGCGCTCGTTCCAGGGTGCTTGATGGCCTGTTCGCCCCCGTGCTCTACCTGCTGTACCCGATCCCCAAGGTCGTTCTGCTTCCGATTTTGTTGGTGTTCCTGGGTTTGGCGGACGCGCCTAAGATCGCGCTGATTTCCATTACCGTGTTCTTCCAGGTGCTGGTTGCGGTGCGCGATGCCGTTCGCGGTTTGCCGCAAGATCAGATCGATGTAGTGCGCGCATTGGGCGCTTCTTCGGCCGACGTGCTGCGCCTTGTTATTGCTCCGGCAACGCTGCCTGCGGTTTTGACCAGCTTGCGTATCTCCACAGGCACTGCCATCGCGGTGTTGTTCTTCGCCGAGGCCATTGCCGGCTCAACGGGCCTGGGTTATTTCATCATGCAATCGTGGGCGCTGGTGAACTATGCCCGTATGTTCGCGGGGATCATCGCCATGGCTGTTTTGGGCGTGGCGCTTTACGCGGTTATCGACTTGGTTGAGAGGCGCATCGCGCGCTGGCGCTAGAGATGGGCGCATGAAGCCCGAGCGCTGGAGGCTTTAAGCCGCTAGCGCTTGATGGCGGTATCGTAAATAAGGTGGAGTAGTCCCGTTGGCGACACGTCGCGTGGGTCTTCAAGCCACGCTTCAATCAGGAATAACACGCCTGCAACGTTCTGTTCAAGCAGAAGATCGCGCTCGCCGGGCGATACTTTCAGGTTGGGGTCGGCTGCCTTCCATAGGGGGATCTGCTTCATCATGCCCCGGAGCTTCTTCATGAACGCGGGATCGCCTCGTTCCCCCAGAAGGAGCACGATTTGCGTGCGATTGCGCTCGTATAGGGCAAGGACATGCGTCATCAGCTTGATGAGCTCGATCTTTCCCATGTTGCCCGAACAGTAGGCCACGCACTCTTCCATTTCCGCAAGAAGACGGGACTTTTCGCTTTCGAAGAGATCGTAGATGTCCTGATAGTGCAGGTAGAAGGTGCCTCGGTTGTATCCCGCCACTTCGGTGAGCTCGCGAATGGTTATCTTGTCCAGCGGCTTTTGGGCGTAAAGGCGCCAGAATGCTTCGAGGATATCGCTCTTCGTTTGGTCGGTGCTCTTCATAAGATGCTCCGTGGAACGCTTCGCGGTCGTTTGACCCTTCTGTTTGCAGATAAAGAAAAAGACGCCGTGCTTTAGCGCGGCGTCTTGCATTTCGATGGTGGTCGAGGAGGGATTTGAACCCCCGACCTTGTGCTTGTAAGGCACCTGCGCTCCCGCTGCGCCACTCGACCATCTTGTTGCCTTTCGGCGAGGAGATATTTTCGCATACTTCTCGTTTTCGCGCAAACGTAGTCTGTGGAGACATTTCGATGGCGCGGTTTTTGCCCAGGCGCTGACCTGCTTTGTTGGAGCGGCGGGGATTTCGCGCCTAATCGGTGTCGGAAAAACTCGCGAGATTTGCATCTTGCTGTCTGACCACGGTTAAACGGTTGATAGAACGGATCCCCATACTGTCCCTTGCTGAAGAGGAAAGCGTGGGAGGACGATATGGATCAGTCGAAATCAAAGGTTATTGCGCTGGTCAGCGGTGTGGTATGCGCGATTTGCGTCGTGCTGTTCATGCAGTCTGTTCAAGGCGGCGCCGAGGCTCAAAGGGCTGAGGTTCTTGCTAAATACGGTGGATCGCAGGTTGACGTTCTTGTCGCGAAACGTGATATCTCCGCGGGCGAACGTGTCGAGCCTTCGATGATCGAATCGCGCTCGTGGGTTTCGGATCTTCTCCCCGATGGGGCCCTTCGCTCTTCCGAGAATGTTGCCGGACTGGTGGCTTCGTCCTCGATATGCCGTGGTGAGGTGCTTCTTCAAAAGCGTTTCGCGGAATCAAAAGGCCAGCTTTCCGTTCCTCAGGGAACGACCGCCGTCAGCGTTCCCGCTAAGGCAGTGCAGGCGGTGGGAGGCGGGCTATCCGCTGGCATGTACGTCGACATCTATGCGACAGGCGGGTCGAAGACCAGTCTTATCGCAAAAGACGTCCAGGTGCTTGCTGTCTCGGAAAACGGATCGGGCGTGTCGTCTTCGTCGTCTTGGGTAACGGTTGCCGTTGAGGACAAGTTGGTTCAGCAGCTGGTTGCCGCCGCTAATTCCTCCGAGCTGTATTTCTCTTTGCCGGGCGATCCTTCTCCCGAAAGCGAGGAGGCTGGTTCCAAATGAGCAAAGTTGCGTTGTGCGTTGATCTGGCAATGCTATCCGAGCCTGCCCTTATCGGCTTGCCCGACGAGAACCTGGCAGGGCAAAAGTGGCTTGCGCTGTATACCTCCGCGGAGGATTCGCGATTCTCGATTCTTGCGGATGACGAGTTGAAGGAGGTGTGGGTTGCAGGCTGCGAACAGGTCGATGCCATTAATTTGGCTGCGGCCATTAAGCACGATCGCCCGATCTTGCGCGTTTGCTTGTTGGCAAGCGACGACGGAGGGTCGCTTCTTAGCAGAGCGTATGCGGCATCGCTTGATGCCGTTTACAACGAGGAGATGTTCGTGCAGCGCTATGTTGCGGCAAAAGCAGCACTTGCATATTCGACAGAGGGTCGTTTGTTGGAGAGCGGGACCCCCGATGCGGGTGCTGCGCCGCAGCCTAGCGGGATTGCTGGCGAGCCTGCGGCGACAGCTTTACCTTCGCAGGCGAAGACCGCGTTGCTTATTACGGTAGTCAGCGCTTCGGGCGGCGCGGGAAAAAGCACGGTTGCGGCTTTGGCGGCGCTCTGTCTGCAGATTCATGGAGTAAAGACGGTGCTCGTCGATTTCGATTACCAGTTCGGGAACGTGGCGGGCTTCTTCAAAGGTGTCGAGCCAGTTAGCGTCGATGAGCTGCTGGCGAATGAAGCTTCGGTTGAGAAGCTGCGCCCGACTGGGGTGCTCCCCGCCATCGTGTCGCCGCCGCGCAACCCCGCTGAGTCCGAGCTGTTCGCGGGAAGGACGAGCGAGATCCTGTCTGTTTTGTCCTCGCGTTTCGACGCTATCGTGGCGAACACCGGTGCCACATGGACCGAACAGCACGCGGCGATATTCGAGCGCAGTTCAAATGTGCTGTTCCTGGTTGACCAGCGCGCGTCGTCGCTGCAGGCGTGTCATCGCGCTTTGCGGCTTTGCGAGAACTGCGGCATGCCGACGGGGCCCTTCCTGTTCGTTGCCAACAGGTGCTCGAAAAGTTCGCTGCTCAGCTCGATCGATGTGTCGTGTGCTCTTCGCGGCGTTGAGACAGTTGAGCTAAGGGAGGGCGGCCGGGACGTCGAGGACTTTTCGTCTGCGGGCATCATCGCAGATTTGGTCACGTCCGCGAATCCTTTGTACGAAAGCCTCGAAGGTTTGCTTGCGCGTCTTGTCCCGTCTTTGGGCGAAAGCGTTGCGGCGTCGGTTGGAACGGGCGACGCCCGAGGTGGGAAGCGCGGTCTATTCAGAAGGAGGGCGGAGCGATGACGCTTTATGAGCGAGCGCGTCAGGTGGAGGCTGCGTCACGTTCGACGCAGCCAGTGGTCGAATCGGCCTTGTTGCTGCTTCGCAATCAGGTTCGACAGCTGGTTTCGGTCGATGAAGTCGCCGCTATGGCAAGATCCAATCCTTCGCGGGCTCGCAGCGAGATCAGAAACGCGTGCAAGCGAGCATTCGAGAAGCCAAATTGGAAGCATCTCCCCGATGAGGAGAGGGGACGTCTTACCGTCGCTCTGCTTGATTCGATTTTCGGTTTTGGTCCTATCGAGGATTTGATCGACGATCAGAGCGTTACCGAGGTGATGATCAACGGACCCCGATCGGTGTTTTTCGAGCGTAACGGACGTATTGAGCCGTTCGATCGCGTGTTCGAGAACGAGTCTGAGTTGATGGCGCTGGTTGACAGGATCTTAGGTCCGCTTGGCCGTCGCGTCGATGAGGCATCGCCTATGGTGAATGCACGGTTGCCTCAGGGACATCGCGTGAACATCGTTCTTCCGCCGATCTCGCTGGTTGGGCCTACAGTCACCATTAGGAAGTTCACCGAGCGGGTGATCAGCCTTGATGACATGGTTGATAGCGGCACGATAACGCCTGAACTGCGGCAGCTGCTGATCTGGGCAGTTCGTTCGCGCAAGAGCATCGCCGTTTCTGGCGGAACGGGCAGTGGCAAAACCACGTTGCTCAATGCGCTTTCATGCGTTATTCCGCGCAATGAGCGCATCGTCACGATAGAGGATTCGGCCGAGCTGCGTTTCTTTGAGCATCCGCACGTTGTCGGCCTCGAGGCGCGCCCTCGCAACGCCGAAGGGCTCGGAGAGATATCTATTCGCGACCTTGTCACGAATGCCTTGCGTATGCGTCCCGATCGGATCGTTGTTGGCGAGTGCCGCGGCGAGGAGGCTCTGGACATGCTGCAGGCCATGAACACTGGTCACGATGGTTCGTTGACCACGTTGCATGCGAACTCTCCGGTTGAAGCGATCTCGCGACTGACGACCATGGTGCGCTATGGCGCTGAACTGCCTGTCGACGTGATAGAAGCGAACATCGCAAGCGCGGTTGATGTGATCGTGCAGACGCAGCGCGCCCTTGACGGTTCACGCAGGGTTTCCGACGTCGTCGAGCTTCGCTTCGATCGTAATGAAGGGAAATGCGTCGTCGCGCCCCTTTACCGGCATAGGCTGACTGAGCCGTTAGGCACGTGGATTGATTTGCCTACCTGGATAGACTTCCTTCCAAAACTTGGCTGTGCCACCGAAGAGGAGGTGCTGTCGTGGAAGCAGGATTGCTCTTGTGCGCGACTGGCGTGATCTCGGCGTTTGCGTTTGGCTTCATGCTGGGAAAGATGGTTTGGTCGCTTTGGCTCCGACGGGCGTCCTTGCTTGATGACGAGCCTTCCGCGCGCGCGTTCGTCGCGTGGCGTCTTCGTAATGAATGGAAGCCTGCGCGCAGGTTGGCGGGCTTCCTTCTTAGAAGCCGGCGCGTTTTCGGGGCTGTCGACGAGCTTTTGCTGGGCGTTCGCGGGCGAGGTTTCGAGGCGAGCCGCGAGTCCCTGCTGTCGAATTTCATCGGCGCATCGCTTTTCTTGGCGATCGTTTCAACTTTTGTTTCGGGCAATGCGGTATGTTTGGTCGTTGTTCCGGCGTGCGCCGTCGCGGCGTCCATTGTGTTCGCCGGTAACCTCAGGGACCGGCGCAACGAGGCCTTGCGTGCATCTTTGCCGGTCGCTTTGGAGTCGATGTCCGCATGCTTCAACGCGGGTTACACGCTTTCTCAGACGTTCAATCAGGTGGCAAAGGACGTCCCCGGGCCCGTCGGCGATCTGTTTTTGTCTGCGGCGAACGTGCTGGAGTCTGGTGGTGGTGCGCATGAGGCCTTGTCTGTCATTCAGTCTAGGCATGTCGCGGATGAGGTGTCGTTCATTGCAGTGGCGTTGGATATTCAGCACCAGACCGGTGGATCCATTAAGCCGGTGCTCGAGGCCGCCTCTGACAGCGTGAAAGGGGAACTTGCCCTAAAGAAGGAGCTTCGCGTTCAGACTGCCCAAGCGCGGCTTTCCGCGCGCGTTGTCACAGTGATGCCGCTGGTACTGATCACGCTGTTCTCGCTGGCAAGCCCGACGTTCATGACGCCTTTTTTCGGGAGCGCGGTGGGGATCGGCTTGCTTACCCTGGCTTTGGTTATGCAGGTGATGGGGGTTCTTCTTGTACGTCGTGCGCTTTCTGCGGGAGGTGCGTGCAGATGAACGAGGCGATGGTGCTTTTCGTGGCTGGTGCGGCCGTTATTTCGGCTGGCGCGGGAGGAGCTGCCGCGTCGGTGGTTCTAGCCGAGCGAGTTGGGGGAGTGCGTCGAAAAGAACGATCCATCAGGCATCAAACCGATCTTTCGGTCAAAGACGAGGGTGGCTTGTTCGCGGCCGGGAACGAAAGATCCCGCCCGCGCGACGAAAGCGTAAGCGAGCGCTTGCTCGCCTATGCCGAGAACGTCGGATCGCGGCTTTCTTACGGAGCAACGAAGGCGGTCTCTCCGCGCGTTCGCTCGGGAAAGGCGGATTCCGATAGCGCGGCGGCTTTCTTGGAAGATCACGGTGCGCGTGCTGGGTGCGGCGATCGGCTCACTGTTCGGGGTTTCGTTGAAACGCGAATGAGGCTCGAGATCGTGTTGGCGGCGGCGGGCTTTGCTGTTGGCTTCGCGCTAACGGCCGAACTGGCCTTCTTGCTTGGGCTCGTCGGGTTCGTGGTTGGTCGCCGCGCCTTGTATGCGGCGGTGCTTGCGTTGGAGCGCGAACGGGCCGACGAAGCGGAACGCCATATCTCCGAGATGCTCGAGGTTGTGGCGCTGGGGCTTCGTAGCGGCTTGACGTTTGATCGTAGCTTCAATTTATACGGGTCCCACTTTGCGACGGGCTTTGCCGCCGAGTGCGCCTCTGCGTGTCGAAGCTGGACGCTTGGTTTGATGACACGAGAAGAGGCTCTTCGCGCTCTTTCGGCGTCGTATCGGTGCGAAGAGCTGGAAAGAGCGGTGGAGAGTGCGATTCGCTCAACTCGTTTCGGGTCGTCGTTCTCAAGCGAGTTGGAAGAATTGGCCAGGCAGTCGCGGGCGAACTACAAAAGCTCGGTTCGCGAACGCGTAGCGAAGGCTCCCGTCAAGATGATGCTCCCGACAGGGGCGCTGATATTGCCGGCAATGCTCCTTTTAGTGATGGGACCCATCCTGTTGGAGTTAATGAGCGGGTTTTGAAACGAAAGCTCAAAGGGAAAGGAAGAAAAATGAGTGTTTTGGCGTTGGGTGAAAGTAGAATGGCGGGTTTCTTGTCGGCGCTGGGCTGGCGAGCGATATCAGTGCTTGCAGCGACGCCGATCCCTTTCGGTCTGGCAGGGGGAAGGGGCAGTCGTTTGTGCAACGAGAGGGGGCAGGGAACAACCGAGTACGCAATCTTGGTTGGGGTGCTCGTGGTAATAGCGATAGCGGCAATTTCCCTGTTCAGGCCCCGTTTACAGGAGCTGTGGAACTCCATTGCCGAGGGGATCAACGGCCTGTGACCTGTGGCGGAGAGCAAGGTCAATCAACCGTCGAATTCGCGGTGATCATGGTTGGGTGCTTGTCGATCGTCATCGGGTTGGCTGCGATTTTGCATGCGCTTCAGGACGGCAAATTCGTCGAGCACGCCCTGACATCTGCATCTCACCACGTTGGGGGTGCGGCTCTGTCTGCGATGGCGGATGTCTTTCTGTATTGAAGGCTGTCTTAGGGCGATGCGAAAGGAGGAAATCATGCGTTTCGGAAGAAATGGGAAAGCTGTCGAGCGCGGGCAGGGAACAGTCGAGGCGGCGTTCGTTCTCCCCGTCCTGCTCGGTCTGGTGTTGTTTCTCCTTCAGCCGGGCATCGTTCTGTATGATCGCGTCGTCATGAAGTCGGCAGCTGCCGAGGCGTGCCGGCTATTGGCAGTCTCGGGCTCCGACTTCGGTGAATCCGAGGAAGCGGTCAAGGCGTTCATCCGTCATCGACTGGCGGCGATTCCTCCGCAGGACCTGTTTCACGTCCACGGCAGTGGTTGTTCTTGGGTTATCGATCTTTCTGGTGATGAGGACTCTTCTGTGGTCACGGTTTCGATTGAGAACCAGGTCAGGCCGCTTCCCCTGATTTCATGGGGAATGTCGGCGATAGGCGCGTTGTCAAATGAGGGGACCTTTCGTCTATCGGTGAGGGAAAGCGCCCCATCGCAACCTTTATGGGTTGGAAGCGCCGAGGTCGGACGTGATGTTTCCGGTTGGGCGGGTGCGTGGTTGTCATGAAAAGGCGCGTTTCTGTTGGGAGGAGTTTGCTGCCCAATAACCTGTTCAGGGATGAGCAGGGGTTTACGACGGTCAGCATGGTTCTTTCTCTCCTTATCGCATTGTCGCTCGTTTTCTCATCGGCTCAGGTTTATCGGATAAATGCCGCATCTTCGCAAGTTCAGGATGTTGCTGATGCCGCAGCTCTTGCGGCGGGGAATCAAGTCTCTGATTTTGTCTTGTCGGTGCGCCTTTGCGATGCCGTTGTGCTTTCCTTGTCGCTGACCAGCTTGGTTTCGTACGGAGCGGGGGTTGTTGCATTGTGCGTTCCGGGCGCTCAGGCTTTGGGAGACAGTCTTATCGAATTGGGCGGTCGTGTTGCGAAGGCGCGAGATGCATTCGCGGGGCAGGCGAGGGATTCGCTCGAGCGTTATCAAAAGGCGCTTCCGTTTCTTGCCGCTGCGCGTGCTTCGGCGGTCGCCTCTGCGAACGACGCAACACAGGAGGGCGCTCGGTATGTGGGAGCGGCGATCCTCGTCCCTGGACGGGGAGACCCCCTCGATTTCTCCCTTTCGAGCGAGTCGAGCATTGGGGAGGAAATAGAGGAGAACGCCGACGATCTGAAGAAGGATGCGGCTGCTGCCGAGGAAGCAGCCAAGGCGGCAAATGCCATCAAAGAGAGGGCGTTCATGCGCGACTGCGGCGACTTTCCCGGGTACTGCCTGTACGAGCGTGCTGACAAGTTGGCAGGGCTTGGCGGATCCGATAATCCGTTTTATAGCAGCGTCGACGCATGGTCGTTTTCAGTTCCCCTCGAGCGTGCGCGGTCTTATTACGCGAAGCGCCTTTTGATTGAGGCGCCGGCTGACGACTCCCTCGCCGAGCAGGCTCGTTCGGCTCTAAGGACACGCTTTTACGAGTATGCGACCAAGGAACTGGAATCTGCATATGTCGTAGAGGGTGGGGACCGTTTTGATGCCTACCTTCCGGTGTTTCCTAAGAACGCGGATGAGATGCGTGATACATGGCTGTTCTCTGAGGTCGCATACCCGATAACCGCAGACGGGGATGGTTTGACGATGCATGCGTGGTCGGGGTGTCCTCTTGCGGCGGGGTTTTCATCTCTTGGTTCGATCGAACAAATGGAGGAAGGCGATTTCAATACGTGCCCAAAGTGCGAGTTCACGGCATCGAGCATGGGGTCGGTTGCGTCCGCTTCGACTGCGATCAAGAACGGATTCGAGTACCACTATGCCGCAATCGCTGAAGCTGCAGATGATTATAAAGAGGCGAGAAACCAGGCTGATCCGCTGTCGGATAAGGTCAAGGACTCTGCTGGCGGTCTGATCGATGCGATTATGGAGGGAGCGCGCAAAGCGGCGGGGGCCCGCCTTTCGCCTAATCCTCCGGGAGGGATTGGGGCGATAGCCTTCGTCGCCAATGTCGGGTCGGTTCCTGAGGGTTTTGGCTTTTCGAACTCGTTCGTTTCTTCGGATGGAGCTTTGGGAGCGCGCGTTGCCGTCTCTGGCTCCACTTTGCTTCAAGAGTCGTCTGATGAGGGTCGGAATGCCATTACATCGCTTTTGGACGGTTTTAAGGAGAACGGCGGATTTGGAGGGGCGGGCTTGGTTCTCGGTGTTTGGTCGGCAAGCCTCGACGCGTACGCGAATGGTCAGTCGGCCCTGTTAGATGCCGTCGAGCGCGTGTTGGGATCATTGCCGCTTGTGGGCGCAAGCGGTCTTGGGCCTTGGGCATCGTCGAAGTTCAAGGAGTGCATGTCGGTTGTTGGGCTTGAACCCGCCGAGGTCGAATCGTTGAAGCCCGTCTTGGTGAACACCGGCCATGTTGCTTCGGCGTCGAGCGACGAGGCGGCTGGCAGGTATCTTTCGGTGAAGATGAGGGTTCTTCAAAATCCGCCAAGTTCGACGGATGCCTTTTCTTCCGTTCTGAATGGGGTGGAATCTTACGTTGAAGAGGGGGTTCTTGGAATGGATTCCATCGAGATCGCCGAGATAGAGCTAGGGGTCGGAGGGCCTCCGTTTGTGATTGAGGTCCCCTTTCCCGACTCTGTGAAGGGGAGCGTCCAATCTGTCATTCAATCGGTTTTCTCGCGACTGCGGGACATTTATCTGCAGGTTAGCGGGGTAAGGGTATGGGAATGACGATGTGGCGTGGTGGGATCTTCCCCGCTTGGCGAGGTGCTGGTGCGGAATGCGGGCAAATGACGGTTGAGCTGGCGGTTGTGCTTCCCGTTGCGATCGTGGTGGCTACGATCGCGATGAACGCGCTGCTGTTCTTCTCGGAATGCGCGGCGTTCGATAGGGAATTTCCGAATGCTGTCCGCGTGTATGCCGCAGCGCCTGCATATGGGGAAACCGCGGGAGGAAATACAGGACTCGTTCAGGAGCATCTCCGCGGTCGCTTTGCTGAAGACCATCTGGCTGTTGACGTGACGTCGGTTTCTCAGGGTTTCCTGATCAGGTTCGATGCGACGCTTACATTCACGCCAACGTTTTTTGGCATGGGACTTCGGGAGAGCGTTATGGGTGTTTCCCTTCCGCGGTTGACTCATAGGGCGTCGTTCGTGATCGACCCCTACAAACCAGGAGTGATCGCATGAGTTGGCGGGGCTCATCAGATACTTCGGGTAATCGCAGCGACGGTGGCTCTCTTGTGTCGTCGGTTCGATCGAGGCGTGCCATCTTCGCAGTGGTTCTGGCGCTGTTGGCTGTTGTGGTATCTCCTGCTGCTATGGGCATGCTGTTCGATTCGGCGGTTTCGGTTCGTGCTGTCCCGCGCGCCTCCAAAGCCGTTGCATCGGCAATGGATGGCTCGATGCTGTGCGAAGGTGCTGAGCAAGATGTGAGTGCTTTGATCATCGGTGCGCCGTCGGATCTTCTTGACGGCGACGACGGGGATTCCGCTCCTGTTGGGGAGGCATCGCTTGCGGTGCCGCTTCCGGCCGACGCTCGTCTAAGGAGGATGTCGGCCGACGGGCTGTTGATCGGCTATGAAACCGACCTTGATCCGTTTGCGTCTTTGTCATCCTTGGGACGGACGATGAGCTTAGATGGTTGGTTTTTGACCTCGGTAAGTAAGGAAGGCATCGTTTGCGCGTCGTTTGCGCGCGATGCCCCTTCCAAGAACTGGGCGTTCGTTTCGGCTTATCCGTTTGGGGGTTCGACCTCCGTTGTTTTGAGGGTGGCGTAGTTCATGAGGGTTGATGTGGTGGAAGGTGGTCACAGTGAAGCAATGTCCGATATGTGGCGCTTCGGCTTTTGATGATGCGCGTGTGTGTTACGGCTGTCTGCATCGTTTCGATAGCGACGAGCCGCGGGATTTCGATCATTCCTTTCCCCAAGAGAAGGACGAGGCTTCTGCGTTGACGCAGAAGATAGGTGGGATCCCGGCAGGGGTAGCCTCAGTTGATGTGTCTGATGACGCCATGTCTATCGTCATACGGCTCTCAAGCCCGCTTTCTAGGGCGGCGAAAGAGTGATCGTTGCAGTTCAGGAGTTGTTTTCGATGGCGCTTCGCATCGCTGTGTTCATCGTGTCCGCTGCTTGTTCTGTTACGTTGGCGTCAACGGCTGGATGTTGCTTTGCGGAGAGGGCGGCGGCTCGGGCGGGCGAACTCGCTCGCGACGGTTTTGCTGGTAGCCGACTGCGGCGCAAAATCCTTGTTGGTGGCCTGTTCTGTTTCTCGGGTGCGGTTGCGGCATGCTCGCTGTCGTGCGACTGGGCTACGGCGTGCTTCCGCGTTGCCGAAACGCAGATCATTGCTGCAATGCTTGTTGCGGATGTGCGCTTCCGTTTCCTCCCTATCGAGTGTAATCGCATGCTTGCGGCTGTTGGGTTGGTATCGCTGCTTCTTGTCCATCCCGAGGATTTCGCAGCGAACCTGCTCATCGGGAGTCTTCTCTTTGCCGTAACGCTTGGGGTTTCGCAACTTGCAACGCGTAATGGCGGCCCTTTGGTTGGCGGAGGTGACATCGCTGCGTTCCCGGCGCTTAGCTTAGCGGCGGGCGGCGGGTGTCTGATCGGTGCGCTGGTTTGTTTCGCCGCTGCAGCGTTGTGGGGTTTGATTTGTTCCTGGAGGGAGAAAAGAAGCGGAGCCCCGGATGCGCTTGCGGGCGCGTTTCCGATGGCTCCGTTCTTGGCGGTTTGGTTCGTCGTCTCGATAGCGACGGGTTAGCGTTGCCTGCTTGCTGTTTGATTAACGAGCGGCTTGTTTCGCGAGGAATTCTTTGACGGCATTCTCGATGGCATCTTGGTTGCCGTCGATCGCTTCCGTGAACCTGATGGGCAGCTTTTCGAGTGCGGCAAGTCCTGCAGGGATATTGTCCTGTCCCGTCTCACTTGCAACCAGCTCATTCAGCTTGCACCCGGAAAGCTCGGCAACATCTTGGGGAAGTTCGTCCTCAAGTGAAAGCTCGTGAAGCGCCTTGTATACGTTGTTGCCGAATTTCGCCCAATGAGCGGTACTTGCGATAAGAACGGGAACGTCGTCGTCACGTAGGTTTTCGGCAACCTGATAGGCGACGGCGGTGTGCGGATCAAGCAGGTAGCCGTACTGGTTGAACACCTCGTGAACGACCTTGAGGCATGTATCGTTGTCGATAGAGTCGGAGCGGAAGACCTGGCGCATCTTCTCGAACGTGTCGCGATCGACACGGAAGGCTTTGTTCTCTTTAAGATCGCGCATCCATTTGACGATGGCATCGGAATCGCGCCCTGTGATCTCGAAGAGCTGGCGCTCGAGGTTCGAAGAGACAAGGATATCCATCGATGGCGAAGGCGTTTTCGCAAAGACGCGATCGCTGATGTCGTAAGAACCTGTGTTGATGAAGTCGGTCAGCACGCGGTTTTCGTTGCTGGCGCAGAACAGCATGCGGATGGGGGTTCCCATGCGCATGGCGTAATAGGCGGCAAGGATATTGCCGAAGTTACCTGTAGGCACGCACACGTCGATGGGATCGCCTGCGGCAACGGCTCCCTTGGCGACAAGGCGGGCATATGCCGAGATGTAGTAGACGACCTGAGGAAGGAGGCGCCCCCAGTTGATGGAGTTGGCGCTGGACAGCGCGATGCCGTACTGCTTGTGAAGCTCTTTGGCAAAATCGTCGTCACCGAAGACGTTCTTGGCGCCGGTCTGACAGTCATCAAAGTTGCCGCGAACGGCCCAAACGGTTACGTTCTCGCCGCGTTGCGTTGCCATTTGGCGATATTGGATGTCGCTGACGCCGTCCTTGGGGTACATGACGCCGATCGACACGCCGTCAACATCGTGGAAGCCTTCAAGTGCGGCTTTGCCCGTGTCGCCTGAGGTGGCAACCAGGATCATATGGGCGTCATCGAGTTCCCCTTGGTCTCGAAGGTGCTTTGCGCTGGCGCTGAAGAAGCGGGGAAGGCACTGGAGCGCCATGTCCTTGAATGCGCTGGTCGGGCCATGCCACAGCTCAAGAATGTGCGTGTTCTCGTCAAGCGAGGTGATGGGGCAGATGTCGGCGTCATCGAAGTTGTCGCCGTATGCCTCGGACGTGATGCGCTGAAGCTCCTCATGTGAAAGGTCGATGCCGAATGATTCGAAAACCAACGCCGCTTGCTGGGCATAGGGGAGTTTTGCCAGATCGCAGATTTCGTCGATGGTGAATGAAGGAATCTGCTGAGGAACGAAAAGACCGCCGCCGTTGGCCAAGCCGCGGACTACTGCCTGAGTGAACGTGACAGGCTCGGTGCAGACGCCGCGCGTGTCGATGTACCTGTTGTCGGAGAGCGGTTGTTTCAAAACCATGTGAGCGTCCCTTTCCGTTTCGGGGCGAATGCCGAACCGTTTTGCTTCGTGCAGGGCGATTATATCCCTAGTAGATGCCCCGTGAGCTGCGGTGTCTTGTTTCATGCAAAGCCCAGCATCATGAAACCAGGTGGAAACGGGAATGTCTGACACGTGTTGCTTGCGGCCAGGGGGAGGGGATGCCGACGCGTGTTGCTCGAAGCGGATGAAAGCGTGGATGCTTGGCGTGAACAGTCGCTGCCATTCCTCCGTTTCGGTTCGAATTGACAAAAGTTCAATATGTGCAACTTATGAAGAAGTAAACCAAAGAAAACTTACTGTTGACAATGCTCAGCATGTAACCCTAAACTAACAAATGTCGAAAGGGTCAAGCAACGACCTCGGGAAACGGTTGAAAAGCCGATTCAACCCCGATGTTGTTCTAGTTTAGGTTCCTTCGATTTTGAAAAGCCAATCCGGCGGTGAAGATTCCTCTCTCGTCTGATCATTCACCGCAAAATTACCGGCAAGAGGGTCCACCCCCCCCTCTCCTCCCTCTTGCCGGTCCCTTGAAATCTGAATCCCCGATGGTCCCGACGGACGGTCGGGGATTTTGCATGTTGTGACCGTACGATTCGAATAATGGAGCTTGCAAATGAAGGTTTCCAAATCGCATGAAGACTACCTTGAAGCGATTGTTGAGCTGGGCGGCAGTACCGAGCAGGCCGTTCGCTCGGTCGATATCGCCAAGAAGATGGGGGTCTCGAAGGCGTCTGTGAACAAAGCCCTCTCGCTTCTTAAAGAGAAGAGCTTTCTTGATCAGCCGTATTATGGCGACGCGACTCTTACCCCCGCTGGCTATGAATATGGCTGCAAGATCGTCGAACGCCACAACCTCCTTGTTGCCTTTATGGAGAAGGTCCTTGGCGTTCCCGCTGACATGGCCGAAGAAGAAGCCCATGTGATGGAGCATGCCATCAGCGACGATTCGTTCGAAAAATGGACCGAGTATATCAGGCGTCTCGGCATCGAATACTAAGCTGCCCGGTTGGCGGGCGCCGCGTATCGAGGTCGCCCGATCGTCTCCTAAGACGCCTTCGTTGCGCGTTAGCAGCTTCAAGAAAACACAGAGCGGATACATTGTCGGTTTGGCGATGTGGTATTCTGATTTGGCTCAAGCATTACACGAAACCCAAACCAACCACGATGCTTCAGGGAGCCCAATCCATTGTCTCAGCGATCGAATATCGTGTCGTTCGATGCGGCGAAGCGCGGCAGCGCCTCGCGGTCTCGTCGTGCCTCCGGTAGCTCTCGCTCCGAAGACTTCTACTCCGATTTCGTCGAATCTCTGGACCGCTACGATGCGGCTGCGAAAGCGCAAAGCCGCCGTCGTGGTTCGGCCTCTCGTCGTTCAGCATTCGCCTACCTTGATCAGGCAAAAGAGCCGGTCGCTCGCTCTTCATTCCATCGCTCGCCTTCGGCAGGCGCGGCGGTTTCCCGCCCCGTGCAGCCCAAGTCGTCGGGCCTCTCGTCGCTTTCTGACGAGGAATTCTGGGCCGAGATGCGTGGCGACAAGCCTGCTTCCAGCGCGGGCTCTTCGTTCTCGGTGATCCGCGGCGGCGCATCCGCGTCGACCGTCTCGGCATCTGCGGGTTCCGATCGCAAGGTCGACTCCAGTCTGGAGGATCGATTCGGTGGCGAAGAGTTCGACAACGAAAAAGCCAATGCCGAAGTGAATGCGTCGAAAGCGGAACGAAAGCGCCGCAAGCGTGCGAAAGACCGCGCTGGCCGCATGTTCGCCGAGCAGTTCGGCTCTGATGACGCCCCCTCGTCTGGCGAGGGTTCGCCTCGCGCCGCTGTCTATGAAGGCAAGATGGGGAAGAACGCTCGCAAAGCAGCGCGTCTTGTCCCCAGTGGCAAGGCGGTTGCCCAGGGTTTGTCCAGCTTCAACCCCGCGGCGTTCCTGTCCAACTTTTTCCTTTCTCGCTATGGCGTGATCGCCGCGGTGGTCTTCGTGTGCTTGGTTGGCTCGTTCATCAGCATTTATGGCCCCGCTCAGCAGTACTACCAGTCCATTCGCGACAACGATCGCACACAGGCTCAGTACGCCGCGATCGAGGCGCGAAGCGATGCTCTCGAAGCCCAAAACGACCGTCTTACCAGCGACGCCGGCGTAGAGACCATCGCTCACAAAGATTACGGCTGGGTGAAGCAGGGCGAGCAAACTGCCAAGGTCGAGGGCCTTTCCGACTCGGCCTACGCGAAGGAAGAGGCTGGAAGCACCATCACCGCCAACGTTGCCGTCGGTAACATCGACTACCCTGAAACTTGGTACTCGCCTATCCTGGATAAATTCTTCGGGGTTGGGCAGTAACCATGGGCGATTCGTTCCTGCCGGTTTGCCGCGTCGTCGCAATCGATATCGGTACGGTCACGTGCCGCATGCTTGTTGCCGACGTCGATGCGCAGGGCGGTATGCGCGAGCTTTGCCGCGAATACGCCATCGCCAACCTGGGCGAAGGCGTCGATGCCACGCATCGCTTGAAGCCGCAGGCCATCGAGCGCGTTGCTGACATCGTCAAACGATATCTGGCTAAGCTCGAATCGCTGAACGACGCTGCGCACAACCCCTTCGGTTTGAAGCCGCGAATCGTCGCGCTGGCTACCTCGGCATCGCGTGACGCCGAAAATGCCGCCGACTTCACGAACCGCATGCGTGATCTGGGCGTCGACGTGCGCGTCATTCCCGGTGAACTTGAAGCTGCTCTTTCTTTTTCGGGCGCCACGGCGGAATTTCCCGGCGAATCGGCGGTCGTCGTTGACGTCGGCGGCGGTTCGACTGAAGTCGTCGCAGGTCAATCGGGGAACGCCCCCGTTCTGGCGAAATCGTTTGACATCGGATGCCGTCGCATGACCGAGCGTTTCCTGAAAACCGACATCCCAACTAAGGCCGAGATCGAAGCCGCACGCACGTGGATGCGCGACCAAATGGCGCCGTACTTCGCCGAGCTCCACTCGCATGGATTCACCGGTGCGCGTATGGTTGCAGTGGCGGGCACGGCGACAACTGTCGTTTCCATTCGCGAGGCCATGGAAACCTACGACTCGTCCCGCGTTCATAAAGCGCGCGTCACGCGCGGGCAGCTTGACGGCATCGCCAGCCGACTGGGGTCGCAGCCTTTGGCAACCCGCCGTCAGACGGTCGGCCTTGATCCGGACAGAGCCCCCGTGATCGTGGCGGGCTTCTTGATCTTGCAAACGATCATGGATCTTTTGGGCATCTCGGAGTTCACGGTAAGTGAGTCGGACATCCTTCAAGGTATTGTTTTACGGGTAGCCAACGAATAGTGCCCATTGGGGCTTGCATTCTTTGCTAAAGTGAACAGCGTCGTGCGCGAATGGGAGCGTGGCGGAATTGGCATACGCAGCGGACTTAAAATCCGCCGCCTTCGGGCTTGTGGGTTCGAGTCCCACCGCTCCTACCAGTCCAAGAACGCGCAGCCGACGTTTGTCGGCACGTGCTTTTTGGGGAAAGGCGCACGTTGGTGGCGTTTAGACGTCGCCTCGTTCGTTAAGCACTATCGTGAAGCAGGGGACAAAGAAATCCATGCCTAGCATCAATGAAATCCTCGCCCAGGGCGGCAAACCCGGTTCGTTCGAAGAGTACCTTGCGTCCTACGCCGACCAGGTCGGCGAGCTTATCAACGCATTCATTCCGTACGGTTCGCATCCTGATATGGACAAGTACCTGTACGATCCGCTGCGTCGCTACAGCCAGAACGGCGGCAAGCGCCATCGTCCGCTGATCTGCTTTGCTGCATGCCTGGCCGTTGGCGGCAACGCCGAAAGGGCGGTCAGCGCAGCCGCTGCAATCGAGCACTTCCATACCGCAGCGCTCATTCATGACGACATCGCCGACGAGGCCGAGCTTCGCCGCGGCGAGCCCTGCCTGCATCTTACTGAGGGAACGGGCCTTGCCATCAACATGGGTGACCTGGGGCTTTCCTTGGTAAACGGTACGGTCATCGAGGATCCGATTCTCGACGATGCTACCAAGGTTCGCGTCATCAAGGAACTCATCGACATGACGCGTCGCACCATCGAGGGTCAGGCTCTTGATATCGGTTGGGCGCGCGACGACCGTTACGACATCACGCCCGAGGATTACCTCACCATGGCCACGCACAAGACGGCTCACTACTCGGGCGCCGTGCCCCTGGCCATCGGCGCGATCGTGGGCGGCGGAACTGACGCCCAGGTCGAGGCGCTGCGTAACTACGGCCTCGATACCGGCTTGGCGTTCCAGATTCAGGATGACCTGCTGAACCTCATCGGCAAGACGGAAAGCACCAAGAAGGGCTTCCGTGACGACATCACCGAAGGCAAGCGCACGCTTGTGGTGGTTCATGCTCTGCAGAACGCTGACGAGGCCGATCGTAAGCGCATCATCGAGATCCTTTCTTCGAAGGAGAAGGATCCGGCGGTGCTTGAAGAGGCCGTCCAGATCATGCAGAAATCGGGCAGCATCGATTACGCTCGCTCGTATGCCGAGAACCTTACCAGCATCGCGAAGAACCGCCTGATCGAGATGGTTCCTCCGTCGGATTCCCGCGATCTGCTGATCTCTATGGCCGATTGGTTCGTCAATCGCCTGAAGTAGTTCGCCTGCGTTTACGGCAACAACAACGACTCGCGGTAGCGCCTTGTCGGCTTGGTTCGGCAGGGCGCTATCGATTTTCTCGGGCGCTGTGAATCGGAAAAATCGCTCTGCCAATTCAATGTAAGGATGGTCCTTGGAGCGATGCGCATGCCCGCATGGTCTATCATGGCAGGCATGGATACGATTAAACAAAGTGACAAAGGGCCCGCAGTCGAAGACGTCCAGCATCGTCTGGCTCGTATCGGCTTGCTTGACAGCGCCCATGTCGATGGCGCATTCGGCCAGAAAACCGCACAGGCAGTTCGCGCCTTCTGTAAGAAGGAGTCGCTGCCCGAGTCCGACGAAGTCGACGAGCGCGTTTGGTCGGCTTTGGTCGACGCGTCGTTCTCGTTGGGTGATCGCACGTTGTTCCTTCGCATGCCGTATTTCCATGGCAACGACGTGCTTGATCTCCAGCAGGCTCTTGGCGCGCTTGGTTTCTCGTGCGGCAACGAAGACGGCATTTTCGGCGCATACACCGAAGACGCCCTGCGCAAGTTCCAGGTGAACCTGGGCCTTCCCGCAGATGGCATCGCTGGTGCTTACACGTACGCCGCTATCCGCAACCTTCATCATTCATGGGAGGGCAAAAAGCCCATCGACGTTCCCATCAACATCGGCTTCGCGCGTGCCGCCGATGTTCTGGAACGTCATGCCCTGTGCCTGTTCGGCACCGATGCGTTCACGCGCAGCGTTGCGTCGCGTATGTCCAATCTTGCGCTTGCGACCAACCCTGCCTCGAAAATCCTGAGCGCCGATTCGCTTTTGGTCCAGCCTGACAATCGTATGTTCATGGTTCATATCATGCTGCCCGAGGAAACCTGCCCCGGCGACATCCCATGCGTAAGCTATGCCCCCGAGGGGTCTTTGTCGCTGCGTCTTTCGGCTGCGTTCGAAACGCTTGCTGCAAAGGGCACCAACCGTTTGGCCGTTGTCACCCCTGGCACTAGGTGGGAAGATGCCGGCGAGGATCGTTCCGCGCAGCATTTCGCAATCACGCTGCTTGATGCGCTTTGCCTAGCGTTGTCCAAGGAGAATTAACAGGAACAGAACGAGAGAAGGAGTATCGATGACGCGTCCTATGACCATTGCGGAGAAGATTTTGGCGGCTCACGCCGGACTCGATGAGGTAAGCCCTGGTCAGCTAGTCGAATGCGATCTCGATCTTGTTCTTTCGAATGACGTGACAACCCCAATCGCCATCAAGACGTTCAATGAGATCGGCGTTGGCAAGGTCTTCGATCCCACGCGAGTTCTCATCGTCCCCGATCATTACACGCCGAACAAAGACATCAACTCCGCCAAGCAGGCTAAGGCCGCGCGCGATTTCGCTCGTGAGCAGGGTATCACCCATTATTGGGAGGTAGGCTGTGTGGGCGTCGAGCATGCGCTTCTGCCCGAGCAGGGCGTTGTCGGTGCGGGCGATCTGATCATTGGTGCTGACAGCCACACGTGCACGTACGGCGCGCTTGGCGCTTTCTCTACGGGCGTCGGCTCCACCGATGCAGGTGTTGGCTACGCAACAGGTAAGGCGTGGTTCAAAGTTCCCGAATCGTTGCTGTTCAAGATCGAAGGCGAGCTTGCCCCCGGCGTTACCGGCAAGGACGTCATCCTGTACATCATCGGTATGATCGGCGTTGATGGCGCCCTTTACTGCGCCATGGAATTCACGGGAAGCGCTATTCGCTCCCTGAGCATGGACGAGCGCCTTACCATTTCCAACATGGCCATCGAAGCCGGCGGCAAAGCCGGCATCATCGAGGTCGATGACGTCACACGCGCTTACATGGACGGTCGCGTCGAACGCCCTTATACCGAATATCATTCCGATCCCGATGCCCAGTATCGGAAGGTGTACGAAATCGACGCCGCCGACATCCCGCCGACGGTTGCTTTCCCGCATTTGCCCTCCAACACGCGTCCCGTTGCCGAGGCTCGCGATATCGTCATCGATCAGGCGGTTATCGGCAGCTGCACCAATGGCCGCATTGAGGACATGCGCCAGGCTGCTGCGGTGCTGAAGGGTCGCAAAGTCAGCCCCAACGTGCGTTGCATCATCATCCCCGCCACGCAACAGGTTTACCGTCAGTGCATCGACGAGGGTCTCACGCAGATCTTCCTTGATGCCAACTGTGCGGTTTCAACGCCGACATGCGGTCCATGCTTGGGCGGCTATATGGGCGTACTTGCCCCAGGTGAGCGCTCGATTTCAACCACCAATCGCAATTTCGTCGGCCGCATGGGCGACCCAACTAGCGAAGTTTATCTGTCGTCGCCTGCTGTTGCTGCGGCATCTGCCGTTCTTGGGCACATCGGCTTGCCGACTGATTTGGATTAAGGAGCGTTTGATGAAATTCGAGGGAGCAGTTCATAAATACGGTCGCGACGTCGACACCGACGTCATCATTCCGGCGCGCTACCTTACCACGTCCGATCCGGTCGAGCTTGCGAAACATTGCTTGGAGGATCTTGACTCCGAGTTCGTGAAGAAGGTCCAGCCGGGCGACATCATCGTTGCGGAAGAGAACTTTGGCTGTGGATCTTCGCGCGAGCATGCTCCTATCTGCATCAAGGCTGCAGGTGTGAGCGTCGTCATCGCAAAGAGTTTCGCGCGTATCTTCTATCGCAACGCTATCAACATCGGCTTGCCTATCATGGAATGCCCCGAAGCGGCTGATGCCATCAATAACGGTGACGTGGTCGAGGTCGATGCCGACAACGGCGTTATTGCTGATAAAACCACGGGTCTGACGTTCCAAGCCCAGCCTTTCCCGCCGTTCTTGCAGGAGATCATCGAAGAGGGCGGTTTGGTCGCCCGCACCAAGAAGATCCTTGGAAAGTGAGCGCGCCGGGTTTCTCGGCAGGTTTATTTAGCTAAGCCTGCCGATGCGGGCAATTTCGTACAGATGGGGTGACTTCTTGTAGCGAACTTCGATGGGATTCGCATGAACGGTGCTTTCAGCGGATAGATGCACGTTCGAGCCAAGGGGCGAAACGAAGCGCGCCTCTTTCTTCTCGTCGAATACCACAGCTGCAACGCGGCCGGTCTGCCCGTTCACAGCCATGCGTATCTGTTCGCCTTCGCGCCCGTCCGATGCGGGGCGATCGAAATAGTACACGGGAGCCAGCATAAGCCCCGATCCATGCTTGCGGATATTGCGCGCCCACGACTTCATCTTCTTGGGGTTCAGACCGAATGCCTCCTGAAGATCGTTGCCAATGACGTAGCGGCCGACTTCGTTCACCAGCACGTTGTCGTTGATAAGGCCGACAACAGCGGCAATGCGGAAGTTTCCTTCTTGCATTGCGGGGTCGAAATGCGCTGCTTCAGAGTAGTCCCATGGCTCAAGAAGGCTAAGAAGGGGCATGTCGAAGAAGTCGGTTTTAGGGTAAGCCCAGTTAATGAGCTCGCTGTAGATCAGCGTGTCTTTGCGGAACAACCCGCCGGGAAACGCGGTCATCACATGAAGGTCGACCGCGGCAATGGGCAGGTATGCAAGCGTCATCTGATTGTCGATGCAGTCATTCATGTCGTGATTGGCGAACGCATCGGCGTGCTGCTGCACGAACTGCCTCGCGTTGGCGCGGGCCTGCTGCTCGGTGATATGGCAGGGAAGAGCCTGCTCGGGGATGTATTCGGCGCCCGATCCAATTGAAAGGCGCTTGCTGAACGTTCCCGGTTCGCAGCAGTCTGACATGGCAACCTTGTTGCCGCATGCGGGGCATTCGAACACGCTTTGGGTCGATTCGCCCTCGAACGACGCGCCGCAGTACGGGCAGGGAATGCTGATGTGCTTAGATTTGCTAAGCTCCTGCGCGGTGGCAGGGTCGTCGTTCAGGATCTTTTCGAACAGCGACATGCTGCGCCAGTAGTACTCGAAGTAGTACCACTCTTTTTCCTCGGGCGGTTGAAGCGTGCCCGCAATGACAAGCTTCAGCAGGTCATTTTGCTTCTCGAGGGGTTTATGACGGAAGCTGATCAGGGCGTTTGGCTCGGATTCGTCCTTGCTCCAGGGCTCGCTTGCGCCGCAATACGCGCACTCGAAACTGCGCTTTGCCTGGTTGGAGTACATGGGGCCGCCGCAGCTCTTGCATTTGATAGCGAATACTTCTTCCATTGCCGCCTCCTCAATAGAAATGTTGTTGTCTAGTATGGAGGAAGCGTTCATTTCATGGACAGTCCCCGATGTCCCAAAGTTGCAGAGATCCGTCGGAAAACACTATGTTGAGGTCTTTCTGGTTTCAGGGGCGTTTCGAGCTGAACTGTTTGATGCCGCTTGCAGCCTAGGGGCGTTAGTATTGGCTTGCGAATCAGTAAC
The DNA here is from genome assembly GCA_934630485.1 of uncultured Eggerthellaceae bacterium. Classification (GTDB taxonomy): domain Bacteria; phylum Actinomycetota; class Coriobacteriia; order Coriobacteriales; family Eggerthellaceae; genus UMGS1502. The sequence goes on along the minus strand of CAKTWD010000002.1, from coordinate 7,176 downwards.
GTGTTGAAAGAGGCAAGCGAAATGGTTGCAGCGTATAACATCTGCCTTCTGCCGGGCGACGGCATCGGTCCTGAGATCATCGCCGAGGGTGTGAAGGTTCTAAAGGCCGTTGGTGCGAAATACGGCGTCGAATTCAATTGCGCGGAGTCGCTTATCGGTGGCGCCGCCATTGATGCAACGGGAAATCCGCTTCCTAAAGAAACGTTCGAGGCTGCCAAAGCTTCCGATGCGGTTCTTCTTGCGGCGGTTGGCGGGCCGAAGTGGGACTCCACCGATCCGAATGCGCCTCGTCCCGAGCAGGGCTTGCTTGGCATCCGTAAGGAGCTTGGGCTGTACACCAACCTTCGTCCCGTGAAGATCCATCGGGCGTTGGCAGGGGCCTCCACGTTGAAGCCCGAGATCGTCGACGGGGTTGATCTGATGATCGTGCGTGAGCTTACCGGCGGCTTGTACTTCGGCAAGCGTGAGCGTTTCTACGATGAAGAAGGCGCCGGCGCTAACAGTGCAAAGGGCCAGCGCGCCTATGATACGCTTGAGTATCGTGAGTACGAGGTCGAGCGGATCGCCCGACAGGCGTTTGAAGCGGCACGTAAGCGTCGCGGCAAGGTGACCAGCGTCGATAAGGCGAATGTGCTTGAGACCAGCCGAATGTGGCGCGAGATCGTGCATCGCATTGGCGAGGCGGAATACCCCGATGTTCAAATCGAGGACTTGCTGGTTGATAACACCGCCATGCAGCTTATCAATCGCCCCGCGGACTTCGACGTCGTCCTGACTGAGAACATGTTTGGTGACATTCTGTCTGATGAGGCTGCCCAGATCACTGGCTCGCTCGGCATGCTCGCAAGCGCAAGTTTGGGCGACGGCGTTGCGCTGTACGAGCCCAGTCACGGCAGTGCACCCGACATCGCAGGCAGGGGTGTTGCCAATCCGCTTGCTCAGATCCTTTCCGTCGAGATGATGCTGCGCTACAGCTTCGATATGCAGGATGCGGCTGACGACATCGCGCGTGCCGTCACCGAGGTTCTGGATGAAGGTTGGCGCACAGGCGACATCAAGGACGACCAAACCGCCGATGATCATGTGATCGGCACGACGAAGATGGGCGACTTGGTAGTCGAGCATTTGTAGAAGGCGTAACCTCGTTTGGAAAACAGCTTCAGCATTTCAGCGCCTCGCATTAGCGGGCCGCTTCTTTTTCGCTTAAGAGACAGCTGGCATCCGAGCTGTTTTTCGCGCTGTGCCCAGCCGTGCCCCTCATTCCATGCGAGATCGCTTCGCGCGCAATAAAAGAAGGCCGCCCTTTCGGGCGGCCTTCGAAGCAACAGGTGAGTTGCGATTAGTGCTCCAGAGAAGCGATGTACTTCTCGGCAGCGGTTGCGGCAGCAGCGCCATCGCCAACAGCGGTGGCAACCTGACGCAGGAACTTCTGGCGAACGTCGCCGGCTGCGTAAACGCCCGGAACGTTGGTGGACATGTTGTCGCCGTCGGTGACGATCCAGCCCTTCTCGTTCAGGAACGGCTGCTCACCCAGAAAATCGGTGTTCGGATCCATACCGGTGAAGAAGAACACGCCCTGGCACGGCATCTTCTTTTCCTCGCCCGTGGTGACATCCTTAAGAACGATGCCCTCGACCTCGTCCTCGCCGTAAACCTCGGTGCAGGTAACGCCGAAGTTGATGTTGATCTTCGGGTTCTCCTTGACCTGTTCGGCAGCGACGGCGTTGCAGCTCATGCGGCCGTCGGTGTGGCGAGAGATGATCTCGACGTCGGTGGCGAACTTGGAGATGAACTCGGATTCTTCGACAGCCTGGTCGCCGCAGCCGATGACAGCGACCTTCTGGCCGGTGTAGAACTCGGCGTCGCAGGTGGCGCAGTAGCTAACGCCGCGACCGGTGAACTCGACCTCGCCCGGAGTGCCCAGAACGCGAGCATGCGTGCCGGAAGCGATGATGACGGCCTTCGCATGGTAAGTGATCTTGCGGGTCTCGATGAGCTTGTCCTCGCCAGTGAAATCAACGCTCTTGACAGCCTGCTGACGGATCTCGACGCCGAAGCGCTCGGTGTCTGCGCGCATCTTGTCCATCAAATCGGGGCCGGTGGTGTGGCCAGCCGCAGGATAGTTGGCGATCTCGGTGGTGGTGGTGACGCGACCGCCGATGCCGCCCTTCTCCAGGATGACGGTCTTAAGCAGGGCGCGGCCGCCGTAGAGACCAGCCGTCAGGCCTGCCGGGCCACTGCCGATGATGACGAGGTCGAAATATTCATCGGTCTTTTCCATTTGCTCCCCCTAATGTATAAGTGGTGGATTGCGCACACTCCTAAGTCCAGACGTGATTCGTAACGGCGAATCTACGTGCGACCCTCTCTATGCGCGTTGCCTATAATTAACCCTAGGTGCTAATTTACCCCAGTTGCCAAGCAACCGTTTATCGGCAAACGCGATATCTAATGGCGCGCCATAGGATCTGGCTATAGTGGCGGGTGAATGAAGTTCAAAACCAACGGATTCGATGCTGATTTTCCTCATGGTTGTTTAAATTGCGGCTGATCTACCGTTATTTCCGATGATGTTTAGCGCAAAAGCAACAGCTTGGTTCGAAACATAATTCTCGCCGTGTGTTTTCTTCAATGCGTGGTAGCATATCCCGTGAGGTAACTGTTGATACAGTTAAAGAAAGGGAGTTAACAATAATGAAGAAACTTGGTCCTGAAGCATTTGAGGAGCTCGTTGAAGACGGTGGCCAGAAGTGCCTCGTTCTCGTTTCTCGTAAGACCTGCCATGTGTGCCAGGAAGTTCATCCCAAGATCGAGGCTCTCGAGGCCGATTACCCGAACTACAAGTTCTATGAGATCGACGTCGAGCAGCAGCCGACCATCCTCCCGAAGTACCATCTGAAGGGTGTTCCTCAGACGATGTTCTTCGCCGGCGGCAACGTCAAGGCTGTTATCTCGGGCGATGCTCCTGAGGACGATTTCGCAGAGAAGATCGAAGAGTTCATGTAAGAGCTTCGCGCTTTGCGATTGCTTTTCGAAAGCGCGTCAACTCTCGTTTTGCGGGTGTATTGGCGCGCTGTTTTCATAGCGTAAGCAGGGCGTGCCGGGTTGCTCCCGGTTACTTTTGGTGGAATACCGCGTTTTAGGGGCGCGGTTTTATCCATAGTTTCATGTAGGAGAAAGTTAGTTCAAGAAAGAGGTAAGGGAATGGGACGTCCAAACGTTTTTCCGACTGGTACTACTGTGTACTACCCTGAAGAGTGCTGGAATGGCTACACGCTGTTCTCCGCTCCGAAGCTTGGCGTTAACCTCATTAACATGAACGGCAAGATCGTCCGTCACTGGAAGGATATGTACGGCTTCCCGCCTAAGTTCCTGCCCGGCGGCCATATGATCGCCTCTCGTGGAACCCGTCCTGCAGCCAACGGCTATCAGGACCAGGAAGACCTCACCATGGTCGACATGGACGGCAAGGTCGAGTGGTCTTTCGATCACAACCAGCTCATCAACGATCCCGATGGCGAGCGCTGGATGGCCCGTCAGCATCATGACTTCCAGGTCACCGGCAACCCGGTTGGTTACTATGTCCCTGGCATGGATCCTGACCCCAACTTCGACAAGATGCTGCTGCTCACGCATAACGACGTGAAGAAGCCGAAGATCAGCCCGCAGAACCTGCTTGATGACCGCCTGATCGAGATCGACCGCGACGGCAACATCACTTGGGAGTGGAGCGTCATCGATCACTTCAACCAGTTCGGTTTCTCTGAAGAGCAGAAGAACGCCATGTTCCGCAACCCCAACACCCAGAACGCGGGTCCCGAGGGCCAGGGCGACATCTTCCACTGCAACTGCGCTTCTTACCTTGGTCCCAACCATTGGTATGACGAGGGCGACATGCGCTTCAAGCCCGACAACATCATCATGGACTCCCGCGAGATGAACATCATGTGGATCCTCGACCACGAGACCGGCGATATCGTTTGGCAGGTCGGCCCCGACTTCACCGACACGCCCGAGAAGCGTATCTTCGGCACCATCGTCGGCCCGCATCACACTCATATGATCCCCAAGGGTCTGCCGGGCGAGGGCAACATCATGGTCTACGACAACGGCGGCTGGGCCGGCTACGGCGCACCGAACCAGTTCTCGAAGACCGGCCTGAAGGTCACCCGTCGCGACTCCTCGCGCGTCGTCGAGTTCAACCCGACCAACCTTGACATCGTTTGGGAGTGCACCGGCGAGCCCAGCGCTTCCGGCGGCGGCTTCAACTTCAACGGCAACTACTTCTACAGCCCGCTGACCTCCAGCGCACAGCGCCTGCCCAACGGCAACACCATGATCTGCGAGGGCTGCTCCGCCATCATCCGCGAGTACACGCGCGAGCAGAAGCTGGTTTGGGAGTACGTCTTCCCGGATGTCGGTATGAGCCTGCTTTACCGCGCATACCGTATCCCGTACGAGTGGGTTCCCCAGTTCGAGAAGCCCGAAGAGGTTGAGATCCCGCGTGCTGACAACACCAAGTTCCATGTTGAGGGCGCAGCTCATTCCGAGTACGAGACCACTGCAGTCACCGTCGAGGGCGCACATGCCTTCAACGACGAGATGGCTCACTGCGTCGAGGATCTCGACTAGTCGAATCCAACGGCGTGTTGCAGCGTCATCGTGTAACGCAATAAGGAAGGACGGCATCGTAAGGTGCCGTCCTTTTCTTGTTTTGAGCTGGGGAAACGTATGATATATACGTACCTATGGCGTATGTGAACTGTGATACAGTGGATTCACTGCGTCTTCAGGAGTGGGGCCGCAGGTCGTGCTCGACCCGATTGCATCGGCTTGGCGCGGGGAAGGAAGCAAAGCAAACAACAGAGGAAGAGGTAACAGGTATGGGACGTCCAACTGTATTTCCGACTGGTACCACCGTGTACTACCCCGAAGAGTGCTGGAACGGCTACACGCTGTTTTCGGCACCTGAGCTTGGTATCAACCTCATTAACATGAACGGCAAGATTGTCCGCCATTGGAAGGATATGTACGGCATCCCCACCAAGATGCTTCCGGGTGGTCACATGATCGCCTCTCGTGCGACCCGTCCCGCCGAGAACGGCTTCCAGGACGAAGAAGATCTCACCATGGTCGATATGGACGGCAATGTCGAATGGACTTTCAATCGCAACCAGCTGGTGAAGGATCCCGACGGCGAGCGCTGGATGGCCCGTCAGCATCACGACTTCCAGGTAACCGGCAATCCGGTTGGCTATTATGCGCCTGGTCAGGATCCTGATCCCAACTTCGACAAGATGCTGATGCTCACGCACAACGACGTGCGCAAGCCCAAGATCTCCCCGCAGCTGTTGCTGGACGACCGCCTGATCGAGATCGACCGCGACGGCAACATCCTTTGGGAGTGGAGCGTCATTGACCACTTCAACCAGTTCGGCTTCACCGAAGAGCAGAAGAACGCGATGTTCCGCAACCCGAATATCCGCAACGCCGGCCCCGAGGGACAGGGCGACCTGTTTCATTGCAACTGCGCCAGCTACGTCGGCCCGAACAAGTGGTACGACGCCGGCGACGAGCGCTTCAAGCCCGATAACGTCATCATGGACTCGCGCGAGTGCAATATCATGTGGATCCTCGACCACGAGACAGGCGACATCGTGTGGCAGGTCGGCCCCGACTTCACCAAGACGCCCGAGCTCCGTATGTTCGGCACCATCGTCGGCCCGCATCATACTCATATGATCCCGAAGGGACTGCCGGGCGAGGGCAACATCATGGTCTACGACAACGGCGGCTGGGCCGGCTACGGCGCGCCGAACCAATTCAGCAAGACCGGTCTGAAGGTCACCCGTCGTGACTCTTCGCGCGTCGTCGAGTTCGACCCCACCACGCTCGAGATCGTTTGGGAGTGCACCGGCGAGCCGACCGGCTCGGGCGGCGGCTTCAACTTCAACGGCAACTACTTCTTCAGCCCGCTGACCTCCAGCGCACAGCGCCTGCCCAACGGCAACACCATGATCTGCGAGGGCTGCTCCGCCATCATCCGCGAGTACACGCGCGAGCAGAAGCTGGTTTGGGAGTACGTCTTCCCGGATGTCGGTATGAGCCTGCTTTACCGCGCATACCGTATCCCGTACGAGTGGGTTCCCCAGTTCGAGAAGCCCGAAGAGGTTGAGATCCCGCGTGCTGACAACACCAAGTTCCATGTTGAGGGCGCAGCTCATTCCGAGTACGAGACCACTGCAGTCACCGTCGAGGGCGCACATGCCTTCAACGACGAGATGGCTCACTGCGTCGAGGATCTCGACTAGTCGAATCCAACGGCGTGTTGCAGCGTCATCGTGTAACGCAATAAGGAAGGACGGCATCGTAAGGTGCCGTCCTTTTCTTGTTTTGAGCTGGGGAAACGTATGATATATACGTACCTATGGCGTATGTGAACTGTGATACAGTGGATTCACTGCGTCTTCAGGAGTGGGGCCGCAGGTCGTGCTCGACCCGATTGCATCGGCTTGGCGCGGGGAAGGAAGCAAAGCAAACAACAGAGGAAGAGGTAACAGGTATGGGACGTCCAACTGTATTTCCGACTGGTACCACCGTGTACTACCCCGAAGAGTGCTGGAACGGCTACACGCTGTTTTCGGCACCTGAGCTTGGTATCAACCTCATTAACATGAACGGCAAGATTGTCCGCCATTGGAAGGATATGTACGGCATCCCCACCAAGATGCTTCCGGGTGGTCACATGATCGCCTCTCGTGCGACCCGTCCCGCCGAGAACGGCTTCCAGGACGAAGAAGATCTCACCATGGTCGATATGGACGGCAATGTCGAATGGACTTTCAATCGCAACCAGCTGGTGAAGGATCCCGACGGCGAGCGCTGGATGGCCCGTCAGCATCACGACTTCCAGGTAACCGGCAATCCGGTTGGCTATTATGCGCCTGGTCAGGATCCTGATCCCAACTTCGACAAGATGCTGATGCTCACGCACAACGACGTGCGCAAGCCCAAGATCTCCCCGCAGCTGTTGCTGGACGACCGCCTGATCGAGATCGACCGCGACGGCAACATCCTTTGGGAGTGGAGCGTCATTGACCACTTCAACCAGTTCGGTTTCTCTGAAGAGCAGAAGAACGCCATGTTCCGCAACCCCAACACCCAGAACGCGGGTCC
>CAKTWD010000001.1 GCA_934630485.1 uncultured Eggerthellaceae bacterium | reverse complement strand
CCTCAGTGAAGCGGGAATGCGGTGCCCAGAACTCGTCATCCAAGCCGCGCACCAACGGCGACGTGCTTTTGACCAGGTAATGCTTGAACACGCCGAACATTTTCTCGGGAAGGTCGTGCTTCGCGATTCCGTAGTGATAGTAGATGCCGGCCTGCGCGCCCCAGCAAATATGGAACACCGAGTGAACGTTGGTGTTCGACCACTCCATGATCTCGCACAGCTCGTCCCAGTAGTCCACGTCGGTGAAATGAAGGGTCTCGACCGGGGCGCCCGTGATGATCATGCCGTCGAAGTGCTGATCGCGGATCTCGTCGAACGTGCGATAAAACGAATCCAGATGGCTTTCGGACACGTTCTTAGCGCTGTGGCTTGCCGTGTGCAGCAGCGTGATGTCGATCTGCAACGGAGTGTTCGACAACTTGCGCATGATCTGCGTCTCGGTTGTCTCTTTGGTGGGCATCAGATTTAGGATGACCACCTTCAGCGGACGGATGTCCTGGTGCAAGGCACGGAACTCCGTCATGACGAAGATGTTCTCGCTCTCAAGCGCGCTGGTTGCAGGCAGCGCGTCCGGGATTCGGATAGGCATGGTGAAACCTCATTCGCTACGATTCAGATAGCTTTGATTATACGCAGCGATGATACCGCCCCACGCGAACACCATGCCATACCACAATTAGATAGCTAGTTCTAAGAAACCCTTCGAACCAAGCTCTTCCAAACCGCCCGGGAACGTGAACTCGGAATCGGCACGCAGGCGCTCGACGGTTCCGTTAAGGTCGCTGCTGTAGATGCCGATGGTATGGCAACCCACGCTGTTCAGCGTTTGCAGGGCATACGCCGTGTCGTCGAAACCCCAGGTGTTCTCTTTCTCGGTGCCCAGAATCTCAAGGGCACGCTCGAAAATGGGATGCTCACGCTTGGTGAGTTTCAGCTCGTCAGCCGAGAGCACCCCATCGAAATACGGAAGGAAGCCGCAGCTTCCCAAACCTGCCTGAAGATAACGAAGCGGGCTGGACGACACGACGCACATGCGAACGCCCAGCTCGCGAAGCTCGCGCACGAACTCAAGCGCGCCCGGCTCGGCAACGACGTCGTTGTCGTAGAAGCGCTGCATGCTGGAATCGATGATACGCAGCGTCTCCCCGACGCTGCCGCCGGCGCCGTACTTCGTGTTGTAGTATTCGCAAGCCTCGACCAACGTGAGGGTGTTCACATGGTCGATGTCCTCTTTCGTCGGGACGATGCCGACAGTGGCGCACACGTCGATCTCGGCTTTTTCCCAAGCGCCCATCGAGTCAAGCAGCACGCCATCACAGTCAAGGATAAGGCCCAGTTCTTCAGGCTTCACAGTCACGCTTTACGCCTCCACGCGGATGATCGAAGGTTCCTTCATCAGAACATCCTCAAGCTGGCCGATCTCGTCGACGACCTGCTGGATATCGGCTTCGCGCGCCGTATGGGTAACGTACACGACCTCGACGGAAACGCCAGCGGCCTCGCCGCGCTGGATGACCGAACGCACGCTGACGCCATGGTTGGCGAACACGGTGGCCATTGCCGCCAGAACGCCGGGGCGGTCGGCCACGGTGAAGCGGATGTAGTACTTGGTTTTCAGCTCGGCCATGGGAACAAGCGGCAGCGTGTCGGGGCAGTCGTTGTCAAAGATGGGGGCCAGGCCCATTTCCATGCGGCGGGCAACCTCAACCACGTCGCCCATGACGGCGCTGGCGGCAGGACCCGCACCGGCGCCCATGCCGAAGAACATGGTCTCGCCCACGGCGTCGCCCGTGACATAGATGGCATTGTTCACGCCATTGACCTTGGAAAGCTGGTGGTCCAGCGGAATCATCGTGGGATGCACATGCACGTCAATGCCAGCCTCGGAACGATGAGCCAACGCCAGAAGCTTCACGCTGAAGCCCATGTCGCGAGCCGCATCAAGATCGACGGGCGAAATGTTGCGGATGCCCTCGCAGTACACGTCGTCCATGGTGACGCGCGACTTGAACGCGAGCGAAGCCAAGATGGCGATTTTCGCTGCAGCGTCGAAACCGTCGAGGTCAGCGGTTGGATCGGCCTCGGCATAGCCCTTGGCCTGCGCCTCTGCCAGGGCGACCTCGTAGCTCAGGCCGTCCTCGTCCATGCGCGTGAGCATGTAGTTGGTGGTGCCGTTGACGATGCCCATGACCGACGTGATGCCGTTCGCGATGAGCGAATGCTTCAGCGGGCCGATGATGGGAATGCCGCCGCCAACGCTGGCGCCGTAATAAATGTCGACGTTGTTCTCTTTGGCAAGCGCGAAGATCTCGTCACCGGCAGACGCGATAAGTGCCTTATTAGCCGTGACGACGCTCTTGCCGTTGCGCAGCGCGTCGCATACGACGTCATGAGCGGCACCCACGCCGCCGATAAGCTCGATGACCAGGTCGATGGACGGATCAGTCACGACTTCATGGAAGTCGGTGGTGAACAGGTGCTCGACGCCGTGAGCGCGAGCGGCGTCAGGTTTGCGCGAACAGACGCGCGCAAGCTCGATGTCTACGCCGTAATGGCGCTTGAAGTCATCGCGATGGTTGGCAAGGATGTCCAGGCAGCCGCCGCCAACGGTGCCGGTTCCCACAAGTCCGATCCTGATCGTCATGGCTTGTCCTTTCGTTTTTTAGATGTCGCGAGCCATAAGGTCGGCGTACGTCTCGCGGCGCGTGACAACGCGTGCTTGACCGTCCCTCACGAACACGATGGCCGGTCGGGGCTGACCGTTATACGATGATGACATGGTATAGCAATACGCACCCGTGGCGAAGACGCAGACGATGTCGCCCAGGTCGACATGCTGAATCGAGCCGTCTATGACCACGGCATCGCCGCTTTCGCAGTGCTTTCCGCAAAGGGAAACCACCTCGGTGCGCGGCTGATCGGCCTTGTTCGCAATGACCGCCTCGTAATCGGCATTGTAAAGCGCGGTGCGAATGTTGTCGGACATGCCGCCGTCAACCGCCACGATCTTGCGGATGTTCGGCAGCGTTTTCAGGATGCCTGCCGTGTACAGCGTGACGCCGGCGTTAGCCACCAAGCTACGGCCGGGCTCCACCAAAAGGCGAGGCTCGGCAAGACCGTGCTTTGCGCACAGCTCTTTCACAGACGAAGCGGTGACCTCGGCGAAGTCGGCGATGCTGGAAGGCTTGTCCTCGGCCATGTAGGCAATGCCCAGGCCGCCGCCCATGTCGAGCACCTTGGCCTCGAAGCCGTACGTTTCCTTCACGCGCGTGACGAACTCGATCATGACCTGAATGGCCTCACGGAACGAATGCAACGCGAAGATCTGCGAGCCGATATGGCAATGGAAACCGTCAAGCTGCACGTTGTCGAAGGCAAGGACATCGCCCACGCACTTGAAGGCGAAGTCGTCCAGCATGGTGAAACCGAACTTCGTGTCCTCGCAGCCGGTTTTGATGTACTCGTGCGTGTCGGCCTCGACGCCGGGGGTGATGCGCATCAGAACAGGCTGAACACGGCCAAGCTCGCCCGCGATCTCGGAGATGCGCTTCGCCTCGATGCGGCTGTCAACCACGATATGCCCTACGCCTGCGGAAATCGCCTCGCGCAGTTCAGCAGGCGTTTTGTTGTTGCCATGCACGAAAACGCGCTCCATGGGGAAGCCGACGGCTTGAGCGCAGGCAAGCTCGCCACCGCCCGACACGTCAAGGCACATGTCCTCTTCCATAGCGATGCGCAGCACTTCCTTGTTAAGGAACGCCTTGCTTGCATACAGCACGTCGGAATTCTGATAGCGGGAATGGAAGCTGTTGCGATATTGCTCCATGCGATCGCGCAGGTCGGCCTCGTCGAAAACGTACAAGGCCGTTCCCTGCTGATGGGCAAGCTCAACCATGTCGACGCCGCCGATGAACAGGTGACCGTCGCGAACCTCGGCGGTTTTGGGCAACACCGCGCCCAAGTCCATGGTAGTACGCTGATCGGCTTTTTTATTGGGATCGGATGCACGCAACGACATGCTTGCCTCGCTTTCGGGGAATCGGAGGCGCCAGAGCGCCTCAACAGGGCGCAAAAGCCCTTTCGACGTTCGTTTTTCTCGGCTCATAGTACCAATCTTCCACGCGCGAACGGCGCACAAGCGTTTCCTTCTCACAATTGAAACCAACGGAGAGCGGCATATAATCTCGTTGTTCGAAAAACGGGACGGGAAACGCCCCGCGCCAACCGAAAACATGCCCTTCGGGGCGAAGGAGAGGCATCTCATCATGATCAAGGATTCTTTGAGCAACGCCGACCGTTACGCCGGCATTTCCACCCGATTCGACCAAGCTTTCGCATTCCTGCGCACCACCGACCTTGGCTCTCTTAAACTGGGTCGCGTAGACATCGCCGACGGCGTTTTCGCCAACGTGCAGTCGTACGAGCCCGTCCCGGTCGACGCCAAGCAGTACGAGATGCACGAGGAATACGCCGACATCCAGGTGGTCGTCGAGGGTTCCGAGCTGTTGGTCGAAGCCCCCGCAAGCCTTGAAGAGCACCCCATGACAGGCGACGACTTCTCAGTGTTCGACGAGCCCGGCAGCATGCCGTCCGTCATCAGCCTGCGCGCCGGCGATTTCTGCATCGTTTGGCCCGGCGAAGCCCACAAGCCGGGTATCACCAACGGTCTTCACCAGGGACCGTTGAGCAAGATCGTCGTCAAAGTTCGCGTCGCCGAGTAGCAAGGAGCCAAGAATGGCGGACATCAGGCCTTTCGCAGCACTTCGACCCATCCCGCAGAAAACAGAGCGCGTGGCCGCGCTTCCCTACGACGTGTACAGCGTCGAAGAGTCGCGCCGCATCGTGGCCGAGAACCCCGAATCGTTCCTGGCCATCGACCAGCCTCAGGTGAACTTCCCCGTTGAGCAGCAGGTTTCCGACGAAGAGGCGTTCGTCAAGGCAGGCGAGCTTCTGCGCGCCGCCAAAAACGATGGCGTCTTCGCCCGCGACGAGCAGCCGCAGTTCTACGTGTACGAGCTCACCATGAACGGCCGCACGCAGACCGGCTTGGTTGCCTGCGCCGCCGTTGACGATTACCTGAACGGCACCATCAAGAAGCACGAAAACACCCGCGCCGAGAAAGAGGAAGGCCGCGTGCGCCACGTGCGCGAGTGCAGTGCGCAGACCGGTCCCATTTTCTTGGCATACCATCAGAACGACCAGGTCAGCAACGCTTGCGAGGCCGCGAAGACCGGCGAGCCCCTGTTCGACTTCACCGGCGACGACGGTGTGCGCCATCGCGGCTTCGCGCTAGCCGATCCCGCAGCGATCGAGGCCGTGCGTGCAGCCTTCGCCGAAATGGACAGCGTCTACATCGCCGACGGCCATCACCGCAACGCCGCCGCCGCGCGTGTCGCCAAGGAGATGCGCGCCGAAAACCCCGACTACACGGGCGAAGAGCCGTTCAACTACTACCTGTGCGTGCTGTTCCCCGATTCCGAACTGGCCATTCTTGATTACAACCGCGTGCTGAAGAGCCTGAACGGCCTATCAGCCACCGACTTCCTGGCCGAAGCCGAAAAACGCTTCGATGTTTCCGAGATCGGTCCCGAGGGCAACGCCGAAGCTGCGCGCCCGCAGAACAAGGGCGAGTTCAGCATGCTGCTTGACGGCACCTGGTATCGCCTGGTGGTTCACCCTGAAGACCGCTCCGACGACCCGGTTGCGGGCCTGGACGTCTCGCTTTTGCACGACATCCTGCTTGAGCCTGTTCTTGGCATCCACGATCCCCGCACCGACGAGCGCATCGACTTCGTCGGCGGCATCCGCGGCCTTGACGAGCTTGACCGCCGCTGTGCCGATGACAGCGTCTGCGCTTTCGCGCTGTACCCCACGTCCATTGCCGAACTGTTCGCCGTTGCCGACGCGGGCATGCTGATGCCGCCCAAATCCACATGGTTCGAGCCGAAACTGCGCAGCGGCCTGTTCATCCACGAGATCTAAAGCGCAAACCCAACCAAACAGAAACGCAACAAGCGACGAGCCCGATGGCAATGCCACCGGGCTCGTTTCGTTTGCTTGCTCGCCGACGAGAACAGCCGATTCGCTATCGAAAGACGGTCGTCGCCAGCCTGCGCCTTACAGCTGCAGCTATCCCTTCAGCATCTCCACGAACTGGGCGAAGGTGTCGGCAATGGCGATCTGCTGCGGGCAAACGCCCTCGCATGCGCGGCAAGCGATGCACGCGCTGGGACGCTTGTCCTCGGGCAGCGCCGACACGGCCATAGGCGCCATGAAGCGCATGCCCTCACGCGAGATATGCTCGTTGTAAAGCGAGATCAGGTACGGGATATCAAGCCCCATGGGGCAATGGCTGGTGCAGTAATGGCACTTGGTGCACGACAGCTTGCCCGCAGTCGCCAGACGATGGCCCACCGCAAGAATGGCCTGCATCTCTTGCTCGTTCAGCGGCTTGTCCTCGCCGAACAGCTGGATGTTCTGCTCAAGCTGCTCCATAGTCGACGAACCCGAGAGAACCATGGCAACGCCGGGGATGCTCTGGAGGAAGCGATATGCCCATTCAACAGCGGAAACACCCAGGCGAAGCGCCTCAAGCGCTGGCTTGTCGCAGTCTTCGAATTCCACCAGGTTGCCGCCACGCAAGGGCTCCATCACCCAAATGGGCATATTCAGCTGATTAAGATACTCAACCTTGCGATTGACCTCTTGGAAGGTCCAGTCCATGTAGTTCAGCTGGATCTGGCAGAACTCCATGTCGTCGCCGTACTTATCAAGGAATCGCTTAAACGTGTCGAACGATCCGTGACACGAGAAGCCCAGGTGCCTGATACGTCCAGCCTTCTTCTGCTCGACGAAATAACTGATGGTTCCGAACTGCTCGTCGTCAAGATACTGTTCGATGTTCAGCTCGTTCACGTTGTGAATGAGATAGAAATCAAGGTAATCGACCTGCAGTTTCTCAAGCTGCGTTGCGAAGATCTCTTCGTGCTTGCCGAAATTCGTCACATCGTAGCCGGGAAACTTCGAAGCCAAGTTGAAGCTTTCGCGCGGATAGCGCTTCAGCGCGCGACCGGTTGTCAGCTCGGAGTTGCCGCTGTGGTAGCCCCACGCGGTGTCGAAATAGTTCACGCCGTGGTTGTACGCGTAGTCGATCATCTCGAACGCGGCCGCCTCATCGATCTTGCTGTCGTCCCCGTCGATCACAGGAAGGCGCATCAGGCCAAGCCCGAGGTTGGAAAGTTTTTCATCTTGGAAATCGCGGTAAATCATGTGGTCCCCCATCCCTTACGCTTTCGCCTTCGTGCGATTCGAAGCAAAAGCGAATTCAATTATATGCGACGGGCGAAAACCAAGAAAAGGGGCGCAACGACGCTGAAACAATTCGTCAAGCGCCTATTCCTCGATGCTCCAATAATTGCCGGTCTCGTACCAATTCGACATGCGCAGGCTATCGCCCACGATGGCGTACTCGCGCCAACCGATTCCGCGCAGGCCGATGCTGTCGGTGGTCAAATAGGTGCGCACGCGATCGGGGTCGTTCACCTCGAAGAACGTCTGACCGCTGCCGTATTTCGACGAATCAAGGCCCATGACTTGGGCGACCGTCGGCAAGTAGTCGTGATGGCTGACGGGCATGCCCGACTTCTGAACAGCTGCACCCTGAACGTTTTCGGCAGCGCCACCGGTCTGAGCGCTTTGCTTGGCGGGCTTCACCAGCATGATAGGCGTGCTGGTGGTGGTCAGGGGCTCGGGTGTCAGGAACCACTTGCCGTGATCGGCCGTGATGATGACGGTTGACTGGTCGTACACGCCCAGCTCCTTCAGCTGGCGAAGGTACTCGGCCACGATATGCATCGAACCCTGCGCCTGCTGTTCCTTGGTGGAATTGTCGGTACCCAGGTCGTTCGCGTGCTCGTCGATGGAATACGGGTAGTGGGCGCCCAACAAATGAATGAAGCGGAACGCGCCGGCGGGCGCATCGTCGTCAACCGCAAGGCCCTGGCGCTGCAGCTGGCCGTAGTAGCGCGGATCGTTCATGGTGTAGACGCGCTCGCCCGGCTCGGCATCGGGGTTGTAGCTGACGATGCGGCCGTTGATCTGGTCGGTGTAATACCAGAAATTGTGCTTAAGGGGCCACGGGGCATCGCGGTACAAGGCGATCTGGCACAAAGCCTCGAAGGTGCCGCGGAAATCCAAGCTCGATGCCGCAACCTTGTGCATGTTGATGGTAGTTGCCGCAATGGCCTTCTGCTCGGCTTCGGGCAAGCTTCCGATCTGCAACGAGTCGGTGTACAGGCCAACCGAGTAGCCCGCGTTCTGCGCGTCGGCCAAGAACGTTCCGCGCGCATAGCGATTCGCCAGGTAAACGTTGGAATCCTCGCCCACCTTGGGCAGCTCGCCCGTAAGCAGGTACGGCACCGCGAAACGCGTAGGAGTCATCGAGCCCGTGCAGTTGGTGAACTCGGTGAAATCCGTCATCTCATCAAGCATGTGCGAATTCATGTTGGAAACGGTGTTCAGAAGCGTTTGATCGTAGGTGTCCAACACGAACACGATCACGTTGTTCTTGCTGGAAACCGAATACAGGCCGTCTTCGGTCAGAACCGACTCGGTCTGCGAGACCAAATTGGTGTGCGTGAGGTCGTCCATGCCGCCCGCTTGCTCGGTTGCGGCCGGCGGGGCAATGAACAAGCTTGCCACGCCAACGCCCTGCACCACCAGAAGGCAGGCGCTAACCAAGGCGACGACACCCTGGGCGCGGAATCGGTTGAACAGGCTAAGCAGCAACGACAGCGCAATGATGGCGATCCACACAACGCTGGAAACAACCATCATGGTGTTGTGCTCGGCCCACACAATAGTGCCGCCGTCGGCAATGGGCATGCCATAGTTCAACACCAGAACCTGAACGTACGCCGCTACGCCAATGCTGGTAATCAAAACCAAGAAGAAATTGAAGATGCGGCCTCGCAGGGCCGACAACAGAAGCGCGAGCACCGCCACGACTCCGACGGCCGGCAGCGCCACAACCCACCACACGTCGGCAAGCGAGAACACCAACGAACCGGCACTGCCGCCGACAACCTCGCACGGGGCAACCACGAAGATGGTGCACACCGTGAAGGCACAGGCCAGAAGTGCATAGTTGAAACGCGTGCGCCACGCCGGGGCGTACTTGCGCGCACGACGCTTCTTGCGCTGGACGTGCTTCGCCGCGCGCTTGCCTTCGCCGGCACCGACGCTCGCAGCAGCCTCGCCTTCACAGGCAGCGCCTTCGCCAACACCCGCAGCCGCATTTGCTGGCATGTCCTTCCCATCGGTGCGATGGACGGGCGGGTCAACCTCGCGACGAGCGTTCTCGTCGAAATCCAGCAGTTTCATCAGCTTCTTGCGCGACCTGCGCGCCGCGACGCCCAGCACCGTGGACAAAGCGACGGCAACGCCCGCAACAGCCTGAATCGTGTAGGTCATAATGGACGGATCGACGTACGCGAACGCCGGCGCCGTCCAAACGGGCACCAAAACGACCGCGCATGCAACCGCCCAAAGCGCATCGTGCAGCCCCGCTAAAATGCGGACAACTGACGAGCGGCTTATGTTCTCAACGTTTCCCATGCCCAGCATTATATAATGGCAAGTCGAGACGCCAAACGCAAAGCGGTTTCCACCCGCGCAACGGCATCCATTAACAATCAAACCCGATACGCGCACTTCAAGGAAGGCGGATTTCATGGTCTCGCGCATTTACGTAGAGAAGAAGCCCGGTTTCGACGTAGAAGCGAAACAGCTGCTCGCCGAACTGCACATTGCAGTTCCCGAGGGCCTTTCGCCCGATGCGAATCTGCGTCTAATCAACCAGTACGACGTCGAGGGCATCGACGAAGCCCTGTTCGACCAGACCGTGCCCACTGTCTTCAGCGAGCCTCAGGTTGACAACGCCACCCACACCCTGCCCGTCAGCGGCGCCCAGCTTGCCACCGAAACCGCCCAGGAACTCGCCCGTCAGGGCAAGCCCACCACGGGAATCGTCGCGCTTCCCGAAAACATCCGCGTTTTCGCCGTCGAGGCTCTTCCCGGCCAGTTCGACCAGCGCGCCGACTCCGCCGCCGAGTGCGTACAGCTCATCAGCCAGGGCGAGCGCCCTGTTGTCGCCTTCGCCAAGATCTACGTCATCGAAGGCGAATGCACCGATCAGGCTCTGCAGGAAATCAAGCACTACGTCATCAACCCCGTCGAAACGCGTGAGGCAAGCCTCGCACCGCGCGAGACGCTGAAAATCGCCCAGCCCACGCCGCAGCCCGTCGAGATCGTCGAGGGCTTCACCAAGCTCTCCACCGACGAGCTTGCGCGGTTCATCGCCGATCGCGGCCTCGCCATGGACCTGGCCGACATCACGATGTGCCGCGACTACTTCGCCGAAGAGCAGCGCGACCCCACCATCACCGAGATCAAGATGATCGACACCTACTGGTCGGACCACTGCCGCCACACCACGTTCGGCACCGAGCTCACCGACGTGCAGATCGATGACGAAGTGGTCAAGGCCGCTTTCGACAAGTACCTCGAGCTTCGCCATGAGCTTGGCCGCGATGAGAAGCCCGTCTGCCTTATGGACCTGGGCACCATCGGCGCCCGCTACCTGAAGTCCACGGGCACCCTGAAGAACCTCGACGAATCCGAAGAGATCAACGCCTGCACCGTCAAGGTGAAGGTCGATGTCGACGGCCAGGAAGAGGATTGGCTGTTCCTGTTCAAGAACGAGACGCACAACCATCCCACCGAGATCGAGCCGTTCGGCGGCGCAGCAACCTGCATCGGCGGCTGCATCCGCGACCCTCTGTCCGGCCGCAGCTACGTTTACCAGGCAATGCGCGTCACCGGCGCCGCGAACCCGCTGGCTCCTATGTCCGAAACGCTTGCTGGCAAGCTTCCCCAGCGCAAGCTGGTCACCACCGCCGCAGCCGGCTACTCCAGCTACGGCAACCAGATCGGCTTGGCAACCGGCCAGGTCAACGAGCTGTACCATCCCGGCTACGCCGCCAAGCGCATGGAAATCGGCGCGGTTGTGGGCGCAACGCCCGCCGACCACGTCCGTCGCGAAACGCCCGCCCCGGGCGACGTCGTCATCCTGCTGGGCGGCCGCACCGGCCGTGACGGCATCGGCGGCGCAACCGGGTCGTCCAAGGCTCACAACATGGAATCGCTTGAAGAATGCGGTGCCGAAGTTCAGAAGGGCAACGCGCCCGTCGAGCGCAAGATCCAGCGCCTGTTCCGTCGCGGCGAGGCCACGCGTCTCATCAAGCGTTGCAACGACTTCGGCGCAGGCGGCGTCAGCGTTGCCATCGGCGAGCTTGCCGACGGCATCCGCGTCGACTTGAATGCACTTCCCAAAAAGTACGACGGCCTTGACGGCACCGAGCTTGCCCTGTCCGAAAGCCAGGAGCGCATGGCCGTCGATGTGGCCGCAGCCGACGTCGACGAGTTCATCCGCTATGCCCACGAAGAGAACCTCGAGGCCACGCCCGTTGCCACCGTCACCGAGGAAGCTCGCGTTCGCATGATCTGGAACGGCGACGCCATCGTCGACATCAGCCGCGACTTCCTGGCATCGAACGGCGCCTCCAAGGAAATGAACGTTCACATCCCCAAGCAGGAGGCCTACCAGGCATCTTGGAAGGGCGATACATTCGAAGAGCGCCTGCTTGACGTGATCACCGACCTGAACGTCTGCTCCAACAAGGGCCTGTCCGAGCGTTTCGACTCGACCATCGGCGCTTCCACCGTGCTCATGCCCTTCGGCGGCAAGACCCAGCTCACCCCTGCCCAGGCAATGGTCGCCAAGCTTCCCGTTGACGGCGAGACCACCACGTGCTCCGGCATGGCATGGGGCTTCAACCCGTATCTCTCCGAGAAGAACCAGTTCGCCGGCGCTTACCTTGCCGTCGTCGAGAGCCTTTCCAAGCTCATCGCCACCGGCTTCAAGCGCGAAGATGCTTACTTCACCTTCCAGGAATATTTCGGAAGCCTGCGCACCGCCCCCGAGCGTTGGGGCAAGCCCGCGGCTTCGCTTCTTGGCGCGCTTATGGCCCAACTCGACTTCGAAGTTGGCTCCATCGGCGGCAAGGACTCCATGTCCGGCAGCTTCGAGGACCTGGATGTTCCTCCCACGCTTGTCAGCTTCGCCACTGCCGTTGGCAAGACCGACCACATCGTCAGCCCCGAGTTCAAGGGCGCAGGCCATCGCGTCTTCTGCATCGAAGCCCACGACTACCTGCCTGACGGCCGTCCCGACGCAGCCGGCCAGCGCGAGGCCATGGACATCGTTCAGAAGCTCATCGACGACGGCGTTGTGCTGTCCGCTTCCACGCTTGGCTTCGGTGGCGGCGCCGAGGCCCTGTTCAAGGCTACTTTGGGCAACCGCATCGGCTTCGGCCTGAACCACGACGTTCCCACGGACGTCCTGTTCAAGAATGCCTACGGCGCGTTCCTGGTCGAGCTTGCTGACGAAGCTCCCGAACCCACCGGCAGCGACGCGGTCCGCATCAACCTGACGGGCACCACCACCTCCGGCTTCACCTTCTCCGCTGGCGACGAGGTCATCGACCTTGACAAGATCCTTGACGCCTACGAAGGCAAGCTCGAACCCGTGTACCCCTACCGCAGCAAGGCTGTCGGCATCGAAACCCCGCAGGTCGAGACCATCAGCTTCGCCGAGAAGCTGCCGCTTACCTACGACGGCACCATCGGCGCACCGCGCGTCATCATCCCCGTGTTCCCTGGCAACAACTGCGAGTACGACACCGCACGCGCCTTCCAGCGTGCCGGAGCCAAGCCCGACACGTTCGTCATCAACAACCTGACGCCTGCTGCCGTTGCCGAAAGCACCAAGGAGCTCGCGAAGCGCATCCGCGAAAGCCAGATCCTCATGATCCCTGGCGGCTTCAGCGGCGGCGACGAGCCCGACGGCTCCGCCAAGTTCATCACCGCGTTCTTCCGTGCTCCCGAGGTCACCGAGGCCGTGCGCGATCTGCTGTGGAACCGTGATGGCCTGATCCTGGGCATCTGCAACGGCTTCCAGGCGCTTATCAAGCTGGGTCTGGTTCCCTTCGGCGACATCCGCCCCATGGACGAGAACTGCCCCACGCTGACGTTCAACAACATCGGCCGTCACCAGAGCAGCATCGTCCGCACGCGCATCGCGTCCACCATGTCCCCGTGGCTTTCCCGCTGCGAGGTTGGTGACATGCACACCGTGGCCATCAGCCATGGCGAAGGCCGCTTCGTGGCAAGCCCCGAACTGCTTGAGCAGCTGAAGGCCGCCGGCCAGATCGCCACCCAGTACATTGACGCCAACGGCAACCCCTCCATGGACCTTGCCGCCAATCCCAACGGTTCGGTTTGGGCAATCGAAGGCATCACCAGCCCCGACGGCCGCGTCTTCGGCAAGATGGGCCACAGCGAGCGCTGGAGCGACGGCGTGTACCAGAATATCCCCGACCGCACCTTCCAGCCCATCATCGAAGGCGGCGTCGATTACTTCTCGTGCTAACCGCCCAACGGCAACGCACTTGAACATCGCAACATACGCGAACACGAAGGAAGCCCGAGCAAATGCCCGGGCTTCCTTTTTGCTTGATGCGAGCTAGATGGCGATGCAGCGGCCAGTGCGGCAAGCGCGCAGACGATCTGCGTTGCCGCTTGGTCGAGTCTCGCTTATTGCGGCGTCTTCGCGATTAATCGTCCTAGCACCTAGTCGCAGTTGATCGTCCCCTGCAACGCCAAATACGCATCGGCAAGTATGCGGCCATGATCGAAGGCGAATTCTTCAGCACGGGTCACACTTGCCTTGCACGACCCGAACATGCGAGGCGATACCGAGAACTCAACAAGCAGCTCGTCTTCCGCCGCGGTTGCAGCCAAGCGATACGTCCCTGTTTGATCGATTTCACTCAGAGACAAACTGAACCACTTCGCGTCGGCCGCATCGTCGCCGGCACACGCCTGCGCGTTCTTGTTGACAACGCCCAGATACGCTTCGGACGCGGTCCACGCGCGAGGATCACGGCCCGGCGTGCTGTACAAACCGAACTGCTCCAAGGAGACATCGACCAGCCCCGTTTCCTCCTGAAGCTCGCGAACGGCAGCCTGATCGGCGTCTTCCCCTGGCTCGACGAACCCACCGGGGAAAGCCCAGCAGCCCAAGAACGGATGCCCGCCGCGACGGATCAACAGAACTTCCCATTCGCCTTCGGGACCGCCAACGGGACGAAACACCGCCATGTCCGCCGTCAACGAGGGCTTCGGGTAATCTTTCTGCTTGTATTCCGCAAGGAACTGCGCCTCGGTCAAGCCGTTCGCGTCGACGTTCTCCATTCTTGCCTCCTTCGCTCAACGTTTCGATCATCGCACGCCAGCGACGCAGCTGCAAGGAAAAGAAAAGGCACCGCGAACGCGATGCCTTGTGCTTCGATCCCACGCTTGACAAAAGCCAAGCCGTATGACGACCTTGCCGCTATTTCGACAAAGCCTCGGAATCCATGAACTCCTTCAGGCGGGTGACGGTGTCCTTAGACAGCGCGTGCTCCATCTTGTGAGCCTCTTCGGCGGCAACCTCGGGCTTGATGCCAAGCTTCTCGACAAGGAACGCCTGAACAGCCTGGTAGCGATCCTGCAGACGCTTGCCGTTGATCTTGCCTTTGTGAGTAAGCTGGATGGGGGCGTAGCGCATACGCGTGATGTAGCCCTCCTCCTCGAGAACGGTCAATGCCTTGTTCACGCTGGGCTTACTTACACCCAATGCCGTTGCAACGTCAACGGAACGGACCATGCCCGTACCGTTATCCAACTCGTAAATAGCGCGTAGGTAATCTTCCTCGCTGCTTGTTGCCATGTTTCAACCTCTTCTTTCAAAACTAGCAACACATAACTGACCTGCGGTTTCCCCCAAAAACCGCAACACCACAACCGTTATTTCACGACTGCGGCGTTAATCGAATATGTTATCACAAGAATCTATAAGCCCCGAAGGAATCGCTCCCACCAGGCGCGAGAAGCGATACCTGTCTTTGAAAGGGCGTCGATCATCTTTTCCTGCTCGTCTGGCGAAAGATGACTGAACTCGTCCTTCATACGCTGTTGCATTTCCATGGGGTTGCGCCTCATCTGTGACATGGCGTCGATGGCATCCGCCGAGGAAACGCTGCCCAGCATCTGACTGAGCGCGTCACCCATGCCCTCGGGAAGAGATGACGGATCAAGGCCCATCGAACGCAGCGCGTTACTCATCTCGAAACCGGCGGCGCTCATGGTCGGAATCGGCGACTTAGCAGCGGCAGCAGGCGAAGGGGCCGCCTTTTCCGGACGCGGGAAGTCAAGCTTGTACAGCTCTTCCAAGAAAGCGTCGAATTCGCGCGGAGCGTCGCTTCCGCCCTTCGATGCCACACTGAAGACATCTTCCTTGAACACCGTGTTCAGCGACCAGCGCATCGAGCCGGGAGCAGACGCATCACCGTACTTCTCTTCCCACGAGAACACGCCCAAAGCGTCAAGCGCATCCTTGAAGCGCTGCGCCGTTTCCTGCGGCACCATGCGCGTAAACTGCGACGACGGGTTCGACGAGCTGCCCTTTTCGACATGCAGCTCGTACTCTTCGCCAACGCGCTTCATGCGGAAGAGCTTACGTCCCAAGCGATCCTGAACCAACGTGAACGAGATGTTCTGGAACGGCGGGTTACGTCGCGCGGGTGTTTCTTCGGCCATGTGGTGCTCCTTGAATAATCAAAGCGCCGGGCACCCAGTAGGCGTCCGGCGCATCATGCTTGGATGGGGCGTAGTCTAGCAGATCTTGACAACCCAGCCGGCAGGACCCTCGATCTTGCCGCTTTGGATGGCGGTAAGGGTTTCGCGCAGCTTCTTCATGACGGGGCCGGAGGTAACGGCGCCGTCGGGGAACTCGACGTCGACGCCTTCGCCCTCGATGTGGCCAACGGGGCTGATAACGGCAGCCGTGCCGCACAGACCGCACTCAACGAAGTCGCCGGCAAGCACCTCGTCGAACTTGACCGGGCGCTCGATGACGTTCATGCCAAGCATGTCCTTGGCAACGGTGACCAGCGAACGGCGCGTGACCGACGGAAGGATGGAGTCGGTGTGCGACTGCGGAACAACAAGGTTGCCCGCCTTGTCGACGAACAGGATGTTGGCGCCACCCGTCTCCTCAACATAGGTGCGGCTCTCGGAATCGAGGTACAGGTTCTCGGCATAGCCGGCTGCGTGGGCCTCGACGCCGGCCTTGATGCTCATGGCGTAGTTCAGGCCGGCCTTGATGTTGCCGGTGCCATGCGGAGCAGCGCGGTCGTACTTGGAGATGCCCAAGGTGACAGCCGTGTCGCCGCCCTTGAAGTACGGGCCGACCGGCGTGACCAGAATGCGGAACTGGTACTCGGTAGCAGGGGCAACGCCAATGACGATGCCCGTGGCAATCATGAACGGACGGACGTACAGCGTGGCGCCCGAGCCGAACGGCGGAACCCAAGCGGCGTTCGCCTTAACGACTTCCTTGACGGCCTCGACGAACTTGTCCTCGGGGAACGAGGGCATGCACAGGCGCTCAGCGGAATCGCTCATGCGCTTGGCGTTCAGATCAGGGCGGAAGCAGACGATGTCGCCGTCCTCGGTGGTGTATGCCTTCAGGCCCTCAAAGACCTCCTGGCAGTAATGGAAAATGCCCGCGCACTCGGACAGCTGGATGGAGTGGTCGGTGGTCAGGCCGCCCTCTTCCCATTCGCCGTTTTTGAAATTACAGACGTAGCTGTAATCGGTGGGCATGTAATCGAAGCTCAGGTTGCCCCAATCGAGATCTTTCTTCTCCAACGAAATCATCTCCCATTAACGCGTATTGCCGCTGATCACCATAGCGAGTAGTTCACCATAGCTTTCATTTCTGGTGATTGTACTACCGTTTCCGCTGATCGAATAAGAGCGCAGCCAGCAGGTCAAGATCTGCAGAAAAACGGCAATTCGGATACAATCCAACTGACTGAAGAGGAGCTGAAAGGCACCGACGCGCAGGTGTGCATGCCTTGAAGGAGGCACAATGTCCGACGATTTCATGAGCGATGAAGCTCGCAAGGAAGCCGCACGCAAGCGACTGCAGGCTCGCCAGGCGAAACGCGGCGAAGCGCAGCCGTCCAGCCACGTGCGCATGCCGCAAGGCCATCGCCCTGCAGGATCGCAGAGGCCGCGCCAATCGCAGCGTCCGCAAGCACCCCGCTCGGGTACGAACCGCAAACCCGCGCAAGCACCGCACACGAACCGCAAACCCGCGCAAGCACCGCACACGAACCGCAAACCCGCACAATCACCGCAGCGCTCACAGCAGGCCGCCAACGCCCTAGCGGGCGCAGGTGCCGCCATCGCCAACGCATTCAAGGGCATCGGCGATTTCTTCGCGAACGCCTATGCCAACGCCGTCGAGCGTTTCGGCAAGCGCAACGCCCTCATTGGCATTGCAGCAGCGGTTGCCATCCTCGTTATTTTGGTTCTGGTTATCCGCGCCTGCGCCACGCCCGCCGACCCTGTTCAACAAGATCTTCGCGAAGCTCAGAAGGCCGTGAGCGCATCTTCGTATTCAAATGAGGACGGCTCAAAGCCCGACAAAGCCGCGCTTGAGAACCTTTTGGGCGCCGAAGACACCGCCGCTCTGCTGCAAACCGCCAGCAGCAACGAGAACGCATACTGGGTTGCCTCGCACCCCGACTCGTACACTGCCGACGGCACCGCAGTTCAGGGCAAACTTTTGCGCTTGGCTGGAAACGAGCCCGAAGCCGCATCGTTCGTGCGCGATTGGCCCAACATGTACCCGCAAGACAAGCCCTCGGGTGACGCATCCACGCCGTCCGCCGAGAGCAAGACCAACGTGCCGCGCCTGTACCAGTGGGACAAGCGCTGGGGCTACACCCAGTACAGCTCCACCACGTTTGCGCTGACAGGATGCTGCCCCACGTCGTTTGCCATGGTTTACCAGGCGCTGACCGGCCTAACCGACAAGTCGCCCTACGACATGGGCGTCATCGCAACCAATGGCGGTTTCGAAACGCAGTACGACGGCACCGACACTAAGTTCCTTTTCAGCGCCGCCGAGCAGCTGGGACTTACGTGCAACCAACTGAACCCCCAACCTTCCAACCTTACCGCACCGCTTTCCGCAGGTCAGGTACTGATTATCAACATGGGCCCCGGTGATTTCACCCAAAACGGCCACTTCATCGTGGCGTGCGGCCTTGACGCCGACGGCAAAGTTATCATCAACGATCCCTATTCCGCCGAGCGTTCCGAAAAAACCTGGGATGTCAGCACCTTGGTCAGCCAGTCGAAGATGTTCTACGCATTCTCGCTGGCCTAAAAGTGCGGCATTAGCTAGCTTTCGCATTAGCCGGCTGCTGCATTAGCTATCTTTCGCAAAATCCGAGCTGAACGCGCTGGGTTTGCGGTCGCGCGAACCTGGGCGCCTTGTCTGTCCCGGCTGCACAGATTCGACTGTTTTCAGCGCGCCTATCCGTCCCGGCTGCACAGATTTGACCGTTTTGCGGCCTTTTACGATACGGAAAACAAAGTACACGCTCACCTTCCGCATCCATCATCGCAAAACCCCAGATCGGGCAGAGCGCCCCTCGCAATCACGCACCCCTACCCCCGCAAAACGGGAAAATCTGTGCAAGGCGCAAAGAACGTCACCAGACACAAAGAAAGGGAGCCGCCAAAGCGACTCCCTTAATTCGATCTTGCAGCAAATCTAGCCACGTTGTTCAACGTAGCCGGGGCATTGCCGCCCCAAACGCCACCGCTCCGAGTTATTCAGCAGAAGCGTTCACGCCGATCGCGCGCTTAAGCACGGTCAGGATGCCGACGATCAAGATGACGCCAACGGCCAGGCAGATCAGGAAGTTCTGCACGAAGCCGGCAATCACGAAGCAGACGAACGACACACCGGCAACGGTCAGGGCGTACGGCAGCTGCGTGTTGACGTGATCGATGTGATTCACGTTCGCGCCAGCCGATGCCATGATGGTGGTGTCGGAGATCGGCGAGATATGGTCGCCGCAAACAGCGCCAGCCAAGCAAGCCGAGATGCCGATGGTCATCAGCGTGTAGTCGCTGGTAGCGAAGATGGCGGTAACAATGGGGATCAGAATGCCGAACGTGCCCCAGCTGGTACCCGTCGAGAACGCCAGGAACACGGCAACCAGGAAGATGATGGCGGGCAGCATGTTGAACAAGCTGGCTGCAGCACCCTCCATCAGACCTGCGACGAACACGTCGGCGCCAAGAGCCGTAGTGGTGAGCTTCAGGGTAAGAGCGAAGGTAAGGATGAGCAGAGCCGGAACCATGGCCTTGAAGCCCTCGATCAGACACTCCATAGCGCGGTTGAACGAGATGACCTTGCGAAGCACCAGGTAAGCGACGGTGGCAACCAAAGCGATGATACCGCCCCACGGCAGGCCGATGGATGCGCTGGTGTCAGCGAAAGCGCCGATCAGGCTCATGTAGCCGTCGGCTTCGGGATCCCAGAAGCCGCCGACGTACAGCATGCCGACGATGCAGCAGACAATCAAAATGATGACCGGGATCATCATGTCCCACAGCGAAGCCTTCTCGTTGGTGATCCTAACCTCGCCGCCCAGAGAACCGGACTTGCCTTCGCGGTAGGCCTCAAGCTCCTTCTTGGCCATGGGGCCGTAATCGAAGCCCATGATGCACAGCGCAACAACGAAGACGATGGTCAGAAGCGAGTAGAAGTTGAACGGAATAGCCGAGATGAACAGCTGGATGCCGCTCATGCCGTTATCAAGATCGGAGGCGGTTGCCGAAACAGCAGCGGCCCACGAGGAAATCGGCGCGATCATGCAGATGGGAGCAGCGGTCGAGTCGATGATGTAGGCCAGCTTGGCGCGGCTGATCTTGCACGCATCGGTAACGGGACGCATGACCGAACCAACCGTCAAACAGTTGAAGTAGTCATCGATGAAGATCAAAACGCCCAAGACGAACGTTGACAGCTGCGCGCCAACACGGGTCTTGATGTGCGAAGCAGCCCACTTGCCGAACGCAGCAGATCCACCGGCCGCATTGATAAGCGCAACCATAGCACCCAGCATGATCAAGAAAATGAAGATGCCGGCGTTGTTGGCATCGCTGATGGCGTGCACGAAACCGACAACCAGCGGGTCACCGCCATCAGCAACGGGAATCTCGTTGCTGATGATGTTGTTCATCGTCTGGATGGGGTCAAGGCCTGCCAGCAGCAGGGCGCCCACGACGATGCCGATGAACAGCGAGCTGTACGTCTCTTTCGTGATTAGCGCTAGGACGATGGCGACGACAGGCGGCACCAGCGCCCAGAATGTGTTGACGAATTCCATGTGGTTCTCCCTATGAGATCGGCTTGCGAAACCCCCAAAACCGCGGGATCGCGGCCGAAAGCTCCTAAAATCAGTGGGCATCATTATAAAGTCATCGAAGGCAAAGCTCTTCGAAAACCGATCCATTCACGAGTCTTTAACGCAAATGCCCTGATTACACCCATGAACGGTCGCTATTGCGGGGCAAGCGTTGTTCGATTTACTATTTCTCAGGTGCGTACAAATGAATGCTCATGGTATTGAACCCCTCGTACTCAAGGTTCAAATGGGCGCCGTCAGCGTTCTCGCCGTAGAAGTAATCGTTGCGCTTGCGATAATCGACGTTGAAACCGGCCGCGATGCACGCGTCCGCGTACGCACTGAACGCTTCAGGCGAAATGCCTCCCACATAAGCCTGAAAACCCGAAGCGTATTCGGATTCGATCATGCCCTTCAACGAAGGCGGAGCGGGAAGCAATGCGCCCATGCCATTCGAGGGCCACACGATATCGCTCATTTCAAGCGGCGCGTCGATGCTGATGTCCATCGTGCCCGAAGCCGACCAATTGTAGACGTTCAGACGGTAACCCTCGGAATTGTATGCCTTGTAGGAAGTCCTCCCCGAAACAGGATCGACCGTGAAACCCCACTTACGGCATTCCTCAATGTACTCATCGTAATCGCCTTCGCCGGCTGGAACCTCGATGTCGAACGAATCGCTGTAGTTCAAGGAAATGTGCCCGGTGGTTGATTTCGGCTGCGGGATTTTCTGGGCCAGACCGCTAGTCGGCCAGTCGTAGCCCGAATTCAGCCTTTGCGCCTGCTCCCTTTCGTACAGCGCGTCGTCTATTGCGCTGCAGGCGACAGAAAGGAGGATCAGGAAAAAGAAAATGCACGCAAGAATGCGAAGAACCCGGCGGCGCTTTCGCTTCGCTTCGTCCTTGCGCTCCCATTCGGCCTGCTGCTTCTTAAGTTCTGCGCGGGTGCGCTCTTTTTCCGCTGCAAGCTCCTTCTCGTCGATCGCGCGCAGGCGCTCGAGCGTGGCCGCGTCAAGCGGTTCGCGATTACCGCAATAGGGGCATTCCAGAGCCAAGCCGTCATCACTTAGCTCCATCGCGCCGTTGCATTTCACGCAGTCCATATGGAAATCGGTGTCGGAAGACTTCTCTGCCATCGGTCTCTCTTTCGGATGTCCACGAGCGAAAACAGTAAAGAACAGGGTACGACATACAAGGTCACGCAACAAGAAGAGGTGGTGTCGAGGGCGCGGGCAAACGCAAAGCGACCCCGTATGCAGTTGTGAACTACCTCCAATTTCTCATATCCAAGAAATGGGAGGCGGTTCAGTTGCACGGGGCCGCGATGTTGCGGTGCCTGAATCGCGAAGCGGAGCCGAAACGCTAAGCGCTCGCTACCTGAAGGCTGCGCTCCATGGCGTAACGCAGAAGATCGCTGCGGTTGATGGTGCCGACGATGCGGTCGCCCTGAACAACCGGCACCTTCTTCAGCTTGTGCGTAGCAAGCAGCGAACACGCCTCTTCGAGCGTGGCCGAAGAATCAAGCGAGACAAGCTTATCGGTGGCGATGTCGCGCAGCGGCAAATTAAGAAGCTCGCTCAAACGCTCGTCGAACGATTGGTTGTTCGCCGTCTCGATCATCGTGTACGCGTTGGTGATCAGCGGATGCTTGTCAGCAAGGAACCTAATGACGTCGCCGTCCGACACGAACCCAGCAGGTTTTCCCTGCCCATCCACCAAAGGAAGGCCACCGATCTTGCGATCAACGAACAGCTGCATCGCGGCGCTAACGGGCGCATCGGCGGAAAGCGTGTAGGGCTCGGGCTGGACAAGGCGCGCCAAGGGACGCTCGTTTGCGGGCATGGCCTGGCGCTTGATCTTGGCATTCTCCCTACGCCTTACGACCGCGCGAGCATAGGCGAAGCCGATCAGCGAACCAGCCGCCGCCACGAACATGGCAACCATCATGGCCGACGAAAAACCGTTGGCCAAAGCAACCTGCGGTGAGGCGCCCGCGGCGAGCGAGCCCATCTGACCCGAGGTAAGGATGCCCGTGTAAAGAGAAGGCGCGATGCAAGCCGCGATCTGAACGAACGTGGTAGAAAGTGCCACGCCAAAGGGGTTCTGCTCGGGAGTGAGCGTCTTGAATCCCGCCGACTGCGACGGCGAGAAAATCAAGCCGGTGCCCGACATGACCAAAAATGCGCCGACGAACATGCCCGGAAGCGAAAGAGTGGGAGCCAGGAAAGCCAGAATCGCAAAACCGCAAGCCACAACCGCATATCCAACGGGAAGCAACGGCCATTCACCGCGCGAGTCCATGATGCGGCCGCCCAAAAGCGACGTTGCGGCGTTGCCCAACACAGGAACAAGAATGGTCAAACCCGCCATGAACGCCGTCAAACCAGTCGCTCCCTCAAGATACATCGGCAGCAAAACGCTGCAGCTGAAGCTTCCCATCATGGCGATGGTGGTCAAAATGATGGACGGCCAAAACGCGATGCTCTTCATGGGCGTAAGGTCGATCAGCGGGTTCTCACAACGCAGCTGGCGAAGAATGAACAGCGCAACAGAAACAGCCATCACGACAAGAGAGATCGCAGCAACAAACGCGTCCAGCGTGAGCATGACCAAGCCAAAACTCAGCGACATCAAGAAAACCGCCGAAAGCACGACGGACGCAACATCAAGATGCGCTTCCTGGTTCTCCATGTTCTTGACCGAAGGCACCGCGACGGCGGCAAGAACGGCCATCGCAACAGTGGGAACCACGAAGATGCTGTGCCACCCGAACGCCGTGACAACCGCGCCGCACACGACAGGCGCAAGCGCCGGACCGAACGTAATCATGCAACTGCCAATTGACAGGTAGGTTCCCAGCTTGTTCTTAGGCGTGACCACCAAAATGGTGTTCATCATAAGCGGGATGAAGATGCCGCTACCGACGGCCTGGATCAATCGCGCAACCATCAACAGCGCGAAGCTCGACGCGAAGACGCCGATCAGCGATCCAACAAAGCTGAATAGCGCTGCCGCATAATACAGCGTGCGCAGCGGGATACGACGAAAGAAAAACGCCATGCACATAACCACGATCGTGCCAGCGATCATGTAACCGGTTACCGTCCACTGCGCGGCAACCGAATCGATGCCGTACTCGTTCATGATCGAAACGAGCGCGACGTTCATCAAGTTCTCGTTGAAACCTGCCAAAAATGCGCTGCCGTACAAAACGAACAGCAGCAACGTAAGGGACTTTCCTTGCATATGCTTCCTTTCACAGCTTGCTCTTAACAACAGAAGGCAACCAAACCGCAACGGACGCGCAAAAGCCACCTCTTCATGCGCCACCCGGAATCGAACATCGCAAGCAGAGCGCACTGATGAAATGCGCATAAGATGCGCCCGACGATTCAGTTGTCTTGGGTTTCGGCAAGCCGGCACAGATTCGCATGGCGACCCCGCTTTGCGGCGGTCGACGTAAGCTGCTCAGGTTTAGGAGCACGCTTGCTCGATGGGTTCAGTATAAACACGACGAGACCCCGGCTCTAGAAGCAAGGCGGGCAGTCCCACAAACATGCCATAGTGAAAGACGATGACGGCACCAGCGGGCGAAGCGGCAACGCTCGTAGCGCGCATGCCACAACGCACAACGCGGAGCCCCCTTGGCAAGCGCCGCGCAAAATGAAAGAAGCCGCCCATAAGGACGGCTTCGGCCGATGTCGCCGCATTCAAGCGACGACATGGAACGACCCAGCCGGCAAAGGGAAGGTGGACCGGCTGGGTCGATTCCTCTAGCGGAGCGGACGTTTGCAGTGCCCCGTTCGAGCTATATCGCTTCAGCGCAGGACGGGAGGACCTACGCGAAGCTACAAGAGTTTTTCTACAGATCCTCGGAGAAGATGCTGTAGGCGGGTGCGCCCTCGCACTGTGCGGGGAAGCGAACACCCAGCAGAGCTGCTGCCGTAGGCGCCACGTCAACCTCGCGGATGTACATGTCGGTACGGAAGTTCTCCTTGATGCCGGGGCCTGCTGCCGCAAAGATCGGGCTGAGCGAGGTGTCGTTGTAACCAAGCGAGGTCGAAAGGCCGCCACCATGGTCCTCGGCGTAAAGGCCACTGACGTTGAAGATGATGTCCGCAGCGTTCGGGCCGCCCATGCCAAGCAGGATGGCGTCGCGGTTGTGCAGAGCATACGCGAACAGGTGGTAACCCGTCTTTGGATGCTTGTACTCGTACATCTTCGTGATGATCTCTTCCTCGAGGGCGAACTGATCCTCGGGCTCGACGATGCCGTGTTTGTCGCGGCCCTTCACGTTGATGTAGATGCTGTTGCAACGCGTCATGATAGCGCGGGTCTTGGTCCAATCGATCTCGGGGATCTCGTTGCCGTCCTCATCGCGCTTCAGCACGGTGTAGCCCCACTTGTGCAGCGGCTCGAGGCTGACGCCCATGTTGTCGCCCTGAGCGACGGACTCTTCCTCGGAGCACATCAGACCGTGATCGGAAACCAGAAGGATGGTCCAACCCTCGTCCAGCAAGTGCATGAAACTTCCGATGTAGTCGTCGGTAACCTTGTAGGTTGCCTCGGCGAACTTCACGACCTCGGACTCGTCGTAACGGCTGGTGTCGCGGTTCTTCATGTACTTCATGTAGCAGTGACCCTGCAGGTCGCAGTTATGGAAGTGGCTGAAGATGACCTCAACGCCGTGCTTCTCGATCATGTAGTGCATGAACTTGCTCTGCCACTCGGCGGAGAGCTCCCACTGCGGGAGGTTGCACTTCATGATGAGGTCCTTGTCCAGGCCGGACATCTGGCTGGTCGGAACCAGCGGACCGGCAGCCTCGATGGACTCCTTCAACAGGCTCTTCGGGAAGAACACGGTGTCCTCTTCGCAGCTGGAGCCACGGGAAGCCCAAATGCGGACATAGGAGCCGTCCTCGGCGATCTTCAGAAGGCGCATGTTGCGGAAGATCATCTCTTCGCCGCCATCCTTGGTGGGGATGTAGTCGATGACGCCGGTGAAGACATCGTTCTCAAGAACGGTGACGGGCTCGGTGGCCTGCTTGTTCTTGTAAATCGCAACGTGATCGTACACGCCCTCGGCGTTCTTCAGGATAAGGGCGTTGCGAGTGACGCGGCCGTGCATCGTAAGGATGATGAATTCCTTGGCGCCTTCGGGAACCTCGATGTCCCAGCCCTCGGGCTCGGAAACAGGCGAGATCGAGCAGCCGGTCGGGAAGTCGGCGGTGCTCCACATGATGCCCTTCTCCTCGTCAAAGACGATGTTGTCGTTGACGAAGCTGTGATCGGGCGTGTAGCCGGGAACGCCGATGAACTCCTTGTAGGCCTGCAGGTACTTCTTCATGCGCTCCTTGGCCTCGGGCGTCTTGCCGCGAGAGCACAGCGGACGACCGTCAAGGGTGGTCAGAACATGCGGGACAAGTTTCTCGTCGCCTTCAACCTCGGACGTGACAACCGACATGAATGCGCACGAGGGGGTCTCGGCCTTGGTGCTGGCGACGAAGATGGTGTCCATGTCGCGCACGTTGGAGTAAGCGCAGGTTGCTCCAGGGGAAGAGCCGTCAACAGTGAACAGGTTCGGGGAATCGCTGGTCGGAGGGAACGAACCGCCAGGCCAGTGCATGACAAGCGTCTTCTTGCCGGACTCAGCCGTGATGTTCCACAGCGGCTCGGCGGTCATGAAACGCGAGCTGAATGCGCCCAGGGTGATGTCCTTGTCGTCCTTAGCGGAGACGTTGTAGTCGATGATGCCGTGCGTCATGGGGTAAGCACCGGTGCCCAGCGTTGCCCACATCGGCGGGGTGATGGTGGGGTTGGCGCCCAGAAGCATCAGGTCGTCACGGCAAGCGCCGCGCTCCATGAGCTCCTTCAGGTGGGGCATCTTGCCCTCGTCGACCATGCGCTTTGCCCAGCGGGGATCCATTCCGTCCACGCCAAGCACGAGCAGTTTGTCGGTAAGACCACGTGACCTTAACATTTCGAAACCTCTTTCTATGTCCGATTTGCTTAAGACCTAATAGGTGTTCGGCAGCTGCGCTTGCTAGAAGGCACCTGCCAGGTTGCGCGACCACGGCTTTCGGTTTTCAAACCTGCGGGCCGCGCAACCTGAATGACGTGCAGTTGATGTAATCGACTTACATCGGGAAGAAGATCTGGGCGACAGGAATGGCGATGGCCATCTCGATGATCAGCATGATGGGCAGGATCTTCAGAGCGGTCTTGCTCATCTCGCTTGCGTCAGCCAATTCCTGCGTCATGGCAACTGCGGTAACCGGCGAAGCTGCGGGGGTTGCAAGAGCGAGCTGAACGAGGATCCACAGAAGGACGATGCACATCGTGGTGTTGATACCAACGGCCTGAGCGTAGTTGACCAGGAAGGGCATGACCATAACGGCGATGATCATGTTGTTCGCAACGTTGGTAAGGACAACTGCCAGAACCAGCGAGACGATGATGAAGACCCAGGGAGACAGACCCATGAGCGACTTGAACACGGTTGCCATTGCGGCGGTGATGCCCAGGTCCTTGCTGCTCATGTAGGTTGCCATCAGCATGACGACGGCGACCATGCAAACCTGACCCCAGTTAGC
The DNA here is from genome assembly GCA_934630485.1 of uncultured Eggerthellaceae bacterium. GTDB lineage: Bacteria > Actinomycetota > Coriobacteriia > Coriobacteriales > Eggerthellaceae > UMGS1502. The sequence continues at coordinate 35,628 of CAKTWD010000001.1, read as the reverse complement.
CATATGGAAGAGCTCTTCCAGATTGGCCAGAGGCTTGCCCTCGGCGTCGGGGAGAAGACCGGCAACGATGCAGAGGATCATGCAGTAACCAGCGATGCCGAACTTGGAAACGAATACGGAGATTGCGCCCAGCGGCAGCGAACCCAAGAGGTTCAGGATGATGAGGCCGACGAACAGAAGCAGAGCGACCTTCTGGTCACGCGTGCACTTGACCATCTCGCACTCTTTGCAGTACTCGGTCAAAGGCTCAGCGTCAACCCTGAAGACGTAGCGCATGACCAGCATGTAAACGGTGGCGATCAGGATGCCCATGACGATCATGAAACCAAGGTAGGGAACCATGTCGATCGGGATGTTCGGGAACATGGCGTTGTAGCTCTGGAAGAAGACCAGGCCGGTGCCGAAGAACGGGAAGAGAATCTGGCCGTTCATCAGGCTGAGCGCGCAACCAAGATACAGGAAGATGGCCAGCTTCGAGTTCTTCTTCACGTGGCAAGACTCAAGCATGGAGGTGATGAAAGCACCGAAGATGATCATCATGATGATCGGGTTGAACGGGCCGAACGGGAAAGCAAGAACCAGGATGATCCAGATGGTCAGCCAAGGCTTTCCTTGCATGAACTTGTTGTTAAGCAGCAGGCTTACCAACCAGTTGAAGGCACCGTTCTTCATTGCGATGCCGATGGAGCCCATGCAAAGAACAAGCGTGAGAACCGTGGCGGAGCCGAACGTGGCGGCCATGACCTGGGTCATGCCGAACGTGAAGCCGGCGGAGACAAGTGCGACAAGGCTGGGCCACAGCATGTCGATGGTGATCCAGCCGTAGATGGCGCCGATAAAGCAGCCAAGCAGGCACATACCCTGCTGCGAGATGCCCAGCGGACCGGGAACGAACTGGAACAGGAAGCAGAACGCTAGAACTACGATGTAATGGATGACAGAAACGCGTTTTTTCGTTTCCATACCCTCCCCTTTCCGAAAGAGTTGAAATTACGGCCGCGCACCTCCCGTACGCCAACCGCGATTGCGAACCGACCGTCTTCCCTCCTCAAAAGTCCGCGTCGATTTCTTGCCTCTTCTTTGACGAACCGTGCATCGCTTTCGAACGATGCATTTGGCTCGCGTTTGCACTCCCTTGGCGATCGCGACCTCTCTTCCGCATCGCCTTTGTTTGTTCGGTTATATCGAACACCACATTATGCTATAGGAGGGTATTCCGAACACATTCCGCACTATACCACGCTCAATATAAGCTATGGTTGAGGTTGCGATCGGATATCACTATGGCAGAACCGAACATATCGGCATATCATGTTCGGCAGAGTCGAACACGTAGGGAGAATCACGTGAAGATAACCGTTCAGCAGCTTCGCTATTTGCTGGAAACGGCAGAGCGGGGTTCCATCAACTCTGCTGCGAAGAGTTTGGGAATTTCAAAGAGCACCTTGTACGAAGCACTGAGCCAAGTTGAAGACGAGCTGGGATTCAGCGTTCTCGATCGCGGCAAGCGCGGCGTTTCCGTCACGGAGCGCGGTGCCAAGGTCATGAATGCGGCCGAGCGCGTCGTCGCTGAGATGGACGCGTTCGAGCGCGAGTTCTGCAACCAAAACAACATCTCATCGCGCCTGCATGTTTCCATGTTGCCTTTCGGCTTTGGCGTAAACGCCCTGATGAGCGTGGCCGAAGCCCATGCTCACGCGGACATCGACTTCAGCATCGAGGTCGTTCAAGCCCCAAAGATGGCTTACGACATCAGCAACGGCATACGTGACATCGGCCTGCTGCTTCTTTCCGAAGGCAACGAAGGCGCCTTGCGCAAGTACTTGGAAAGCGGCGAGCTTGAGTATCACGAGCTGTTCGATGCGCAGATCTATGCGTATGTCAGCAGGCACCACCCGCTGGCCAATAGGGAGAAGCTCTACCCGTCCGACCTTGTCCAGTACCCCATGTTCTATTACGAGCAGTACTTCTATATGAACTCACTGCATGCAACCGACATGCGCAAGGCGTTCCTTGCGGGCGACAGGCAGAAGGTCAACGACACGCTGTTCGCCTCGCTGCGCGAGCTGACCGAGAGCATCGCCGAGGCCGACGGCTACGCAATTTGGTGCAATCTGACCGGCAAGGCATTGTCTACCGAGGGCACGGTTGCAATCCCCTACGAGAGCGATATGAATATGAGCCTGGGCTATCTGGTGAAGAAGGGAACGCCGATCGAGGGTGTCCTGAAGGAGTACATCGACGAGCTGATGAAGTACGCCTAACTCAGGTAACGCCGACCTCTTCCCAAGCATGATATAATCAAGCAAGACGCGGGGCGTATGGACACACCCTCTGCGGCTAGTGTTTACAAACGACAGAAGCCGTCTTAGGAGCGGCTTCTGTCGTTTGTAGTCGAGCTATTGCTACAAGAGAACGATCAGAACGATCGCCAAATGAAGAATTCTTCGCACTTCAACAAGCACGAAGCAGATCAGATCTAACTCCATGGCAATCACCTCCCCTTTTTGCGAAAAAGGCAGAGGGCACACCCCGCATCCAGCGAACATGCTACAAAATCAACCTGCCAGCCACATGACGGTGGTTTCGCTAAAAAGTCGCACCAATCCAACAGCCATCCAACATCCCTATGACAACAACCAGTCACTCTTCTTATTGATATTGATTCCCATTATTAAAGCTGCTATATTCGAGTCATTAGGAGAAAGGGGCAATCATGCTGAATGCAGCTGAAGTCAAGCCGGGCATCTATTGGGTTGGCGGCGTCGATTGGAACGAGCGCAACTTCCACGGCTACACCACCGACTGGGGCTCCACGTACAACGCCTATCTCATCGTCGACGAGCATGTCACGCTCATCGACACGTGCAAGCGTCCCTTCGCGGACGACCTGCTCGACCGCATCTCGCAAATCGTCGATCCCGCGAAAATCGAATACCTGGTGTCCAACCACGTCGAGATGGACCACTCCGGCTCGATCCCCGTCGTCATGAGCCGCTGCCCTAACGCAAAGCTGGTCACCAGTGCCCCCAAGGGGCTTGCCGGCTTGCAGGCCCACTACGGCAACGATTTCGATTACCTACCGGTGAAGTCGGGCGAAACCCTGAGCATCGGCAAGCGCACCCTGACGTTCGTGCACACGCCCATGGTTCACTGGCCCGACAACATGGTCACGTACTGCGCCGAAGAGAAGATCCTGTTCAGCAACGACGCCTTCGGTCAGCACTTCGCGTCCAGCATGCATTTCGACGACGAGGTCGATCTGTGCGAGGTCATGGAACAGGCCAAGAAGTACTACGCCAACATCGTGCTTCCCTACTCGCGCCAAGTCCAGAAGGCGCTCGAGGCGGTCGCCGGTCTTGACATTGACATCATCGCGCCTGCTCACGGTATCATTTGGCGCTCACACGTTCCCGAGATCATCGCCGCCTACAAGAAGTGGTCCGCCAACGAAACCGACGAGTACGCGCTGGTCGTCTATGACAGCATGTGGCACACCACCGAAAAAATGGCCGAGCAAATCGCCGAAACGTTCGTCGAGAACGGCATTGCCGTCAGGCTGCTTGACCTGAACGTCAACCACATCTCCGACATCATGACCGAAGTGCTTTCCGCCAAGTACATCGCCGTTGGTTCGCCCACGTTGAACTCGTCCATGATGCCCACCGTCGCCGCGTTCCTTTGCTACATGAAGGGGCTGTCGCCGAAGAACCGCATCGGCATCCCGTTCGGATCGTACGGCTGGGCTCCTTCGGGCCCCAAGGAAGTGGCCGAGTACCTGGAGAAATGCGGGTTCGAAATGCCGTGCGGCACCATCACCCACCAGTGGACCATCGACGAAGCCGGCCTGAAGGAAGTCCACGACAAAGTCGAGACCATGCTGAAGGGCACGGGCGAAGAGTAGACAACCGGAGCACAGCGCCAACCGCAAGCCAACGGCGCTCCGCCACTAGACAGCTTAACAATCCAAGCGCACGATCACGCACATGCAACGAGGGCGACCCAGTGGGCCGCCCTCTTGGTTTCGCCATCAGATTCCGCGCTTGGGACACGCGCTTGCTTCAAATCACGTTCGCTTTCCCAAGAAACCGCGCCCGGCGGCGCCAGGCTAACAAACGCTATGCCGCCCTCCGCTTCCTTTGGGAAGCACGCACGGCTGCCACCACGATTCCGCAGGCAATCAGCGAGAACAACGCGCCAAACAGACCCGCACACTGGATTCCCGGGCCGTTCACCACGGCACCGCCCATCGCCGTGCCAAACGCAATTCCCACGTTGAACGCCATCGGCTCGGTAGAGGCCGCAAGCGTCAGAGCCTTGGGATGCTCGTGACGGGCAACGTCCATGAACATCGTCAGGCACGGGGTGGAGACAACGTACATCGTCAGGCCGATAAGTAACGTGATGACGATGCCCGGGGTCGTAGCCCCACCCACCATGAACAGCGCAAATAGCAAACCCGCCTGAACAAGAAAGGACGCGATCAGCGCCTTCATGCCAAAACGGCTTGCAACCCAGCCCGATATCAGGTTCGACACCATGCACATCGCGCCATAACCCATCAGCACCGCGCTGGTCCCAATAGGCGAAACGCCCAAAACGCCCTGCAGGTAAGGCGTAACATAGCCGTAGAAAACATACACCGATCCAACACCGAAGATGAAAACGCACATACCGGCGATAACGCGCGAATCGTGCAGATACGGAAGCTGCTCGCGAGCAGTTGCAGGCTCGTCGGTTTTGCCAGAGCGCGGCAGAACCAGAAGCATCGCAACACTGGCAGCAATCGAGATCACCAGAACAGCAACCAGCGCCACATGCCAAGACAGAACCTCTGCGGCCAGCTTGCCCAGCGAAGTGGAAAGCACCATGGCAAACGAGAACGCCGCGTAAACGATCGAAATAGCAATGGGCACGCGCTTCGAATCAAGGAACTCGGGAATGAAGGTGACCTCAACAGCAAGCAAAGCACCGGAAACCAAGCCAATGAGCACGCGAGCCAAAAGCATGGTCGAAAACGAGGTGGCCATGACTGACAGCAAATTGCCGACGATCAGCACCGCACTGTAGGCAATCAGCAGCGTGAAGCGCTTGAACCGGCCCGTGACCAGGGCGAGAATGGGAGTAGCGACAGCATATGCCACCGCAAAGAAACTCATGAAATTGCCCGTTTGCGACAGCGAAACGCCGAACGCTTCCGCCAATTCGGGCTGGATTCCGATAACGACGAACTCCGAGCAACCAAGAGCAAAACCCGCAATCACCAACAATGCGAGGCAAACCCTCACCCGCAACGCAGACACGGCTCCTCCAATCAATTCAGCGCGTACTCGCATGAGCAAAACGCGCCCGCAATCGTGCGGACGCTCGCTTTCACGGGCACATGCTACAACACAGAAGCGAAAGGTTTAATACACCCGACAAAGGTTTTCGACTCTGCACAGAGCCGGCATCCCTTAGCGGCAGAATTAGGCCTTCTTCAACAGGTTTTTTAACGGGGCAACGATACCGCGGAATCAGTAGCCCGAACTGCCGCATGGTATAATGCGGAGCAGACGTGGAGCGTTTGGTCACGCCCTCCACGGCCAATATGGTTAAGTAGCCGCTTTAGGAGCGGCTACTGTCGTTATTGAAGCTAGTTAATCTAGCGATGCAGCAACTTACGGAACGCCTCGCGGAACGAGAACTCGCCAAGGATCGCTCGGGCGCCGTAGTAAACGATCATTCCCGCACCGGCGCCAAACGCCAGATTCTTAGTCGAAACCACCACGCCAATCGTAACCAGCGTCGTGATCAGCTCGATCGTCTTGCTGGGGTTGCTAAAACCATCAACCAGAACGCGACGCGTCTGCTTCCAGTCGAACGTCGAGATAGCCACCGTGATCATGACGCCCACCAGCGCCGCAAGCGGCACGTAGTTCAGAAGCTCGCCGCCAAGAACCACCAGCGCGCACAGCAAAACGCCGGCGCACAGCGTGCTCAAACGGCCTCGCCCGCCGGAATTCACGTTGACCATGGCCTGGCCGATCATCGCGCAACCGGGCATGGCACCCAAAAAGCCACTGGCAACATTCGCCACGCCCTGGCTTTTCAGCTCGCGGTTCGCATCGCTGAACGTGCCAGTCATCTCGTCGACCACCTGCTCGGTCAGCATGGTTTCAAGCAAGCCGACGAACGCCAGCGAAACCGCGTACGGCAGCACGATCACCCATGTTTGCGGGTCGGCCAAAATCGTCGGCACCCAGAAGTTTGGCAAGCCGGCCGAAATCTGCGCCATCGCGCCAACCGACGTGGTCGTTCCACCGGTCAGCAAGCTGAGCGCCGTCACCGCCAGCAACGCCACCAAAGTCGAGGGAACCTTGTCGGTTAGCTTCGGGAACAGGTAGACAATAGCCATGGCCACCGCAACGAAGACGAACATCAGCAGCGAACCGTCCTTAAGCGACGAGATCTGCGCCGAGAAAATGACGATCGCCAAAGCGTCCACGAAGCCCAGCATTACCGTTGCGGGCACGAAGCGGATGAGCTTGTCAGCATGAAGGAAACCCAGCAGCAGCTGGACGACGCCGGCCAAAAGAACGGCCGCGAACAGGTACTCGGTTCCGTAATCGGCGATAAGCGTCATAACAACCAGGGCCATCGAGCCCGCGCCTGCCGAAACCATAGCAGGGCGACCGCCCAAAAACGACCCCAGAATCAGAAACACAATCGAGGTCCAAAGCCCCAACGTGGGACTCACGCCCGCCAACAGGCAGAACCCGACAACTTCGGGGATCACTGAAAAACACGAAACAATGCCCGCCAACAAGTCGTTCTTAACTTCGGTGGCAGAATACTCGCTGAACATGCTCATTACCGAACCGACTTTCAATCAATCTAACGGAACGATTCTAGAAACATGCCCCTATCTGCGGTAGCTACTATTAATTGAAAGTAACGAAAACTGCATCAACCTAAGACCATGCAGATTCCAGCGCGCGAGCAGCATCTTCCGCAGCTGACTCACTCGAGCCATCGTATCGCAGAACGAAGCGCGGCATTCCATCGCCGAAAGACGTTGATTCAGGCGAATCTGCGGCCAGCGCGTCAGGGGCCAGCGCGTCTGCGGCAAGCGAAAACGAACCCATCGGGGCAATCCAGACCCCTGCCTTCGCAGCCAAACCCGCTAGCTCGGCTTCAGAACGCTTGTCCTTAAATGCCATGACGAAATGCAAGCCCCTGCCAAAGCCTTCGAACCGCAAACGATGCGCCAGGGGGCCTTTTCGCAACGCCTCGACCAAAGCCTCCTGCGAACGACGCGCGTGGGTGCGCAGTCGATTGACATGGCGCTCGTAATGCCCCTCCTCAATAAACGACGCCAGCGCAAGCTGATCAAGCGGGCTGACCGTATTCGAATAGAAACCCAGCTCAGCGTTGAATCGCTGGGCCAGCGATTCGGGAAGAACCAGATAGGCAATGCGAAATGCGCTGCCAAGGCTTTTTGCGAACGAGTTCAGATAAAGAACCTTGCCCGCCGCATCGATGCCGAAAAGCGTTGCAACCGGACGGCCGTGCATGCGGAACTCAGAATCGTAGTCGTCTTCGATGATGAAGCGGCCCGACGCTTCGCGCGTCCAGTTAAGCAACTCGCGGCGACGAGCCGCAGACATTACCACACCGGTTGGAAACTGATGCGACGGCATAACGTGCAGAACATCCGCGTCAGATTCCATCAGCGCGCCAACATTCATACCCTGCTCATCAACGGGAATCAAGCAAGATTCTGCATTAAGCGCTGCATACATTTTGGCAAGAAGCGGGTAGCCCGGCGTTTCGATGGCGTAGACTTTCTGGCGGCCAAGAAGCTGAGCCACTAACTGATACAACACTTGCGATCCTGCTCCGATAATGATCTGATCGGAAGACACGCTCATGCCGCGATACTCACGCAGATAGTTGGCGATTGCGCGACGAAGCTGCGGCGAGCCCGCGGCGGTTGAAGCCTGCGCCAGCGATTCGGGCGTGCCATCGGAAAGCACACGGCGGACCGTCTTTGCCCAAGCAGAATACGGGAAGATCTTCGTTGCGGCATCGCCGCGCGTGAAGTCGAATTGGATCGGAGAGTCGAACTCCGCGCCATCGAGGGCTGACCCAGAATTTGACAGCGACCTACCTGCAGCCGCCTGCGAATCCAACACCAACCCATCAGCAGCCGCCCGAACGTCTGACGGCAATCCATCATCACTCGCACGCAAGCTCGATGGCAATCCATCGGAAAGCAAACCGATTTTTTCTGCGGGCGCCAACTCGCAAACGAAATAGCCGCTTCGCTCACGCGATATCACGTAGCCCTCGGCAACAAGCTGACGATACGCCGCCTCGACGGTAACAAGACTCACGCCCAGATGCTCGGCCAAAGCGCGCTTCGAAGGAAGCTTCTGCCCTGCCGAAACGGCCCCGTGAGCGATATCGTGACGAATACAGCGGTAGAGGTGCTCATACAGAGTTTGCCCATCCCGATTCGCCATGTCGTACGAGAACATCCGTCCCCCCCTGCAACTGAATCCGGCAGACACCTAACTGGTCTTACTTATTAAGTTGATTCTGACTATATCCATATATCCAGCTAACGACTAATCTTCCATCCATTGCACAACAGAAACCCAACGGACCGAAAGGAACCGATATGACCGAAGAACAGACCGCTGCCGAGCGCGTTGCGCTCAACCGCCAGCTTGCCCAGATGTTGAAGGGCGGCGTCATTATGGACGTCACCACCCCAGAGCAGGCTCGTATCGCCGAAGAAGCCGGCGCCTGCGCCGTTATGGCGCTCGAGCGCATCCCCGCCGACATCCGCGCCGCAGGTGGCGTCTCTCGCATGAGCGACCCCAAGATGATCAAGGGAATTCAGGAGGCTGTCAGCATCCCCGTCATGGCCAAATGCCGCATCGGTCACTTCGTCGAGGCTCAGATCCTGCAAGCCATCGACATCGACTACATCGACGAATCCGAGGTCCTGTCTCCTGCTGATGACACGTACCACATCGACAAGACCCAGTTCAGCGTTCCGTTCGTCTGCGGCGCCCGCGATCTAGGTGAGGCACTTCGCCGCATCGCCGAGGGCGCAACCATGATCCGCACCAAGGGCGAGCCCGGCACCGGCGACGTCGTTCAAGCCGTGCGCCACATGCGCATGATGAATCGCGAGATCCGCCATATCCAGAATCTGCGCGAGGACGAGCTGTTCGAAGCGGCCAAGCAGCTGCAGGTTCCCGTTGAACTGGTGAAGTACGTGCACGAGAACGGCAGCTTGCCCGTAGTGAACTTCGCAGCCGGCGGCGTGGCCACCCCCGCCGACGCCGCGCTCATGATGCAGCTGGGCGCCGAGGGCGTATTCGTCGGCAGCGGCATCTTCAAGAGCGGCAACCCCGCCAAGCGCGCGCAGGCAATCGTCAAGGCCGTCGCCAACTATACCGACGCCAAGCTGATCGCCGAGCTGTCCGAGGACCTGGGCGAGGCCATGGTCGGCATCAACGAGAGCGAGATCGCCCTGCTCATGGCCGAGCGCGGCAAGTAACCGCACCGCCGGCCAATCAAACCCGCAGGCGATCGCGGGGGAGGGCGCACCACGCTGCCCAGCAAACCAAGCCTGCACGCAAACGCATCACCGGGAAGGCCGCGCTCACGGCCTTCCTTTCTTATTCGAAAAAGGGAGCCTTATGAAGACTATCGCCGTTTTGGCTGTTCAGGGAGCATTTATCGAGCACGAGCGCATGCTGCGCAAGCTTGGCTGCGAGTGCATCGAGCTTCGCCAGGCGGCCGATCTGGAAAAACCTTTCGACGCGCTAGTGCTTCCCGGCGGCGAAAGCACCGCTCAGGCGAAAATGCTCCGCGAACTGGGAATGCTCGAACCCCTGCGTCAGCGCATTGCCGAAGGCATGCCTGCGCTTGGCACCTGCGCGGGTCTTATCCTGCTGGCCGAAACCGTGGAGGAAGGCGTCCCCGCAGCGGGCGATCCCAACGGCCCCGTCGCCGCGGGCTCAACCGCAGCTGGCGCGTTTGGAACCCTTCCCGTCACCGTTCAGCGCAACGCTTACGGCAGGCAGCTTGGAAGTTTCCGCACTACCGCACCCTGCGCGGGTTTGCCTGACGAAACGGAGCCGGCGGACATCCCCATGACGTTCATCCGTGCGCCGTTCATCAAAGAAGCCCGCGGCGATGCGCAGGTCCTTGCCCAGGTTGACGGCCGCATCGTTGCCGTACGCAGCGGAAACCAAATCGGCGTCGCGTTCCACCCCGAGTTGGACGCCGACACTCGCATCCACGAACTACTGATTTCGCTGATCTAACCCAGAGCAAGCCCACGCATTAAACCTCATGTCTGCTCCGTGCATCGCGAGCCTAGCCTACTGATTCTCGATGCCGTACTTCGCGATAAAGGCCCTGACGCGCAACTGTTCCTTTTTGGTAAGTGATTCGAATATAGCAATCGCTTTTTCTTCGACAAGATAAGAAGCTAAGGCCATAACGGCCACTGCGTCCTTCTCGGCCTTCGGGCCTCTTTCGTCGTTTATCACCATCTTGTGAATCACGTATGCCTCAGGCGCAGGAACCCGAAGCACATGCCCCAAACAAATTGTCTCAAGAAGATTCGTCGAGAGAATTTCCAAATGCCGAAGCGTTTGCGCAGTCACCCCGACATTCGTTTTAAGCGCGACCTCCGCGCCAGCGCCCATTTTTCGAATTAGAAACTCGACTTCAAGACCCGACGCGTCAAGGATCTTCGTCGACCCATTCAGACGATCCGACTCAACAAAGAAGCCTTTCTCTTTTGCAAGCACCGCCAAACTCGCAGCTGGAACAGGGCGCCTCAAATTACGTATAAGAAAGTCGACATCCAGTGTCCTGATATTAGGGTCAAAGCCGGGCAAAATCCCAGCTTCTTTGTATACATACTCCGCCCACGAGCCAATCAGAACAACAAAAGACATGCAGCCAGCCTCTTCAATAAGATCAAGAACGCGGGCAAACGCATGCTGCTGTTCAGACAACATCGGGGACCCTCCCCAAAGCTCGCTCGATCTGCTGGCGTGTGCGTTCTTGCTCTTTTAAAGCAGCCTTCAACTCTTTCCGACGTTCAATTTTCCGACGAACATCATCAATGTCAGATGCGGGGACATAGTCAGACTTCACTTTATCGCCCTCGCGATAATTCAGATAATAGTACTCGCGACCTTTTATCTTTCGCGAACGGACACTTCCCTTGGGCAGCAGCTCAAGCTCAGCTTGCATATGGTCACTAAGGCGAACGGATCTTCCGAACTCCTCCTCAAGCACCTCCTCGAACACCGACATAAGGCGTCCTCCCATCTTGGTTACCCTACAATTCGATATTATATGGTAATTGTAGGGTAACTCAAAATCGTCAGCAAGCCAACTGCCCCAAACAGCGGGACAATCGCCAGCTATTACCAGCCCCCATCCCGAACCAACCCAGCCTCCCCCCAAGAATTGGACAGCAGGCCATTGCCTGCGTCGGGTCGATCATGAGAAAATTAGCTTCCGCTATTTCCTGGCTCGCATGAAAGTTCGCATGCGCGAACCCGGCGAATCGGGCGGGCGCGATGTAGATCCACGGAAACCGACCTACGAACAAGGAGCGCCTTATGCACAGACGGCATGTTGCACCGCAAAGCCAGAACGAACGGACCCGCTCGCTCATCCGCGGCGCGAAGCGTCGTACGGGCGCCAAAATCGCCACCTTCGGGGTAAGCGCCCTTGTGGCGGGACAGCTCCTTCTGCCCGGCGTAGCGCTGGCAAGCGAAACACCCGAACCTACTGCAGGGAAAGATATTGCCGTCGCGACTACCGCGGATCCAGCCAAGCAAGCAGCAAAAACCGCAGTTGCGGCGCCTAACGCCGCCGAACCTAGCGCGGTGAAAGTCGAATCGCCTTCCGACCCCGCAGTTGCCAGCGAAGCTGCACCCACGGCCGCCCTCAACGCCGCCGAACCGGCCGCAGCCGTCGCACTCGCAAGCGAATCCGCCACCGCATCCGCACCGGCAGCAGCACCCGCCGCCCGCGGCGCAACCACCCCAGGCGGCGGCGAGATCAGAGTCAACACCACCGTCGTCAACCACTTCTACGACCTAGAACTGCCTCCTGCGTTCACGTTAGTCCAAGACGAAGCGTTCGTGTACGACTTCCCCAACGCGCCCGAGGGCTTCACCCTTTGGCGTAACGAAAGCGTCCACCTCTTCAGGATCGATCCCGATACTGAGTCCCTTGTCAAAACCGAAGACGCCAAAGAAGCAAACGTTTCGATCAGCCTGGCCTCCGTCGACAATCTCGAAAGGGCGACCTTGGTCTTTACGGGCGGCGACGCCGATCCCCTGATTTCCTACAGCCTGAATTTGTTCCACACGGCCCACATTGGCGCATTTGCCGACCCCGATTTCAGCAACTTCAACAACGGGGAGGGGACCATTCTCATGACGCGACACGAGTACTATCTCCGCTGTGTCTTTGGCAGCAACGTGTATCTAATCGGCACCGACACGACCGATCCCGAAGTTAAGCCCGATCCTGAGGTCAAACCTGACCCGGAAGTCAAGCCGGGTCCAGAAGTCAAACCAGATCCGGAAGTGAAACCCGAGCCGGAAGGCAAGCCCGACCCCGCCCCGCAGCCTGAAGAAGAAAAACCTGCGGCAGACCCCGCACCCGCTAAGGTCACGCCTGTTGTTAAGCCCGCCGAGACCGCTCTGCCCGCAACGGGCGACAACGGCGCGATGGCAGTCGCCCTTGGTACCGCCGCCGCAGCAGCCGCAGCTGGCGTTGCCGCAACAAGGCGTCGCAACCGTTAGCTAGCACCAAACGCATCCAACCACGCTCGCGCTCTAATGAAAGTTGCGCGTGGAATGGTTGTCCAAATGCTCACCGATGCTGGAAAGGATGATCATGCCCGACGGCTCATCCAAGGCTAAATAAATCCTGATGCTGTTCTCCTTCGATTTACCTCGGCTATTTCCCTTGCTGATGTGGGGCTCCGCGAAAATCTCGCGGCCGTTGTACACATCGTAGCGAGACGCCATCACAGCCTTGTCCGCACGCGAGTTGCGCCCTTCGCCGCGCTTGTACTCAAACCCGCTGGCGGAATCGTTAAAGCTTCGCTCCAAATCGACGCCCGACCCGCTGTGCCAAAGCGAATGCAAAAGCGTGCACAGATAGTACAGCGCGTTCCACAAAACCTCGGGGCTGCTCTCGCAATTGTCCAGCGAACGCCACGCGCGCTCGGTCAGGTCGAACCTGCTCGGATACGCCTCCAAGAACATATTCACGATGTCTTTTCGCGACTTGGGATACAGCGGCAAGCCCGCAACCGGCGCCTCGACCATGCCCGAACCCTCAAACGCCTGCTGAAGGCTTGACGCTTTCGACTCCGCCGCATCCAGTTGCTGACGCAGCTTCTTGTTCTCCTCGTCCAAGCGATCCCTCTCGTTAAGCGTTCGCTCGTGATCGTCAAGGAACTCGTCAAGCTCCAGTCGAACCTGATCCGTTTCGTCCTGAGCATCATCGACACGTTGATGCAGCCGCTTCTCGAACGTGCTGCGGCGAACAAGATCGTGCACGTCATCAAGCCGTACCGTGTCTTCGTAGAAGTGAACATCCTGAGCCAGCGCCCGTCTTAGTAGCAGGATCAAAGCCTCGGCGCCGCCCAGCTCTTCAATTGCAGCGGGCGAGAAAAAGCGATGTTTCCAGTGCTCGGCAAGACTCTTCTTGGGCTCGTACACGCGAACCGCGCCGTTCGTGCAGCGCAGCTCAGCTCTTGGAAGGCAGGCATTCATCTCGTCCATGAAGGCGGGGCTTTCGCTGAAAAAGACCACCGCCGAGGGGCCCAAAGCCGCAGAAACGGCCTGCGGGTCAATCAAAAGCGTTGCCGCCCCATCGTCGACTGCAGGGCTAACGAACACGACGGGCGTGTTGCGGTTCTTGTCGGAGACGAACGACCAGAAACCCACGAAGTCGCCAACCTCAAGGCGGGTGGGCTCCATGAAATTGCTCCTGCCCGAAACCGAGCAGCGGATGCGATTGTTGTCCGACAGCCTAAGAACAATGCCTGGGATGGTTTCGGAAGGAGTGGGTTGCAGCGGGCCCAGGAAACCCGGCTGATCGCTGTAGGAAAGAATCAGCGACAACGTGCCGCGATCTTGCTCGCGCCAGATAAAGCCGATTTCCGTACGCCATTCGCGAAAGGCGCAGCCCTCAACCTTTATAGTCTCGGAGATGGCGCAGGCCCATTTGTTGCCGAAAAGGCTATCGTAGAACGTGGCTGATTCGATAACCACCGAGGCGTCATCATCCGTCGATCTGATCTGGCCTTTTCGCTTAAGTGCCGACCATTCCTGGTTGTCGGTGGCAAGCACGGGCGTGGCATCACTAGGAGCGCCGTCGTACTGCGGGCCGTCACAGGAGGCGTCGCCGTAGCACGCGGGGCCGTTCCATTTGGATGTCATCCAGTTTTTGATCTCGAAGATGATCGGCCACAGCAAATCGTCGCCCGCAACCAGCTGGACGTCGAACGACGTTTTGTAAAACAGAACTTTATTCAGATCATGCATCGCTGCCCCCGTAATGCTCCAAGCGCGGCCGCGCAAATTAAAGTCGAGTCTTTCAACCTATTTGAAGATAACCCATTTGCACAGGCAGAAACCCCAGACGCCCTGCATTGCCATGGTGATGAACTTGCCCACCGTCTGCGGCAGGCCGAAGGCAGATGCCGTTGCGGAAATGAACCACGTGCCGAACAGGAAGTTCCATAGATACAGAAGAATGAACAGAACGACGCTGCGCCAGAAGTTGCTTGAGGCCTTGAAAGTGATGTTGCGGTTCATTAAGAAGTTGAACGATCCCGAGCATGCCACGGCAATGCCGTTGGCCGTGCCCGTTGCCAGCCCAAGAAGCTGCATGACGGCGAACACGCCGAACTCGACGAAGGTTTGCGCGGCGGAAACGCCGTAGTATGTCATGGCTTGGCGAAGGAACCCGCCGGTCTTTTTCTTGGCGGCAGCTTTCCCGCCAGCCGAAACGCGCACCTCGTTTTGCATGCAGATGCCCCGATCGATCACTCGTGATTTCTGCTGCAAATCATAGTGCCGCCAAAGCGCCAGCAGCTTCGCTCCTTAAGAAAAGCCGCAAAGCTGCTGAGTCTGTTGGGTGATAGGGCGATGGGTGCGCATCCTGCGAAACGCGCCCTATTCAGGCAAACGCCACAATGAGTTTAGCAGGTGCGCTCCCATAAGCATTTTTCGAGATACCACCCATAGATTATTGGAAGGTCTTGATCGGAATCAAGCTACCTACCACCAGAGCGACTACGTCGTAGCGAAAGAGCTCAGACCCGGGCGTTCAGGAGAACCTTAAGCTGTTGAACCCGCTCCTCCCAGGCGCAATCGAGTGGCTTCTTTACGATCACTTCTTCAACGGTTGCCGAGAAGTCGCCTTACCGAGCATCATTATACGCTTAGTAGCGGCAAACCCCGCAGGGATCACTCGCCCCGAAGCACGATGACGAGCGGGGCGTTTTCTACGGCCTAGTGGACGACATCAATGGACTGCGCGAATACGAGTCGGATACTGCGGATGGAATCGAGAAGGCGTTCCGCAACGCGGTCGACGACTACATCGACGCATGCCGCGAAAGCGAAACGACGAACGGCTCCAGCGTCCTCTAGCGTCTTCGCCATTTTCTTCCACCATCCCAACCTTTACCAAACATTGACTCCCCTTGCTCTTCCTCTATTCCGCCAGTGATATATCATTCAGCTCGTAAGTGAGGCATCGCGCACCCAACAAAGCGACTGAGCCGAGCAATGCGCCACCAAACTAAGGAGCGCCCAATGAACATCCTGGCAATCAACGGCAGCCCCAAGGGCGAACGAAGCAATACCTGGCGCTTGACCAGCGCTTTCATGCAGGGAATCACCGCGCAAGAAGAGAGTGCCCATGGGCAGGCACCCGTAGTTGAAACCCTAAACGTCGGCACGCTCAACATCAAATCCTGTCTGGGCTGTTTCTCGTGCTGGAGCAAAACTCCAGGAACATGCTGTCTCCATGACGACATGCAGTTGGTTATCGAAAAGATACTGTGGGCTGACGTAATTGTCTGGAGCTTCCCCTTGTACTACTTCGGGCTGCCCGGCCCGCTGAAGAACCTGATCGACCGCCAGCTCCCCATGTCGCTTCCCTTCATGAGCGTCGAGACGGAAAGCGGCGGGCACCCGTCGCGCTACGACATGGGCGGCAAACGCACGGTGGTAGTTTCGACCTGCGGTTTCTACACTGCCAAGGGCAATTACAGCGGCGTGACCGACCTGTTCGACCGCCTTTGCGGCAAAGGCGGCTACACCACGATCTTTTGCGGGCAAGGTGAGCTTTTCCGCGTGAAAGAGCTGGCCGCGCGCACCGACGAGTACCTCTCTTGGGTGAAGAAAGCCGGCGAGGAGTTCGCGACCAGTTACGTAGTCAGCACAGGCTCCACAACTAACGGCCGCGCAGCTGACGGTATCTCACGCGAAACCCGCAGCAAGCTTGACCAGAACCTGTTCCCGCGCGACGTCTTCGAAGCGATGGCCGACGCCAGCTGGGGCGTTAACGAGTCAGGCGAAAAAGAGGACCCCAGCCTGGTGTTCACCCGCCAGATGGCCGCCCTGTACCGCAAACAGGCTTGGCCGGGGCACGACCTTGCGCTGGACATGCACTACACCGACATCGACAAGACCTACCGCGTTGTCCTTGGGGCGAACGGAAGCCGCATTGAAGAAGCGCCCGCCGAGGGCTTCGCCACGGATTACACCACACGGATCAACACGCCATTTGATGTTTGGCAGTCCATTGCCGCTGGCAAGATCCGCGGCGACGAGGCGCTTATGCAGCACCTGTACTCGGTTGAAGGCGACTTCGACCTGATGATGCACTGGGACGAATATTTCGGAGCCGCGAACGCCGACATGGGCTCGGATGCGGGCGGCATCGACGGTCATAACCGCGGAGTTAGCGCGGGCAAAAACGCGGGCGAGCCGAAAACCAATATGCTACTGCTTTTGATTCCCTGGATCGTCTTCTGGATAGCCGCATCAATCAACAGCTTCTGGGGCAGCCTGATCAGCGTGGCGGCGTGCGTGCTGCCGCCTGTCCTGATGCATCGGACCAAAGCAACCGCGTACGACAAGATTTCGGCGCTTGCTGTTGGCGCCTGCTCCATCGCGTTGCTGGCAGGGGCCTCCCCCGTGCTAATGATTCCGGCGTCGTATGCCCTGTTCGGGCTGATGTGGAGCGTCTCCTGTTTCCTAAAGGTTCCGCTGACCGCGCATTACTCCAAGAACAGCTACAACGGGGACGAAGCGCTGCGCAACCCCATCTTCATGAAGACGAACCGCATCCTGACCGTGGCGTGGGGCGTGCTTTATCTGGTCGCGCCCATTTGGACGTACTTCATCATGCAGACGGATGCGGCCAGCTTGGTTGGCGCCATCAACTCGGTACTTCCCGCGCTGATGGGCGTCTTCACCGCATGGTTCCAGAAGTGGTACCCGTGCCATATCGCCCGCGGAGGACGATAGGGGATTGAGAGGCGTCGGGCGAACCCCCCCCTGCCTTCTAATAACAGGTATGTGAAATTACTGGTTGGATTTGTTAAACAAGTGATTGGAATACGCAGCCCGTCGATTTGCTGAATTGGTGGTTGCGTCCCGCTTTCTGTTTCGCGACACTTCCGATACTTCCGATACTTTGCATACCCAAGAAGAACCCGCATTATGCGGGTTCTTCTTCAGAATACGTCGCTGTGCGTGCCGGTTCTCGTCAAATAAAGAATCAATTCATCTTCGCAGTGCTCGTAAATCAGAAGCCAGTCGGGGGTGATGTGGCATTCCCTGCATTCGGCGTAATTGCCGGCAAGCTTGTGGTCTCTGTACTTCGCCTCTAGTTCTTCGCCGGCGGCAAGCGTGTCGACGACTTTTTCTATGAGCCTCATATCGTAGCCACGGCGTTTCGCCACCTTGATGTCCTTCTTAAAATGGGAGGTGAGGACGATCCTGTATTCGCTCATTCGCCTAAATCCTCCATGGCTTCCGCGAAGCTTCCGTACGTTTTCCTGTTCGGGTCTTTCTTCAAACGCTCTACTTCCTCGATAGCGGCGATTGTCGAGGGGTTCGTCATTTTGTAATGCACGACGCTCTCCATGTAGCGAACGAGATTTCCCTTCACGTTCTCTCCGCCGTCCAACACGAGTTGTTTGTATTCGTTATACAATTCGCGGCTCATCGAGAAGTTCACCGCAACGGTATCAGCAGCCATTTTTCCTCCTTAAGATACTAGGTCGACCTACATAGCATAGTAGGTCGACCTAGTTGCCTTGTCAATGAGAGTTTCCTTGGCTCTTTTTTTGTTAAGTCACTGGTTGGGGATTTCGGGCGGAAGCCGCGAAACCCCCAACCAGTGACTTAACAGCGCCCTAATAACTTTTTTCGCCCCTAAAGTGTCGTTAGAATTTTTCAGGGGCGCTAATGATAAGAAGGCGTCGTTAGCACTCCTTTTGAAGCCCCAACAACCGATGTCGAGCAAAAGGACAGCTGCGTCGTCAAGCACTCATCCGCACGAGCATCAAATGCACGGAAGGGCACCGCAATCTGCAGCGCCCCTTCTTCGCAAACTACCCGAAAACGTTCGGCATGACGATTTCGCCGTCGCACTCGAAATATCGATTGCCCGCGTAGACGTTTATCGTCCATGAATACCCATCAAGAACGCAACAATTTGGCCTGAATCGCTTGACCCACCTGTCCGCATGAGTCGCAAAGATCGCAGACAGCAACTTCGACGCATCCGCGCTTTCGACAAGGAAAATCTCTTTCGTCTCAAAGTCTCTACTAAAGTGCCGGCTATTCACGCTGACTCGCACGGCGTCGCCTTCACGCCTGATCACAACGACAGGCGATCCCAGAAAAGCACGCTGCTGATAGGCCGAAATGATCAGCGTGTCAAAGCTTTCGAAAGCTGCTTTCCGCTCCGCGTTACTAACTTCTACCAGTTCGTCGAGGTCAGACAGCGAAAACGTGCGAAGGAGCAAGTCGTGAAGCCAACAAGCTAATCCAAGATGCGGCCATCAAGCGAGAACGTGACAACTTGCCAAGGGATGAACTTCCCCGACGCACGCAAAGCCTTGACGGCCATGCGCTCCAAACCGCCGCAGCACGGGACTTCCATGCGCGTGATGGTGACGCTTTTGATGTCGTTGCTCGCAATGATCTCGGTCAGCTTCTCGGAATAATCGGTGCCGTCAAGCTTCGGGCAGCCAATAAGGCAAACTTTGTTGCGGATGAAATCGGAATGGAAGTTGCCGTACGAAAATGCGCAACAATCGGCGGCAATAAGCAGATTGGCGCCTTGGAAATACGGGGCTTGTGTAGGAGCCAGCTTAATTTGCACGGGCCAATTGCGAAGCTGCGAGGACACACTTTGCGACGCGGCGGATCTGGCGGCTTCATTCGCGCCAGCGCCCTCCCCAGCTGCGCGGTCGAACGTTCGAACAGCAGATCCAGGACAGGTGACGGCCGGCCAGTCGTGAGCCTTCACTTCAGATTCCTTTTCGCGCTTGCTACGCTCAACGGCCGCTTCGTCGTAAGCCGCTGCCTCGCGCTCGACAAACGAGATGGCGCCCCGGGGACAACCCGGCAAACAGTCGCCGAAACCGTCGCAGAAATCATCGCGCACAAGCCCGGCCTTCCCGTCAACGATCTCGATAGCCCCCTCGTGGCACGCTTCGGCGCAGATTCCGCAGCCGTCGCACTTCTCCTGGTCGATCTGTATGATTTTGCGAATCATGCCTCCCCTTTCGTCGTCTGAACTGGCTGCATGATACGAAAAACGTACTATCCTGTATGTTGTAACTACAACATATGCATGCGAATCGAGGAATCATGGAGCAAAGCGAGTTTCTGGCGACAACTCAGCTGTTCCACGGGTCGAGCCCTCAAGAAATCGAGGCCATGCTTGGCTGCCTTGCCGCACGCGAACGCCGCTATAAAGCGGGCACGCGAATCCATCGGATGGGCGACGTCATCGCGACGGCAGGGGTCGTCCTTGAAGGAAGCGTGCGCATCGAGAGCGTTGACCGCTGGGGCAATGTCAGCGTGCTTGGCGTGAAAAGGGTGGGCGAAATGTTCGGCGAGGCATATGCCGCCGTGCCCAACGAGCCGCTTATGGTGGACGTTATCGCCGCCGAGAATACGGCCGTCCTGTTCCTGAACCTTGCGAAAATGCAGACCACCTGCACCCATGCGTGCCCGTATCACGTCAGGATCAGCGCAAGCGTGACGGCGATCATCGCACGTCAGAGCCTTAACCTCTCGCGCCGCATTCTGCATGTTGCCCCGAAAACAATCCGCAGCAAAGTGTTGGCGTACTTGTCCGACGTCGCCGAGCGGACGGGCGAAAACGAGTTCGACATCCCCTTCGATCGCCAACAGCTTGCCGGCTATCTGGGAGTCGACCGCAGCGCTCTTTCCGCCGAGCTCTCACGCATGCAGAAAGCTGGGCTTATCGAGACCCGCCGAAGCCACTTCGTTTTGAAGTGATGGCTAGTAGGAGGGGAAAGCGGAATTCCACTTAGACTCATTGCACCAGCCATCGGAACCCATCTCGATGGAAATTTGCATATGAGAAGTAAAATAGCTTCGTTCGTTTAGCACCGGTTTCTAGGATCGAATATGAAAGATTGCTACAGCGTCACCACTTACTCAGTGCAAAGCATCCTTGGGCTTATAGAGTCCGGCGACATCGCAATTCCCGAAATCCAGCGACCCTTCGTGTGGGACAGCACCAAAGTTCGCGATTTGGTCGACTCTCTTTACCATGGATACCCGACCGGCTATCTGATCACATGGAAGAACCCCGACGTGAAGATCAAGGGCGGCGGCGTTGCAGAGGGCAAGACGGTGCTTATCGACGGTCAGCAGCGCGTGACGGCTCTCACCGCCGCGCTCGCGGGCAAAGCCGTGCTTAATGAAGATTACGAGTCGAAGCGCGTAAAGATCGCCTTCAACCCTCTTTACGAAGGCGAGGACACTCCTTTTGCCGTGCTTACGCCGGTGATTGATAAAGATCCGCGATGGATATCGGACATTGCAGAGTTCTTCGCCCCTGATTTCGACTCCTGGACTTTCGTCAACGAATACATAGAGGCGAACCCCGGCTGCGATCCCAAGGTCGTGAACTTAAGAATCACCGATCTTAAGGCGATAGCAACGCGTCAGCTCGGCTGCATCGTCGTAGCTGCTGAATGCAGCATAGACGAGGTTACGGACATCTTCATCCGCATCAATTCCAAGGGCGCCGTTTTATCCCAAGCCGACTTCGCAATGTCTAAAATCGCTGCCGATGAGGTTCACGGCGGCAACATGCTGCGCAAGGCCATCGACTATTACTGCCATTTGGCCGTCAAGCCCGAATTCTGGGCCATTATCAGCCAAAACGACGCCGAGTTCATGGAATCCGAGTTCGCAGATAAGTGCGAATGGCTCAAGGACGACAAGGACGACATTTACGACCCTGACTATAATGACGTCCTGCGCGTCGCGTTCATGCACATGTTCGGCCGCGGCAAGCTCGCCGACCTGGTGTCTCTTCTTTCTGGCCGCGATTTTGAGGCCCGTGACTTCAAAGGCGAGATAGCAGACGAGTCTTTCACCAAGCTGCATGACGGCGTGGTTAAGTTCATGCGTAAAAGCAATTTCCAGGACTTTACCGCCGCTCTTCGCTCGGCAGGGTTCGTATCTTCATCGATCATCGGATCCAAGGGCGCTGTCAATTTTGCCTACAATCTGTATCTCACCCTACGAGAAGATGCCTCCGTGCCTTCGACCGATCTTAAGCGCTGGGTGCAGCGCTGGTACGTGATGTCCATCCTCACCGGGCGCTATTCCGGCTCGTCGGAATCCGTCATGGACCGCGACATGGGTCGAATATCCGAACAGGGATTCATCCCGTTCTACAACGAGATCGCCGCATCGCAGCTTTCCGACAATTTCTGGAAAGTCACCTTGCCGCAGAATCTCGTTACGACTTCAGTGCGAACTGGAGCATGGATGGTCTACATAGCGTCACAAGTTCGTTCGGCTGACAACACCCTGTTCACAAACGGGTTCAAGGTGGCCGACGTCATCGGCAACGTTGGCGATATCCACCATATCTTTCCGAAGGCGTATCTGAGGAAGACGATCGACGCGCCGCAGCGCCTCTATAACCAAATCGCGAACTATACCTACCTTGAAAAGCGCATCAACATAGCGATTGGCGAAATGCGTCCTGGCGAGTACTTCACACAAGCGAGAGAAGCCATCGCAGCAGGAAAAAATTACTTCGGCGACATTTCTGATAAAGCAGGTCTCTTGACCAACCTTGAGTCGAATTGCATTCCGGAAGGAATATTCGATATGGGTGCGGCCGATTACGAGGACTTCCTTGCTCAGCGCCGTATCCTTATGGCTAGAAAAATACGTGGCTACTACGAGAGCTTGTAGCGCTAACCAAATGAATCGGGCCAAAAGATGCGCGAGTTTCAGTTGTTCGTTATGCATGGGATCTGGCAACGCGGTTGACTACGCAAACTAGGCCAGCTCAGCACCAACAACACGCGGACGATAAGCGATCTTCCTTCCAAATCACGCCATCTGTTCAGTATATTGAACAGATTTGCTATTATTCCGTTCGATATACTGTACGGAAAGCCATACAATCTGTTCAGCGCATCGAACAGATTGGTATTCCCATGAATCATGAAGTGCTGAAAAGCGTCATCTTCGATCAACATGAAATCATTCGCAATGCGCGCATCGTGCCTCGTCGCTACTCGCTCGACCCTCAGGCTAACTACGTAATCACCGGTCTGCGCCGCGCCGGCAAGTCCACCCTGCTCTACAAAATAGCTCGAGACCTGGTGGAATCGGGCGTGGAATGGAACCGGATCATCTACATCAATTTTGAGGACGAGCGCCTGGCAGAATTCCGCGTTGACGATTTCAATGACATCCTGTCAGCGCAAGGCGAGCTCAGCAGACATTCGGGCTTCTTCTTCTTTGATGAAATACAGAACGTAGATGGCTGGGAAAAGTTTGCGCGACGCTTGGCCGACGCTGGCGAACGCGTGTGGATAACCGGCAGCAATGCAAACATGCTTAGCAGCCAGATAGCTACCACTCTTGGTGGGCGCTATTTCGTCAAGCATGTAACCCCTTACCGTTTTGACGAGTATCTCGACGCTGTCGGTGTGCCCCATGATGCCGAGGCGCTATACGCGACAAAGGCCAAAGGAGCCATTGCAAGCGCATTCGATACGTTTTATCAAAATGGCGGCTTTCCCGAATCGCTTCGCTATATCTCTGCTCGCGAATATACGGAAAGCGTGTACCAAGAGGTCTTGTTCGGAGACATGGTGGCGTGCAATGGCGTGCGAAACCCCGATGCTTTGCGCGTGCTCATGAAGAAAATTGCCGAAACCGTCTGCAACGAAACCTCCGCCACGGCGCTGCATGGCATGTTGCGCGGATTGGGCTACAACGTCAGCAAGGGCACGCTGTTAGACTACCTTACCATGGCTCGCGAGGCTTACCTGCTGTTTGAAGTAAAAAACGCCGTTGCAAAGTTTGTAGAGCGCGAGGGAAATCCGAAGCGCTATTTCAGCGACAACGGATTGCTCAATCTCTTCCTGATCGGAAGGGAGCCAGCCTTGCTCGAAAACGAGGTGGCCGTAGCAATGCATGATGCCTTTGGCGAGGGGCTTCATTACCTGAAATCGCCAAAAAACGGCATTGACGTAGATTTTTATGTGCCCGAACAAGGCCTTGCAGTGCAGGTGGCCTATTCGCTTTCCGAAAGCGCCAAGCCCAGGGAGATAGGCAACTTAGTAAAACTAGCCCGTATCGACGAATCTATTCGTCGATTGCTTATCGCGACAAAAGAGGAAGAAGGGGAAATCATAGAGGGCGATACACGCATCGAGGTTAAACCCGCATGGAAATTCCTACTGCAAGATCTCGTGTAGCCCTTAGCGTTCTGCGGCAAAGTGGCCAGCAGCCGCAACTCCCACTCCGAACCTACTCCGAAGAACTCGGGAGCGAGCAGTACTGTGCAGGATCGGTTTTAGAGGTGCCGTGCCATACAAGCACGCCCTTAGCACGCAGTTTCCCAAGAAGGGCCGAAGGCGATTTAGCGCTCCTGCCTATAAGCTCCGCCAGCGACAACACGAGCAGTTGGTACCGACAACAAAAAGCAGGTCAGAACTTTTACTGTTCTGACCTGCTTTAACTGTTGGTCGCGGGGCGGGATTTGAACCTACGGCTTCGGGTTATGAGGACTTTCCGGGCTCTATACAAGCGTTGCCGATTCATTCAAACGCGCCCGCTATGCACGTTTTCGCAACCAGCGTTTGCCAAATACCTCGGCTCGTATTCGGCGGCGGGGACAGCAATTGGCTGGACAAAATACCCGATGGATAGATCGTTCAATCGACGCAATCCGCTATGCGATGATAGAGGACATGCTGAGGGGCTAGGCTAATCGTTCTTCCATTTGGCAGCGAGAGGAACGCACAACTCCCAGCAATCCTGCAAATCATCGGGAATCTCGAGACAGAAGACGTCACCTAGCATTACTCGGGTCACGCGACCCCAATCGCGCTCAAGGCAAATTCCGTCGGGCATCGTGGCACGGTAGAGCTCGTCTAGGCTGGCAACCCGATCTCGCCCTCTTCGTGCGACGACCCAGCGAAGCATTTCTGGAAGGTAGGACCATCGTTGTATTTGATGATCACGTACCCTTCTTCGCATTTCTCATCAAAGAATATGGAGGGCTCGGGAGATCCTCCCATAGCGTTGTAGAGCTCTTTGAACTGCTCGTAGATGATCATCGTTCCTCGCTTGGCTTTGTCCTTCCCATCGAGCCGATGATGAAAATGGGCTCTTTACTGCTGTAAAATATACCTCTAACAAAACGGGAGGTACTATGCAGCATCCAATCGGCAAGAGCGACCCCGACATTTTCTCCACCGCGAAGGAGAACCAATACTTCGACCGCAAGAGCGCCCGCAAAGACGCGAAGGAGATTTCTCGGCATATCTGCGCCTTTGCGAACGCCTCGGGAGGAAAGCTGGTCATCGGCATTGAGGATGGCGGCGAGATTACCGGGTTCAAGCGCAACGGGGCTCATGACATCGAAGCTTTCAAGCAGGCACCTCTCGTCTGCTGCGAGCCTGTACCCATGGTGAGGCTCGCCGAGATTCCCGTCGTAAACTCCCATGGGGAAAACGACCTCATTCTCGTCCTGGACATCAGCGCATCGACCGACCACGTCATCGCGAGGCGCAGCGATGGGGCTGTTTTCCTTCGTCAGGGAGACAAGAGCGTCGAGCTGGATCACGACCAGATCACCGCGCTCGAATACGACAAGAACCAGCGGCGCTTCGAGGATGAAGTGGCGGGCCGCTCCACGATAGAAGACATCGACCCCGAAGTCATGGCCCATTACAAGGAGGAGCTCGGCACAAACGTCTCGGACGAGCAGGTTCTCCGCAGCCGAAGCATGCTCGTGGACGGGCATCTCACCAACGCCGGCGTCCTTCTCTTCGCCAAGAGCCCCACCCAGTTTATCCCCTGCGCGAGGGTGCGTGTCATCCGCTTCGATGGAGGCAAGATGGAAACTGGCCGCAGGCTCAACATCGTGAAGGAACGTACGTTCGACGGCCCACTGCCTAAGGTCATCGAAGGCGCCAAGGCCATGATCTCCGAGCAGCTGCGCGAGTTCCAGTATCTGGGGGACGACGGCAAGTTCAAGATCGTTCCTGAATACCCAGAGTTCGCCTGGTTCGAGGGCCTGGTAAACGCCGTGACGCACCGCAACTACGCCCACAGTGGCGACCATATCCGCGTGATGATGTACGACGACCGCATGGAGATCACGAGCCCAGGCAAACTGCCCAACGTAGTGACGCTGGAGAACATGCGAAACACTCGATGGGCTCGCAACCCCGTAATCGCACGGACGTTGACGGAATTCGGTTGGGTGCGTGAGCTCAACGAAGGTGTTCAGCGCATCTACGACGAAATGGCAAACTATTTCCTGAACGACCCCATCTTTGAGGAACCCAACGATGCATCAGTGCAGTTGACTCTCGAGAACAGCATCACGTCGCGCATGCTGAGACGCCAGGATGCCCTTTCGAGCAGCATAGGGCAGGCGGTCTTCGAGTCGCTCAACGAGTATGAGCTTGCGGCCATGCAATACGTGTACGCCAGAGGACGAATCACCGTGGGTGAGCTGTCGGATCACCTTGGACGCAGCGTGAAGGTCTCCAGGCCCACGCTCAAGGAGCTGGTGGAAAAGGGTCTCCTCGAATGGCACGGATCCAATCCCAAGGATCCGTCACAGTACTACGACCTTAAAAGGTAAGAGCAGGTTCGAGTAGATCCTAGTAGAGACAGGGTGGCGAGGGGTTAAACAGGTCGGGGTGAGCAGAGCTCGCACCTGCAGGTTCGAGTAGGTCCGAGTAAGGTTCGAGCTTCCTGCTGGCAGCTGCTTACAGCGAGCCTTTGCCACCACCCGTGCTGGACGCCGATCTCGCCAAGAACGGCGAGGTCCCCGCCGCCGCCAACGCCATAGAGAGCGGGAGGACAGGCAGATAAGGATCGTGCTCGACGAGCACAGGGGCATGAGGCTTTGACCATATGGTCAAAGCTGCGTTCTGGTACTGCGCGAGCAGGCTCGAGCGCCCGCCTCCGCCCGAGAGCATCCTGAGGGACATGCCGACGAATGACCCGAGAGACACTTTTGCCTATAAAATCAAAACTTTTTAAATACAAAAACCCTGAACTGTTTTGCCAGTTCAGGGTTGAAGTTTTGGTCGCGGGGGCAGGATTTGAACCTACGGCCTCCGGGTTATGAGCCCGGCGAGCTACCAGACTGCTCCACCCCGCAATGTATGTAGCGCTGTTCGCAACTTGCTTGTCTCTCGAACAGCAGAAGATATATTACTCACCTCTTACGCCCATGGCAAGCTTTTCTTGCATTGCCCACGCGACCTTCACAACCTTGGCTCGCAACCCCGTTACATGCCGCAGCCACGCTCTTGGCCTTCCCCTTCCGCGATAACCTCGTCGAACCCCTTCAACGCTGCAAATGGCATGAATTGCCTGCCCCTATCATCCCCAGGCACGGCGTAATGAACCCCTTCGGCGGCAACTCGCTTCACGATGTCGTCCAGCACTTGCGCGCGATACTGGCGTTCGTCTTCGGAAATCCCGCTCCACACGTCAACCGAAGGGATCTGCGCCGCACGCCGGACCTGATCAACGTTCATCATCATGCCCGATGACCTCCTACCTGCATGTTCCTTTCGCGACCGTTCGCTTCGGGAAGAAGGCTGGTGGCCGTTAGCATCGAATTCCTACCGAACCGTGCCCGCACGGCAACCATCGCCTGCGCAACGGCTTCTTCCTTGCTTTCGCCCTCGGTATCGTCAAAGAGCGTGGGCTGCACGTCGCTTTTATCGAACAAACCGCCAAGCGCGATGTTCACCCGTCGAATCGCCATCCGCGGGTCAACGTGTTTCAAATACAGATCCAACAGCGCGTCCATCGTTTGCGCCACCGAGTCGGTGGGACGCGGAAACTTAGCGCTGCCACCCGCGCCCAAAGCCGGCACCCGCCCGTGATCCCACGCATGATGACTTGCCCCCGACGAGGAATAACCCACCCAAATCCCAACGCTCGTTGCAACAAGGCCCTTCTCGGTAAGCTCCAAGCACGACGAAAGCGCCATCTCGCGAACAAGCGTCTGCGCCTCTTCGTAACCGTAATCGCGCATAAGAACCTGCCCGTTCGTGATGGAATGGTCGCGTCGCCGGTAATTCTTCGCCTGGGAAATGGTGCACGGCTCTTGCCCCCACGCATGATCAAGCAGGAACAGGCCGTTCTTGCCGAACTCCTTCTGAATGGATTTCTTCGGCAGCGAGCACACGCCCGCCAGGTCGAACACGCCATGCTTCGCCAGTCGCCGCGCGGTGCCGGGCCCAATACCCCATATGTCGGTGATGGGCCGATGAAACCAGATCTCGCGACGCCATGACTCGTCATCCAGCTGGCCAATGCCGTCGAGCGCATGCTTGGCGCACACGTCAAGCGCAACCTTTGCCATAAGCAAGTTCGGGCCAATACCCGCCGTGGCCGTGATGCCCGTTTGATCGAATACCGCCTGCATAAGCATCTTCGCGAACGTGCGCCCGTCCACACCATAGAGCTTCAAGTACGGCGTGGCGTCGATGAACGACTCATCGATTGAGTAAACATGCATGTCATCAGGCGAAACGAATTGCCGATACGCGTTAACGACATGCCCCGATACCTCCATATAGCGCTTCATGCGCGGCACCGCACAAACGAAGTCGATGCCATCGGGAACGTCGCGCAGTCGACAGCGGTTCTTCACGCCCCGCGCCTTCAACGCCGGCGTAATGGCAAGGCAAATGGTGTTGGCACTGCGTTCGGGATCTGCCACAACCAGGTTGGCAGCAAACGGGTCGAGCCCGCGATCGATGCATTCCACCGAAGCGTAAAAGGATTTCAGATCAATGCACAGGTAAGTTCTGTTGGAAGATTGATGCATCTGCGAAAGGTCGCAGCGCGACGCGACATCATTAGCCGGCGTTTCGCACTTTGCCGACAAGAATCTATCCGTCATTCGCACGCCCCTTCAATCTTCACAGTCTGTTCGCTACCAGAATTCGAACCGATGTTCGATAATAACAGACATGCCGGCAGATTGGGTGACAGATTCAAGCGGAACACGAAGACGGGCGCACAAGCGCTACGTCGACGTTTTCATGCGCATAACCGACGAGGGAAGGTTCGACCCGATTGTGATCATGTGGCCCGACGGACGCTCGTTCCGCGTTGACGAAATCATC
Organism: uncultured Eggerthellaceae bacterium; assembly: GCA_934630485.1. Lineage (GTDB taxonomy): Bacteria > Actinomycetota > Coriobacteriia > Coriobacteriales > Eggerthellaceae > UMGS1502. The sequence continues at coordinate 6,638 of CAKTWD010000001.1, read as the reverse complement.
GAGCGCAGCGGCTTCGGACCTTCCTACCGGGGCATCTCAACCGCGCGCTACCGCGTGCGCATCGGCTCGCGCGAAACGAACCTGTTCCTGGAACGTCGCACCTACGACGCAAGTTTAGGGAAACCACCGGTCGAGCGCTTCTGGGTGGAGGCATTCGGCTGATGGGAGGCCGCCCACCCCGCAGTCGGGCGCCAGGCACGCAAACACGGCGCCGCCCGTTCGCCAACTGCCCTCCAACAACGCGACACGCGCCCGAAACTAAAAAGCGTTAAAGTGAAGCTTGATTCAAACCAAAGAACGGAAGGAACGACATGGCGGTCATCGATGCGCACGCACACATCTACCCCGAGGCAATCGCCTCGCGAGCGGTGGAGGCAGTCGGCGCGTTTTACGGAGTCCAACAAGCAATGGCAGGTCAGGGCACAGCCGAAGACCTAATCGCCGCCACAAAGCGCTCACCCATCACGAACTTCATCGTTCACTCAGTGGCAACTACCGCGCACTCCGTCCCCACCATCAACTCATTCCTTGCCGAAAAGCAGGCAGAGCACCCCGAGTTCATCGCCTTCGGTACCATGCATCCCGATTTCAAAGATATGGAAGCAGAAGTCGAACGCGCCCTTGAACTGGGGCTTCACGGTTTCAAGCTGCATCCCGACACGCAGCTTGTGAACATGGACGACCCACGCCTGATGAACTTCTACGAGATAATCGCAGGTCGCGCGCCCGTGGTCATCCACACCGGCGACTACCGCTACGACTACTCCAGCCCCAAGCGCCTGAAGCGCATCCTGCGCGCCTTCCCCGACCTGGTGGTGGACGCCACGCATTTCAGCGGCTGGTCCATCTTCGACCGCGGCTACGACATCATGCACGATGATGATGCCCGCGATCTTGCTTTCGAGGATCGCCTGTTCGTGGACACCTCCAGCGCCGTCGCCTTCACCGGCACGCGCCACCTGGCCGAGCTCGTCCATTTGTGGGGATGCGACCGCGTCATGTTCGGCAGTGACTTCCCCATGTGGGACCCGGCCGTCGAATTCGACCAGCAAATCACACAGCAAGCTCCTGGCGTTTTCAGCGACGACGACCTGGAAAAGATCCTCTGGAAGAACGCCGAACGCTTCTGCGGCGTGAAAGTAGATTAAAGCAGCGGATCCTGGGCAGGAATCGCGCGCACCTCGATCTTGTCGATGCGGTGGTTGTCCATGTCCACAACCGTGAACTGGGCCGATGCGCCGCCCTCAACAGGCTCGCCATCACGCATTTCGGCAACGCTGATCACGTCGCCCTCGGCGGGAATGCGGTCGAACAGCGATAGCAGCAAGCCGCCCGCCGTCTCGCATTCGTCGGCCTCCTCGGGCGTGAACCCAATAAGCTCGGTTACCTCGTCGATAGGCATCGAACCGTCAATGAGCTTGCGGCCATCAGATAACTCCACGATGCGGCCCTCGTCGCCATGCGAGTACTCGTCGTCCATGCGGCCAACGATCTGCTCCATGATGTCGCTCATGGTGACGATGCCGCTGGTGCCGCCGTGCTCGTCCACGACCACGGCGATCTTCGTGTGCTGACGTTGCAGCGCTTGCAGCAGCTTGGCAACGGGGATCCCCTCGGGCACGGCAAGGATGCTGCGTATGCGCAGGTCCTTCATGTCCTCGCCCTTCGGCGCGGTGTACAGGTCTTTCACGTGCACGAAACCGATGATGCGGTCTTTGCTTCCCTGGCAAACAGGGTAGCGCGTGAACTTGTAGTTGCGCACGGTTTGAAGATTCTCTTCCAGCGAGTCTTCCATATCGACGCAGATCAGGTCGGTGCGCGGGGTCATAATGGCCTCAGCATCCTTGTCGCCGATGTCGAAGATGTTGTCCACGATCTCGTTAGCCTCGGGGTCGATCAGACCGCTTTCGGTGGACTCGTCAATGAGCAGTTTGATCTCCTCGTCGGTGTAAACCTCATGCTCGTTCTCGGGATCGTGACCGGCCAAGCGCACAACGGCGCTGGTCAGGTGGTTGAACAGCCACATGATGGGGAACGTGATGCGGTAGAACACATGAAGGACGGGCGCCGTGTGCAGCGCGTACGACTCGGTCGAGTAAATGGCGAACGACTTGGGGATAAGCTCGCCCACCACCACATGCAGCGTGGTCATGATGATGTAGCCGATGGCGACGGCAATGGCCGAAATGGCCGTTTCGGGGATGCCAATGGGGGCCAGCAACGGGCGGATAAGGTTGGAGAACGCGGGCTCGCCCAACCAGCCCAAGGCAAGCGAAGCCAGGGTAATGCCCAACTGGCAAGCCGAAAGGTAATCGTTCACGTTGTCGGTGATGATCTTTGCCGCTTTCGCGCCCTTGCGACCTTCCTGCAGGGCCATTTCAACCTGCGAGGGACGCACGCGCACCATTGCGAATTCGGCGATGACGAAAAAGGCGTTCATCAAAAGGAACGCCGCCACAAGAACCAAGCTTACCCCAATGGGCATTTATACCTCCATAAAAACGCGGACAGCGATTGCTGCCCGCGAAGCAATACTACACCTCGTACATGTAGCTAAAGACATCTTGTCGCTGAAGCGTCATCTGGACACCCAGCTTCTCGGCCTGCGCGGCAAGCTTGGCCTGAACGTCGTCGAAGCCTGCGACCTCATCGTTCAGCGTGGTGAGCATAGTCATCGAGAACATGTCGCCCAGAATGGTCTGGCTGATGTCGTCGATGTTGGCGCCGCACTCGGTAAGGGTGACGGCAACTCCAGCGACGATGCCCGGACGATCCTTGCCCAAAACGGAAAGAACGCACTTCATAAGAGCCTCCTGGATTCGAATCCTGTTTTGCAAAAGTCTAGCATGAGCGTCACCGTTGACGGCCCGCCGTGCAAAGGCTTAACGGAAAATCAAGCTCATAGCCTCGGAACGCGTTGCCTGGTTGGAAAGGAAGCACCCGCGTGCCGCACTGGTGGTGGTTTTCGAGCCGGGCTTCTTAACGCCGCGCATGGTCATGCACATGTGCTCGGCTTCGAGCACCACCATCACGCCCTCGGGGTTAAGCTCCTTGACAAGCGTATCGGCGATCTGCGAGGTAAGGCGCTCCTGAATCTGCGGACGCTTCGCGTACAGGTCGACCAGGCGAGCAAGCTTCGACAGGCCGCAGACCTTCCCCTCTTTGCCGGGGATGTAAGCGATGTGAGCCTGACCGAAGAACGGTGCCAGATGATGCTCGCACATCGAGTAGAACGGGATTTCGCGCACCATCACCATTTCCTGATGATGTTCGTCGAACAGCTTCTCGAACAGATCGTGCGGGTCTTGGTTCATGCCGGCGAAGATCTCCTCGTACATGCGCGCCACGCGAGCAGGCGTTTCGATCAGGCCCTCGCGATCGGGGTCTTCGCCAACGCCCTCCAAGATCATGCGCACACCGGCTTCGATCTTCTCCATATCCATGGTGCTGGTGTTGTTCGAATTATCGTTCTGCATGTGAAAACTCCTGTTGGATTACGGTTGGGTTTTTATTGGATCCTGTTGGACTCGCGCTAGATTACTGTCGGGTTCTTGCCAGCTGCTGTTAGACAGCCGTCAGATCGTGTTGGATCACCGATGGACAGCCGCTTAATTACGGTTGGATTTGTGTTAGTTGATTATTCTCAAGCTCAAGCATAACGGGACAATGGTCCGATCCGTAGACTTCGCTCAAAATGCTTGCGGTCTGCACGTTTTCGCGAAGGGCATCGCTAACCAGAAAGTAGTCGATGCGCCACCCCGCGTTGTTCTCACGCGCGTGGAAACGATAGCTCCACCACGAATACGCGCCCTCAACGTCGGGATGCAAATAGCGGAAGGTGTCAGTGAAGCCCGCATGCAGAAGCTCGCCGAACTTCCCGCGCTCCTCGTCCGAGAAACCCGCGTTGCCGCGATTGGGGCCCGGGTTCTTCAAGTCGATCTCATTATGCGCGACGTTCAGATCGCCGCAAACTACCACGGGTTTCGCATCAGCGGTTTCGCCTGCACTGGTGCGCGGCAACCACGATGCCGGGATGTGTCCCGCGCCCAGCATGATCTTACCAGGGTCGATATCCGCGCCGTTCTTGCCTTCGCCTGCGCCCGCGTCGGGCAACAGTACGACGGCTCCTTCACCATCGACGCGCTCGACAGACACGCCAGCAGGCAGAACGCCCTCTTCCAAGCCTTTGCAGAAGTCGCGGAACGCGTCATCCCACTCCATGCGGTGATCGATGCGCGCCAAACCGTTCTGGGCATTCGGCGTGTACACGCACACGAACCAGCATTCAGGGAACTCCAACGCCACGATGCGACCTTCATCGTCGAGGTTCGCAAACCCCAAGCCGTGAAGCACCTGCAGCGGAGCCCTCTTGCTGAAAACTGCCGTTCCCGAATAGCCTTTTCGGTCGGCGTAACTCCAAAACTCCAGGTAATCCGGCAGGTCGGGAGCAGCTTGGTTCGCCTGTAGCTTCGTCTCTTGAAGGGCAAGCACATCGGGGTTGATCTGGGCGACGATGTCCTCAAAACCCTTCTTCATCACCGCGCGCAAGCCGTTGACGTTCCATGAGACGTATCGCATTCGAACTCCTTTTGTTAGACATAGGCAACTGCACGGACGCGCCGCACAGGGCGGCGGCTAAGAATAAGCGGAAGCAGGCACATGGAGCCGCTTGGTTCCGCCAAGCAATCGCGCTTTTGCGAACACCCACTTGCGCCGCTTAGACCATCGCGGAATAAGCGCTACTTATGATAAGGCTCGTTGTGGGCAATTTTTTGAGTGCGGTACAGCTGCTCCAGAAGAACCACGCGAGCAAGGTTATGCGGAAGCGTGATGGGCCCGAACGACAACTTCTCGTTCGCACGGGCGCGCACAGCATCGCTCACGCCGTCGGATCCCCCGATCACGAACGCGAAATCGCTCTTGCCCTGCAACATCAGCTGACCAAGATGCCTCGAAAGCTGCTCGCTGGAGCGCTCGATGCCGTCGATGGCCATCAACACCACATGCGTCCCCGATGACAGCTTGTCCAACTCAGCGCAAATCGCATCGCCCTCTTTGTTGCGCGCGGCATCCACGCCGCCAGCGCGCGCCGGGTCGACATCGGCGATTTCGCGGACCTCGGTTTTCGCGTAGGGCTGCAGGCGTTTCAGATACTCCTTGCACGCATCAACCCAAAAGCGTTCTTTCAGTTTTCCAACAGCGACTATCGTGAAACGCATTACGACGCGTCCTTCCAGTCGGAGCCGATCAACACCAAGAAGTTGCTTTCAAACAAATATTCGCCGTTATCCAACTGCGCAGTGCCTTGACCAAGCGCCTCGACGATCTGATTCGCCTCGCGTTCGTGCGACGCGCTCTTATAGACGACCAGGGTCTTCTTATGATCGGTCGAATTGGCATCCGAACCCGAAGCATTCGTGAAGCCCGCATCCTTCAGCAGGTTCACCGCCTCTTGCGTGCGGGCACTCTTCGTTGTGCCGTTCTTCACCGAGATCGTAGCCAGCTTCTCGGAATCGGCGGGGTCCTGGCCGTTAGTGGCAACGATCGTTCCCGTCTTTTCGTCGATGATCGCATCCTCGGACGGCGGCAAGCCCTCGTCCATACGCTTCATCATGGCCTTCCACTCTTCCTCGTTGGAATACGTGTACCAGCCGTCGCCGATGAGCTTGTTGGTTACCGGGTCCATTGCCGTGTAGAAGTCGGTCGAGGTGTCCATGCCGCGCATCGCCTGAGCCAAGCCAATGATGTCGGAAACATCCAGGTCGGTAGTCACATACTTGGAAATTGCCGTGACCGAGTTGGCAATAGTGGCCACATCGGACGACAGGATCTTCTCGGCGATTGCCGACAAAACCAGGCGCTGATTGGCGGCGCGCATCGAATCGGGGTCGGCCGAATCGGCATAAGTGTTGCGTGAGCGACACAAGATCAGAGCCTGCTCCCCGTTGAGGGTTTGCAAGCCCGCGTCCAGATGGCCGCCAGCATCCTCATCGTTGATCTCAACAGGAACGTCAACCTCGACGCCGCCCAGCGCATCGACGATGTCGCGGAAGCCGTCGAAATTGATCTCGGCATAGTGCGAGATATCAACGCCCGCAAAGTCAGAAATGGTTTTGACAGATAGGACCGCGCCGCCGAACGCATGAGCCGCGTTGACTTTCTGTTGACCGTATTCGCCCATGTCAACCATGGTGTCGCGATGAATCGAAACCATCGAGACCTTCTTGTTCACCGGATCGATGCGGGCAAGGATGATGCTGTCAGTACGGAACGATCCGCCAAACGACTCGTCCTCTTCGCGCTCGGACGAGCCGTCAGTACCCATCAGCAGCATATAGAACGGCTCGTTGGTCAGATCCGTCTCGACCAGGTACTTCTCAAGATCCTTCTGATCAAGGCCTGCATGCAGGTTGCCCTCGATATTCTGGTAGTACGCGAAAGCCGCACCGGCGCCCACCAGGACCAATGCAAGGACCGCGACCAAAACGCACTTCAGCTTGCCACCGCCGCGCTTTTTCTGCGCAGGCGCGCGATTGGCAGGTCGACGAGTGCCGGCTTGCGGGCGAGTGCCCCGATGACGGGGGTCTTGCGAATAAGCAACTTGCGAGGCGCCCGAACGACGTCCCGCAGACGTATGC